>DASTIS010000001.1:0-2355 GCA_035717365.1 Rhodanobacteraceae bacterium
CATTCCACAGGCTGGATTTTGGATCGAGCACGATCGGATGCGTCAGTTGATAGCGTTCGATGAATGCCTCGAGCCCCGGGCGGGTTGACGACGCCGTGAACTTGGGCGAGTCGATGCCGATGATCACCAGCCGCTTGCCGAAATGCCGCTCCAATTGCTGCTCGGCTGGCAGCATGTGGACGCAGTTGATGCAACCGGGTGTGAAGAAATCCAGCAGCACCGCGCGGCCCCTGAGATCGGCCGGCGTCAGCGGGCGGCTGACGTTGTACCAGGGAAGGTTGGCGGGGAAGGGCTTTATGCCCTCCGCACGCGCGCCGAGGGATCCGGACAGCACGCCACCGACCACGATGATCGTGGCGACGAGGACGAGCAGGAACCGTTTCATGGTGTGGGCGTCCGGAGCTATCGCAGATGCTTGTCGAGCCGGTAGACCGCCGTGTGCAAAGCGGTGACGCCTTGCTCGGAGAAATGCGGTTGCGATGCCAGGATATCTCGGCGCTCGAGTTGTTCGATCTTCCAGTTCGCCGCAAACAGGCGCTGCACCTCGGCTTCGTCCACCGGAAACGGCGGCCCTTCCATTTGGTGTGGCGGGTACGCCAGCGTGATCAGCAAACCGCGGGCGTCAGCCGGAAGCTTGTCGTACACATCGTGCGCCAGGCGGTCGCGCTGTGGCGCGGGCAGGGCGATCGAAGCCGCGCGATCATAGAACACGTTGCAGCGCGCGAGTGCAGCGGGATCGATCCCGAACACGTCGCCGTTGATGATTTCGATGCCTCCGCCCTGGGCATTCGTGACTTCGTAATGCGTGCCATCGGAGGCAGTGTGCATGCGTGCGTGCAGCTTGTTTTCGGCAAGGAACGATTCGATCGCAATTTCCGACACGTCGACGCCGAGCACGCGCAGCCCTTGTTGCGACAACCACAGCATGTCCAGCGATTTGCCGCACAACGGCACCAGCACCTGGGTGTCACGCGATACTTCCAGCGCAGGCCAGTGCTCCAGCAGCAACGGCATCGGCTTGTCGTGATGCCAGCCGGTGCGGCCATCCTGCCAGCGTTGCCGCCAATATTGGGAGTCCATGTTCGTGTCCATGTGTTCGCTCCTGCATCGATCCGATTCGGGCGAACCACCGCATTGAGGGAGCGGATCCACCCGGCGATTTTTGCTCCGGGACGTCCTGAGCAAGGTCGAGATTGCCCGACAGACTGACATTCTCGACCAGATCGCCCCAAGTCACCAGCCCCGGCACGCTGTCCGGTCCCGCGAGCATGCGCGCGCGGTTACGCGTCGAGAAAATGCGACTGCGACGCAGTCCAGGCGAGACTCCGGGCAAGTTGTCGCATCCGGAGGTACAACCGCGCGTCGCAACTAGCCCCCGACCAGCCTCACCTTGCCCGTCGCCAGCCCGTATTCTGCCCCGACCACGCGCACGCGGCCGCTTTTCACGGTTTCCGCGATGATCGGCTGCGCCGACGCGACGCGCGAGACGTTGTATTCGACATTGGCGTCGATCGCGTGTTCCAGCAGATCATCGCCGCCAGCCTTCACGATGTTCTCGATACCGGGCCGCACCGCGTCGGTGATGTCCCAGATATGGCCCGGCAAGGGTTTTGGCGACTGGATTTCCTCGATGGCTGCCTTGACCGCGCCGCAGTTGCTGTGGCCCAGCACCATCACCAGTGGCGTGCCCAGCATCGCCACGCCGTATTCCAGGCTCGCCAGCGCATCGAGGTTCAGATAGTTGCCGGCCACGCGCACCACGAACAGGTCGCCAGGTGCCTGATCGAACATCAATTCGGGCGCCACGCGCGAATCGGCGCAGCACAGGATCGAGGCAATCGGATGCTGTGCCTTGGCACGCGCAGCGCGGCCGGACGCGAAATCCTTGACGTCCAGTTTGTTCGCGGCGTAGCGGGCATTGCCGGCCATCAACCGGTCGAGGGCCGCCTGCGGCGAGATGGCGTTTTGTGGCGTCGGCGCGTCCGCAAATACGCTTCGTAGCGGCATCATGGCGGAGACGGTCAACAGGCCAATGCCGGCCTGCAGAAAACGGCGGCGCGAAAGAGGGCCGGGTTCGTACATCGCACAGTCTCCCGAGGGTGTTGCGTGGGGTGACACGATGCAGCGCGGCGATTCCAGCGCAGCGCCGGCTCGTGAGGGCCCCATTGGACGCGGGTGCGAAGCGCCGCCGTCGGCATCATAATCCGGGGACCACTTTTCGTCGGGAATGCCCATGAACGCCCCCACCCGCATCGATACCGCGCGCGTGATCCATCCGCCGCGCGGCCCCGAGCTCTCTTGCAAGAACTGGCTGATCGAGGCGCCGTACCGGATGATCCAGCACAACCTCGATCC
>DASTIS010000002.1:0-4960 GCA_035717365.1 Rhodanobacteraceae bacterium
CTTCGGACCGCCATTGACCAGGAACTTCCCGATCAGGTTCTCGATGCTCATCGCCGACTGGGTCAGGATCATTTCGTCGCCGTTCTTCAGGAAATCCGGTGACCCGCCGGGCTGGATGCCAACGTACTGGTCGCCCAGTAAACCACTGGTGAATATCGCCGCCGAGGAATCGTCGGGGATGTCGTTGTACTGCTTGTCGATCGACAAGGTCACCAGCGCATCCATCCGCTGCGGTTCCAGCCGGATGGACTGCACGTCGCCGATGCGCACGCCCGCGATCTTGACCGGCGCGCGTTCCTTCAACTGGCCGATGTTCTGGAAACGCGCCTTGATCGTGTAGCTGTCGCCACGGTGGATGTTGGCGACCGACGTGGTCTGGGTCGCGAGGTACGCGAGCGCGGCAAATCCGAGCAGGATGAACAGGCCGGTGCCGATGGCGTAACTGGGTCTTGGATTCATGACATGATCACCACGTTTTTGCAATGCCGGCGCATGTGCCGGACTCATCTGTCGTCATTCCGGGGCCATTCGCGGCTTCACCGTGAATGGAACCCGAAATCCATCTTTCATTGATGTCACCAGACATCCTCGCACGGGTTCCGCTCGCCTCGGCGGCGAGCGGGCTACTTTTGTTTCGGCAAAAGTAGCCAAAACCATTGCGCCGGGCATGCCGGTTTCGGCAACGTCGTGTTGCCGAAACTTCCCTGCGCTTCTCGCGCCAAGCGGGCCGGCGCGAACTACTCGCCACATCCCTGTGGCTCGCCCTTTGCTGACGCACAGGGCCGTCTGCGACGTTCAAATCGGCAGTCCCTGCCGATTTAGTCGCACGCCCCTGTGCTCGGACATGCGCACCTTGCTCCCGCTTGGCGCTGCGATGCTCAGCGGCGTGCAACGGCGCGGTTCTGACCTCGATGACCGGCCATCCGTGGCCTGCATGACTGCAAGCACCAGCCATCGTACTCATGTCAAGAACGCCGTCATCACGAAATCGAACGCGAGGATCACGATCGAGGAAAACACCACCGTGCGGGTGGTCGAGTACGCCACGCCCTCGCTCGTGGGCGGCGCGGTATAGCCCTGGAACACGGCGATCAGGCTGACCACCCCACCGAACACGATGCTCTTGTACAAGCCGTCGAGGATGTCGCGCTGCAGCGTCACCGTCGCGGTCATGTTGCCCCAGAACGTGCCATTGTCGAGGCCGAGCCAGGTGACGCCGACCAGGTGCCCGCCGAAGATGCCCATAGCGTTGAACACGCACGCGAGCAGCGGCATCGCGATCACGCCCGCAAGGAAACGCGGCGAGGCCACGTAGGCCAGCGGGTCGACCGCCATCATCGACATTGCGTCGAGCTGGTCGGTCGCACGCATCAACCCGATTTCTGCCGTCACCGCCGTACCCGCGCGGCCGGCGACCAGCAACCCCGTCACCACCGGCCCGAGTTCGCGGAACAAACTCAACGCAACCACGGTGCCGAGCGCGGCGGTACCGCCGAAAATCGACAGCGTGTAATAAAGCTGAAGCGCCAGCACCATGCCGACGAACAGGCCGCTGATCATCACGATCACCAGGCTCATCGCGCCGACGAACCAGACCTGGCGACAGGTCTCGCGCCAGTAGCGCACGCTCTTCGGCAGCGCGCCCAGGATCGCCACGAAGAACAATCCGCACTCGCCCACCGAGGCGATGCCCTGCAGCAACCAGTGGCGGCGCAGGTTGGCGCTCATCGACGCGTCGCCGCCAGGCCGAGTTCGGTGGCGTAATCGGGCGCCGGATAATGGAACGGCACCGGGCCGTCCGCTTCGCCACCGAAAAATTGCCGCGTCCACGGCGAATCCCGGTGCACCAGTTCGTCCGGCGCGCCCTCCGCCACCAGCTTGCCGTTGGCGATCAGGTACACGCGATCGGCCACCTGCCGGATCGCGGCGAGTTCGTGCGCGACCAGGATCGAGGTGATCCCGAGCGTGCGGTTCAACGTGCGGATCAGCCGCAACACCTGGTTCAGCGCGATCGGGTCCAGGCCCACGAACGGTTCGTCGTAGAGGATCAGCATCGGGTCGAACACGATCGCGCGCGCCAGCGCCACGCGCCGCGCCATCCCGCCGGACAGTTCGCTCGGCATCAGTCCCGCCGCACCGCGCAAGCCGACTGCCTGCAACTTAGTCAGGACCACATTGCGCAACAGTTCTTCCGGCAGGGCCGCGTGCTGGCGCAGCGGAAACGCGACATTCTCGAACACGCTGAAATCGGTCAACAGTGCGGAGTTCTGGAACAGGTAACCGATCCGCTCGCGCAGATCGAACAGCGCATGCCGCGAGAGCTGCGTGACCTCCTCGCCGTCCACGCGTACACGTCCGGCATCCGGGCGAAGTTGCCCGGTCAAATGCCGCAGCAGCGTGGTCTTGCCGGTGCCGGACGGGCCCATGATCGCGGTCACACTTCCGCGCGCCACTTCCATGTCGAGGCCGTCGAAGATCAGCTTGTCGCCGAGACGGGTGCGCAGTCCACGCACCGACACCAGTGCATCGGCGGATGATTCCTGGCTGGCGTCAGCGTTGCTCATCCGGGTTGCGGAAACAGATGGGTCAGATTGTGTACGGTAACGGAGCACCATTCGATTGGGTAGGAGCGCCCGCGCGCGAACCGCGGCGGCGGTCGCCCGCAGGCGGGCTCCTAGATTCCCAACAGCTTCACGATCAACGCCTCGTGCCGTTCACCCGGCAGTGGTTTGCCCGCGCGCGCCGCGTGCACGATGGCCTGCAATCGCGCGACCGCGTCGCCGAAATCGTCGTTGACCACAATGCAATCGAACTCTTCCGCATGCGAGATTTCCTCGCGTGATGCGGCCAACCGCTTCTCGATGGTCGCCTCGCTGTCGGTGCCGCGGGCGCGCAGGCGGCGTTCCAGTTCGGCGCGCGAGGGCGGCAGGATGAAGATCGACACGCAATCGGGCATCGCTGCGCGCACCTGGCGCGCGCCTTGCCAGTCGATCTCCAGCAGCACGTCGCGCCCCGCGTGCAGGGTGGGCTCGACCGCACCGCGCGAAGTGCCGTAGCCATTGCCGAACACGTCGGCGTGTTCCAGGAAATCGCCGTTGGCCGCCATCTTCCCGAACGTCGCGCGGTCGACGAAGTGGTATTGGACCCCATCGACGTCGCCGGGCCGGGGCGGGCGGGTAGTGTGCGAAATCGACAGCGCGACGCCGGGTTCGCGCTCCAGCAGCGCATTCACCAGTGAAGATTTCCCCGCGCCCGAAGGCGCCGCGACGATGAAAAGGCGCCCGCTCATTCCAGGTTCTGCACTTGTTCGCGCATCTGTTCGATCAACACCTTCAAGTCGACCGCGGCACGGGTGGCACGCTGATCGACCGATTTGGAAGCCAGCGTGTTGGCCTCGCGATTGAACTCCTGCATCAGGAAGTCGAGCCGTCGCCCGACCGGCTCGTCCAGCCCCAGTACGCGGCGCGCTTCGGCGACGTGCGCGTCGAGGCGATCGAGTTCCTCATCCACGTCGATGCGCGACAACTGCAATACCAGTTCCTGTTCGAGCCGCCCCGGATCGGCTGATTGCCGCAGTTCCGCCAGCCGCGCTTCCAGCTTCGCGCGCAGCGCGGCGCGGATATCGGGCAGGATCCCGCGAAGCTCGGCGATGATGCGCTCGATGCCATCCAATCGCTCGCGCAGGGCGGCAGCCAGCTTGTCGCCCTCGCGCTCGCGTCCCGCGACGAACTCGTCGAGCGTACGGTCCAGCAAGGCCAACGCGGCGCGCGCCAGCCCTTCCTGATCCAGATCCGGCTTGACCAGCAGGCCCGGCCAATCCAGCAGGGCCGCAAAATCGGTCGCCAGTTGCGGGAAACGCGTCTTCAGGGTCTCGGCGGCCGATGCGAGTTGTGCCGCGGTGCGGTCATCCAGCAGCAGGTCGGTCGCCGCGGAGGGTGCGCGGAAACGCAGCGTCGCGTCGACCTTGCCACGCGACAGGCGGGCCGCGATGTGTTCACGCACGGCCGGCTCCAGGGCGCGCAGCTCGTCGGGCAACCGCACGCCGGTTTCCAGGAACCGGTGATTGACCGCACGCACTTCGCACGCCAGCCAGCCCAGCGGCGCGGTCTCTTCCACGTTCGCGTACGCGGTCATGCTGCGGATCATGGGCGCATTTCCCCGTGGCTCGGCAAAACGCGATGTTAAACTGTCGAGCCCTGCGCGGAAACCTTCACGATGGCAACCACCCGCCCTTCCGGCCGCGCGCCCGACCAGCTGCGCCCGGTCACGATCGAACGCCGTTACACCAAACACGCCGAAGGCTCGGTACTGATCAGCGCGGGCGATACCCGTGTGCTGTGCACGGCCAGCGTCGAGGAACGCGTGCCGCCATGGCTGCGTGGCAAGGGCGAAGGCTGGGTCACCGCCGAATACGGCATGCTGCCGCGCGCCACCAGCGATCGCACCCAGCGCGAAGCCGCACGCGGCGGCCAGGGCGGGCGCACCATGGAAATCCAGCGCCTGATCGGGCGCAGCCTGCGGGCGTGCGTCGATCGCGCGGCACTGGGAGAACGCGTGATCACGCTGGATTGCGACGTTCTGCAGGCCGACGGTGGCACCCGCACCGCGTCGATCACGGGCGCGTATGTCGCATTGATCGACGCGGTGAACGTGTTGATGAGGCGCGGCGCGCTGAAGCGCAACCCCGTCCATGGCGCGATTGCCGCGGTGTCGGTCGGCATCTTCCAGGGCACGCCGGTGCTCGATCTCGATTACGCCGAGGACTCAAACTGCGACACCGACATGAACGTGGTGATGAACGACGGCGGCGGCTTCATCGAACTGCAGGGCACCGCCGAGGGCCATGCGTTCCGCCGCGAGGAACTCGATGTGCTGCTGTCGCTGGCACACAAGGGGATCGGAGAGCTGATCGAAGCGCAACGCGAGGCGCTGGACAAATGAAGACGGGACCGGGGACCGG
>DASTIS010000003.1:0-3127 GCA_035717365.1 Rhodanobacteraceae bacterium
GCGCGTGCAGGTGCCGCAGTGCGCCGTCGAAGGTGTGTCGACCGGCAGCGGCAGGTCGGTGTAAAGCTCGCCGAGGAAGAACCACGAACCCGCGTCGCGGTCCAGCAGCAGGGTGTGCTTGCCGATCCAGCCCAGTCCCGCATTGCGCGCCAACGCCTTTTCCAGCACCGGCGCCGAGTCGGTGAAGGCGCGGTAGCCGAACGGACCGGTTTCGGCCTGGATGCGGTCTGCGAGCTTCTGCAGGCGTGACCGGATCAGCTTGTGGTAGTCGCGGCCCAGCGCGTAGCGCGCGACGTAGGCGCGTTCGCCGTCGCGCAGTGTGCGCCAGGCGGCTTCGCTGTCGGCGCCGGTCGGGGAATAATCCATCCGCACGGAGACCACCCGCACGGTACCGGGCTGGAGTTCCTGCGGACGGCTGCGTTTGGTCCCGTGGCGCTGCATGTAATCCATGGTCCCGTGGCGGCCTTCGCGCAGCCATGCCAGGAGGTGGGCCTCGTCCTCGTCCAGCTCGACACCGGTGATGCCGACTTTCGCGAATCCGAGTTCGGCGCCCCAGGCCTTGATGCGTCCCGCCAGCGCGGCGAAGTCGATGTCTGCGAGGGTGGCCCCGCTGCCTGTATTCATGCATGCATTGTAGGATCACGCGATGCCGAATCCCGATCCGCAGACCGCCCTGTACACCACGGCCGAGGTGCGCGCGCTCGATCACGCCGCGATCGGCGACGGCATCGCCGGTATCGAGTTGATGGAACGCGCGGCGCGGGCGGCACTGGAGGCGTTGCGGCGGCACTGGCCGCAGGCGCACACGCTGTGCGTATTGTGCGGGCCCGGCAACAATGGCGGCGATGGATTCTTGTTGGCGGCGTTGGCGCGTGCGGCCGGGCTGCAGGCCAGCGTCGTGGCGTTGCCCGGACACCCGACCGGCGACGCCGAAGCTGCGCGGAGACGCTTCGTCGGCGAAGGCGGGCAGGTGTCGTCGGTCGCGGCGTCCTTGCCGGAGGCCGACGTCTACGTGGATGCACTGTTCGGCTCCGGCCTGAACCGCGCGCCGGCCGGCGATGCGGCAACGCTGATTGCAGCACTGAATGCCCATGCGCGCCCGGTGCTGGCATTGGACGTGCCCAGTGGGCTGGGCTCCGACACGGGCATCGCGTTCGATCCGTGCATCCGCGCGGCGGCGACGGTGTGTTTCGTCGGCTGGAAACGTGGGTTGTTCACGGCGAACGGTCCCGACCAGTGCGGCGAACGCAGTCTGTCGACGCTGGACATTCCCGCCCACGTCTATGCGCATGCTGCGCCGGGCACCGCGTTGCTGACGCCGCAGGCGCTGCCGGCCCGTCCGCACGACAGCCACAAGGGGCGTTACGGACATGTGCTTGCGATCGGCGGCGACCACGGCGCGGGTGGCGCGGTGCGTCTATGCAGCGAGGCGGCGATGCGGGTGGGCGCCGGGCTGGTCAGCGTCGCGACGCGCGAGGCCAACGTCGGTCCGATCCTGTCGGCGCGTCCGGAGCTGATGCCGCACGGCGTGCACGTGCGGCGGAATCTCGAACCCTTGCTCGAACGTGCCAGCGTGCTCGCGCTGGGACCGGGGCTGGGTCAGGACGATTGGGGGTACGGCTTGTGGCAGGCGGCCCTGGCTGCGGGCAAACCCACCGTGCTGGATGCAGATGGCCTGAACCTGCTCGCGAAATCGGCGCGCGCATTGCCGGAACGGATCGTGCTGACGCCGCACCCCGGCGAAGCGTCGCGGTTGCTGGGTACGTCCGTCGCCGACGTGCAGGCGGATCGCTTTGCCGCCGCGCAGGCGCTGGCGAAAAAATATCGTGCGGTGGTGGTGCTCAAGGGCGCTGGCAGTCTGATCGCCGATGCCGAGGGTCGCGTCGCGGTATGTCCTTGGGGCAACCCTGGCATGGCCAGCGGCGGCATGGGCGACGTGCTGACCGGCGTAATCGCGGGGTTGCTGGCGCAAGGGTTGGGTCCATGGGATGCCGCGTGTCTCGGCGTCGGCCTGCACGCGCGTGCAGGCGATCTCGCTGCGCGCGCCGGCGAGCGTGGTCTGCTGGCGTCGGATTTGTTCGCCTATCTGCGCGCGCTGGTGAACAGGGTTTGAATCGGGAAGTTCGAGACGCCTTGGTGTCACACAATCTGCTTTCGCCCATGCTCCTTCCAGGGATTCCCGTGAATACAACCGCCACTGGCCGCATCAATTTGCCCGACGAAGCCGCGACCGTGGCGCTGGCCCGGCGCCTTGCGCCTGCGTTGACCGATGGCGGGGTGCTGTATCTGCGCGGCGAACTGGGCGCGGGCAAGACAACTTTCGCGCGGGCGCTGTTGCGCGCGCTCGGGGTGGGCGGGCGCGTCAAGAGCCCGACCTACAGCCTGCTCGAACGTTATGTCGTGAACGGACGCGACGCGTTCCATCTCGATCTGTACCGGATCGCCGATGCCGGCGAGCTGGAATGGCTGGGCCTGGACGAGCTGGATGCACCGGGTGCGATCGTTCTGGTGGAGTGGCCCGAACGCGGCCGTGGTGCGTTGCCGACCCCGGATCTGGAAGTCGTGCTGGAACACGATGGCGCAGGGCGGCAGGGTGAACTGAGACCGGCCTCGGCGCGAGGCCGGGGCTGGGTGACGGCGATGAAGCAAGGTCCGGACGATGCCCGATAACACGAACTTGGCGTAACTTTCTGAATATTTATCGATAAACCAATCGCAGCCCGCGGATAACAAAGGAAAAAGTTCTTGCAATCTGGGTCGGCTTGCGGTTGAATTCAACCCCATGAGGGGGATGATCCGCCCACCGCTGTCGGTTTTGGTCCTGATTTGCGGCGTACTGGGGTGCGCCGCAGCAGTCTTGGCGGCGCCTGCGCCAAGACCCAGCACCGTCACGGCAGTGCGGATCTGGGGCGGTCCGGATTCCACGCGGGTGGTTTTCGATTTGTCCGCGCCCGTGGATTACCGGCTGTTCCAGCTGGACAAACCCGATCGCGTGGTGCTGGATCTGGACAACGGCGCGTTCGGCAAGAGCGTGGCCGCCAAACCCGGCAAGGGCGTGGTCAAGGACATCCGCGTCGGCCACTTTCACGGCAAGGCACGCATCGTGCTGGACCTCGACCGGGCGGCG
>DASTIS010000004.1:0-5697 GCA_035717365.1 Rhodanobacteraceae bacterium
GCGGATGCTGCCAACCAGCAGGCCGAACAGATCACCTCGGCCTCGACCAAGATCAACGAGATGGCGGTCTCGATCGACCAGGTGTCCAAGAACTCCGCCGACAGCGCCGAGGTGGCGCAGCGTTCGGTGCAGATCGCGTCCAACGGCGCGCAGATCGTGCGCCAGACGATCTCGGGCATGGATTCGATCCGCGAGCAGATCCAGGAAACGTCCAAGCGCATCAAGCGCCTCGGCGAGTCCTCGCAGGAAATCGGTTCGATCGTCGAACTCATCAACGACATCGCCGAGCAGACCAACATTCTGGCGCTGAACGCGGCCATCCAGGCGGCCTCGGCGGGCGAGGCGGGCCGCGGCTTCGCGGTGGTCGCGGACGAGGTGCAGCGTCTGGCCGAACGCTCGGCGGGCGCCACCAAGCGTATCGAAACGCTGGTGCAGACGATTCAGTCCGATACCAACGAGGCGGTCAGTTCGATGGAACAGACCACCACGCAGGTGGTCAACGGCGCGCGCCTGGCCGAGGACGCGGGCACCGCGCTGGGCGAGATCGAAAAGGTGTCGAACAATCTCGCCGGCCTGATTCAGGGCATTTCCAGCGCGGCCAAGCAGCAGTCGGCCGCGGCCACCAACATCAGCTCGACGATGAGTTCGATTCAGCAAATTACCGCGCAGACTTCGGTCGGCGCCAACCAGACCGCGGAGTCGATCGGAAACCTCGCGCAACTTGCCCAGGAGCTGCGCCGGTCGGTGGCCGACTTCAAGCTGCCGGCCTGAGCGACAGGGCGGGGTCATGACTGCAGGCGACGACATGATGTCCACGGCGACCGGCGAGACCGGCGTGGCTGCCGTTGCGCCCGAAGGCATGGCGGAGCGGGAGGTGGGCGGCGCTGCGCGGAAAACGACGATGCGACTCGAAGAACACATCGATTTTTCGACCCTCGGCTGGGTCAAGCCCCAGATCGATCAGCTCCTGTCGGAAGCTCGCCAGGCTCTGGAAACCTACGCGGAAAACCCCGACGACGTGGCCGCGATGCAAAGTTGCGCCGCGCTTCTGCACCAGGTGCTCGGCACCCTGCGCATGGTCGAGTTGTATGGCGCGGCGGAGCTCGACCGCGAACTGGAAAGCCTGGCGCAGGCGCTGCTGGACGGCCAGATCGCCAACCGCGACGAGGCCTTCGGGGCCCTGATGCGCGGCCTGGTGCAACTGCCGGACTATCTCGACCTGATCGAAAGCGGCCACAAGGACATCCCGATTGTCCTGTTGCCGTTGCTCAACGAATTGCGCACCGCGCGCGGCGATGAACCGGTCGATCCGCTGGTTCTGTTCCACCCCGGACTCGATCACCCGCTGCCGCCGGAAGCCGATGGTGCCCGTGCGGCGTTTCCGTTTGCCGACTTGCGCCAGCGCACCGGCCGGATCCGGAGCCGTTTCCAGACACAGTTGCTGGCCTGGACACAGGGCAAGCAACCGGACTTCGCTGCAATGCGCGATTGCATGGACGAATTGCGCGCAATTTGTCATACCGAGTCCGCGCGTCGCCTGTGGTGGGTGGCCGCCGGCGTGCTGGACGCCCTCCAGCAGGGCCGGCTCGATCACCACCTCGGGAGTCTTCGCCAGCAGTTCGGGCGCCTCGACCGCACCGTCCACCACATGGAGGACCAGGGCGAGGAAGCGTGCGACGACGAGGATGCGCGCGAACTCACGCGCACACTGCTGTTTTCGGTTTCGCATGCGACCCCCGGCGCTGGCCGTACCGAGGCCATAGCGCACTGCTTCGCGCTGGACCGCATGGTGCCGTCGGATGCGGAACTCGAGCGCGCACGCGCGGCCATGTCCGGTCGCAATCGTGCATTGCTGGACACGGTGGCCAAGGCGGTCCGGGAGGACCTGTTACGCGTCAAGGAAGGCCTCGACATCTTCCTGCGCCGCGACGACCGCAATCCGCAACAGCTCGCGCCCCAGGTCGAGACGCTGCACCGCACCGGCGAAACCCTCGGCGTCCTCGGACTCGCGCCCCCGGCCCGGATGATTGCCGAGCAGCGCAAGGTCATTGCGGAGATCATCGACGGCAAGCGCGAGGCCAGGCCCGAGACGATCCTGGACGTCGCCAGTTCGCTGTTGTATGTGGACGCGTCGCTGGACGAACACATCGAAAACCTCGGCGCCGGCAGCGAATCCGACGAAACACTGCCGCCGGGCGAAACCCGCAAGATCATGCGCGCGTTGATGCACGAGGCCGCCACCAACCTCGGCAAGGTCAAGCACGCCATCACGGCGTTCATCGAATCGTCCTGGTCGCACGATCAGCTTGCCGAGGTGCCCAGGCTGCTCGCCGAAATCAGCGGCGCGCTGCGCATCCTGAATCTGGAGGACCCGGCCGAATTGGTCGAGGGGATCGACCGCTATGTCGGCAATGAACTCATCGCCGACCGCAAGGTTCCCACAGTCGATGACATGGACACGCTGGCCGACGCGATGGCCAGTGTGGAGTATTACCTCGAAGTCGGGCGCGATTCGAGCGCGAGCGACCGTCGCATCCTGGATGCGGCCCGGCACAGTCTTGAGATGTTGCACTACTGGCCGCTGCCGGAGCGCCGGACCGAGGTCGGCTCCGTGGCCGCGGCGTCCACCGAAGTCGCGTCGGAAGGCGATCGCCCAGCCGCTGCGCCGTCGGCGAAGAGCTACCCCGAACTCGGGCGCAAGGGCATACCGACGGCGGTCGACATCCCGATTGCGTCGGTGTCCGGCGAGGAAGCCGCGCAACCGACGCCGGGGGTGGGCCCCGGGAAATGGGTCGAGGTCGACGAGGAGGTGCTGGAGCCGGTGGAAGGCGAAAGCGCCGCGGCCGACACCGCATTTCAGGACGCCGCGGGAATCGACGAGGAAATCCGCGAGGTTTTCGTGGAGGAAGTCGGCGAGGAAATCGCCAACATCAACGTCAACCTGCCGGCATGGAAGGCGAATCCGGACGACCTCGACACCCTCAGGGACGTTCGCCGTTCGTTCCATACGCTGAAAGGTTCGGGGCGGCTGGTCGGCGCTTCCGCCTTGGGCGAGTTCAGCTGGAAAATCGAGAACATGCTCAACCGCGTGCTCGACCACACGATCCTGCCGGACACCAATGTGCAGGAAGTGGTGGACGCAGCCGTTGCGACGCTGCCCAAGTTGCATGCCGGATTGCGGGGCGAAGCCGTCACGCTTGCGCCGCCGCTCGACGTGATCGCGCAGACCGCCGACAAGCTGGCAGCGGGCGAACCGGCGCGGCTCGCCGATTCGATGGGCGGCTACCGCAAGGTCATGCGCAAGGTGCAGCGGTGGATCCCGCTTGCCGCGTCCGGAACCGGCAGTGAGTCGACGCAACCCGTTCCGGCGGCCGTGCACGTCGTGACGTCGCCGGAGTCGGGGCTGCCGGTGGTCGATCCGATCCTGCTGGATGTCCTGCGTACCGAAGTTGCACAGCACCTGGATCACATGCGCGATTACCTTGCGCGCAACGTGAAGTTCGACGTGATGGTGGACGATGAACTCGTGCGTTCCGTGCATACGTTGCACGGGGCGATGTCGATGGTCGGAATCGAATCTCTGGTGGGCGTGCTGGCCCCGACCGAGGTCTGGGTCCGCCGCGTCCGGAGCGCCGATGCGCCGCTGGACCGGGAGGGGTGTGACGCCTTGCGGGACGCGGTGGCCGTGACCGAACACATCATGGCGCAGTTCGATGCGCCGATCCCGGACGTACCCGATACCACCGCGCTGACGGAACGGATGGAAGCCTTGCGTGACCGTTGGCCGCAGGCCGCACCGCTTGGCGTGCCACATGCGCCGTCCGTTGGGCACGAGACGTTGCCGGAGCCCCAGACGCACGACGAGGCATTGCAGGAAGACGAAGACGGCATGGCCGCCGTCGGCCTCGATGCGACCTCGACCCTGCCCACCGAAGACGACGAAGACGCCCTGGCTGCGCGCGAAGAATCCGCACGGCTCGCTGCCGAGAAGGCCGAGCAGGAACGGCTTGCCGAGGAGCAGGCGCAACAGGAACGTCTCGCTGCCGAGAAGGCCGAGCAGGAACGCGTGGCCGCCGAGAAGGCGGAAGAGGAACGCATCGCCGCGGACGCGGCCGAGCAGGAACGGCTGGCCGCCGAGAAGGCGGAGCAGGAACGTCTTGCTGCCGAGAAGGCTGAGCAGGAACGTCTTGCTGCCGAGAAGGTCGAGCAGGAACGCATTGCCGCGGAGGAGGCGGAAGAAGAACGCCTTGCCGCCGAGAAGGCCGAACGCGAACGCGTCGCTGCGGAAAAGCAGGCCGAGCAGGAACGGGTGGCCGCGGCCAAGGCGGAAGAAGAACGCCTTGCCGCCGAGAAGGCCGAGCGCGAACGCCTTGCCGCCGAGAAAGCGGAACAAGAGCGTCTTGCCGCCGGGAAGGCAGAAGAGGCTCGTATCGCTGCCGAGAAGGCCGAACAGGAACGCCTGGAGGCCGAGAAGGCCGAGCAGAAGCGCATCGCGGCGGCGCGCAAGATCGCCGCGCGGGAAATCGCCGCGTCTGCATTGCCGCCGTTCCCGGAAGATCCGCAACCGGAAGGGCCGCTCGACGTCCCCGGGCTCGATTCCGAGCTGGTGGGCTTGTTCAGCGAGGAAGCCGTCGAATTGCTCGATGGCAGCGACAGCCTGATGGCGGGGCTGCGCGACGCGCCGGACGACGCCGAGTGCGTGCGTGGCCTGCAACGCAACCTGAACACCCTCAAGGGCGGTGCGCGGGTGGTCGGTATCGGCGCCGTGGGCGATCTGGCCCATGCCATGGAAACGCTGCTCGAAAAGGTCGGCGATCGCAAGCGCGAACTGACGCCGGTCGAAGTGGATTCGCTGGAGCGCGGTTTCGACCGTCTCAACGACCTTGTCGAACGGATCGGGAAGGGTCAGGCGCTGGCCAGCCCGGTCCATGCGGTCGAACGCTTCAACGCACTGGCCGAAGGACGGCCGCTGGACGCCACGACCGGGTTGGCGAAGGGTTCGGCGCCTGCGGTACGGAAGGCGCCGGAGGCCGAACCGGCAGCCGTGCCTCCGCCTCCGCCGCGGCCCGCACCGCAATTGGTCGAGACCGATATCCAGGCCCCCGCGGAATTGATCCGCGTGCGTTCGGACCTGCTCGACTCGCTGGTCAATGCGGCGGGCGAGGCTTCGATCTACCGCGCGCGCATGGAACAGCAGGTCGGCAACTTCCGCTTCAACCTGGTCGAGCTGGACCAGACCGTCGCGCGTTTGCGCGAGCAGTTGCGCAAACTCGAAATCGAAACAGAAACCCAGATCCTGTCGCGCTACCAGCGCGAAAACGAAGCGGGCGAGGGCGCGGCGTTCGACCCGCTGGAGCTGGACCGCTTCTCCAACCTGCAACAGTACTCGCGCGCGCTGGCCGAGTCGGTCTCGGACCTTGCCTCGATCCAGGACATCTTGGACGACCAGACGCACCAATCCGAAATGCTGTTGCTGCAACAGTCACGCGTCAACTCCGACTTGCAGGATGGCCTGATGCGCACGCGCATGGTGCCGTTCGAGTCGATGGTGCCTAACCTGCGCCGCACCCTGCGCGGCGCCGCCGACGAGCTCGGCAAGCGTGCGCAACTCCGGGTCGAGGGCGCGCAGGGTGAAATGGACCGCAGCGTGCTCGAACGCATGAAGGCACCGTTCGAGCACATGCTGCGCAATGCGTT
>DASTIS010000005.1:0-31781 GCA_035717365.1 Rhodanobacteraceae bacterium
ATGCATGCACTTGTGCACCGAGCTGCACGTGCGGCACTTGCCGGTGCTCGAGAACAACCGGCTGGCCGGGATCGTGTCGATCGGCGATCTCGTCAAGGCGGTCATCGATGACCAGGCCGCCGAGATCGATCACCTGCAACGATACATCGCGGGTTGAGACCGGGCGCGCCGTCGGGAACGACGCAGATCGTCTGCACGCAGGAGCGCGCCTGCGCGCGATCGACATTTCACCGTTGTCGTGGAGCCGGCCTGCGGGTAGGAGGGTCGGAAGGCCCGAACCGGTACGGTTCGCGGCTTCCGCCGCTCCTACTGGACCTGGGACACCATCCACTTGACGGTGGCTTCGACCTGCGCGTCGCTCAGCGCCGGGTTGCCGCCCTTGGCCGGCATGTGGTTGCCATCAGGGCCGGTGTAACCGTCGATCGCATGCTTGACCAGGGTGTCGATCCCTTCCTTGATACGTGGCGACCACGCGGCCTTGTCGGTGATCTTGGGGGCACCCGCGGCACCGGTCGTGTGGCAGGTGGTGCAAAGCTTGTCGAAGATCACCTTGCCGTCGGTGGTTCCGCCATAGGCGACCTGGGAAGCGGCCGCCTTGGCCGCGCTGGCCTTGGCCGCATCCATCGCGGCGCGGCCGGTGTCGCCGGCGTACACCGCGCCGACCGGGGTGATGCGGTCGCCGGCCCGCATCACTTCGCGCTGGTTGCTCTCTTTCGGCAGCGATGCCCATACGAAGGTGCCGATGATGATCAGCAACACCGCCGTACCTGCGAGCATGGCGATCATGATCGCAAAATGTTTCATGAACGTGCGGTCGGACGGGGTGAGATTCGTGCTCACGGGCAGACTCCGGTCAAAAGGCTGACGGCATCCCCGGGCCCCCGTGGATGCCGCATATCGGTGCGAGTATAGCCGCGCGGTGACGTCGCTCCAACTGTCGTCGCCACCGCGCGTTGACCTGCCGTGCACGCCCCGGCGTGGTACAACATTTGGATTGTGCCGCAATGCGGCGCGCAAGGCGCGAAGGAATGCCCGACAGCCACTACGACCTGATAGTGATCGGTTCCGGTCCCGGCGGCGCGGCGCTGGCGCAGCGACTGGCGCCGACCGGCAAGCAGATCCTGATCCTCGAACGCGGCGACTGGCTGGAACGCTCGCCCGACAACTGGAGCCCGCGCAAGGTCTTCATCGAGAACATCTACCAGGCCCGTGAAACCTGGTACGACAAGTCCGGGAACGCCTTCGAGCCCGGCCTGCATTATTTCGTCGGCGGCAATTCCAAGTTGTACGGCGCGGCGCTGTTCCGGTTGCGCGAACGCGATTTCGGGGAGATCCGGCACGCCGGCGGCGTGTCGCCCGCGTGGCCGCTGAAGTACGACGTGTTCGCGCCCTACTACGACCAGGCCGAAAGACTGTTCCAAGTCCACGGGGCCGCGGGCGAGGATCCGACCGAGCCCCACCGCAGCGCGCCGTACGCGTATCCGCCAATCCCGCACGAACCGCGCATGCAGGAGCTCGCCGACACCTTCGCGCGCCACGGCCTGCATCCGTTCCACATGCCGCTGGGCATCCTGTGGGATGTGGCGGACGGCAAGACGACGCGCAGCAGCCCGTTCATCCGCAACGCCTATTTCGATGGGTATCCGAGCCCGACCAACGGCAAGGCCGACGCCGAAGTCATCTGCGTCAACCCGACGCTGGCCGCGCATCCCAACGTGACGCTGCTGACCGGCGCGTATGTATCGAAGCTCGATACCGACGCGACCGGACATGTGGTGAATGCCGTGCGGGTCGAGCGCAACGGCGCGACCGAAACGTACTCGGCCGACCTCGTGGTGGTTGCGTGCGGGGCGCTCTCCTCGGCACTGCTGTTGTTGCGCTCGGCGAACGACCAGCATCCGAACGGATTGGCGAACGGCTCCGACCAGGTCGGCCGCAACTACATCCGCCACAACCAGTCCGTGCTGATGGCAATCACGCACGAGCCCAACGACACGGTGTTCCAGAAAACCGTCGGCGTCAGCGACTTCTACTTCGGTACCGACGACTGGGAATACCCGCTGGGCCTGATCCAGATGACCGGAAAGTCGCACGCCGACACGATCCGCGGCGAGGCGCTGCCGGCGTGGCTGGAATGGCTGCCGGAAAAACCGTTCGAGTACCTGGCGCGGCATTCGCTGGACTTCTGGCTCTCCAGCGAGGACCTGCCGCGGCCCGGAAACCGCATCCGCTACGACGGGTCGCGCGTGGTGGTCGAGCAGACCGGCAACAACCTGGAAGGCCACGAACGCCTTCGCGCGAAACTGGAATCGTTGCTGGAACCGATGGGCGCGCATCCCTTCCTGCTGGAACGCAACTATTACCTCGGCAAGGACATCCCGATCGGGGGCACCGCGCACCAGGCGGGCACCGCGCGCTTCGGAGCCGATCCGAAAACATCCGTGCTCGACCTCGACTGCAAGGCGCACGAACTCGACAATCTTTATGTCGTGGACGCGAGCTTCTTTCCCTCGATCGGCGCGGTCAACCCGACCCTCACGATCATCGCCAACGCGCTGCGGGTGGCGGATCGGATTGCGGAGCGGATGCAGTGATGGCATTCCCCCGCCGCTCCGTGCCGACCTGAAAGCT
Organism: Rhodanobacteraceae bacterium; assembly: GCA_035717365.1. GTDB lineage: Bacteria > Pseudomonadota > Gammaproteobacteria > Xanthomonadales > Rhodanobacteraceae > 66-474. The sequence continues at coordinate 2,632 of DASTIS010000005.1, forward strand.
GGCGAATCTCCCCCTTCGCTTGCGAAGGGGGATTGAGGGGGATGGCTCTTTGGCTTCTGCAATGACATCCCCCCGCGCCTTCGGCGCGACCCCCTTCCGTTGGAAGGGGGTGAAAGCAAGGAGCACGCCATGTGGCTGAATCTTTACCTCGTCCCCATCGTGATCCGCGTGTGCCTGGTGGTGCTGTTCCCCTTCAGCGCACTTGTCGCTGGGCCCGCAACAGATCGAGCTGATCGAATTCACCAACGCTGCGCCGTATCCGCCCGACAGCACGTCGTGCGATCCATGGTTCCAGCACTGCGCGATCGAGGTGTCCGACATGGATGTGGCCTGTGCCCGCGTGATGCAACACGGTGCCGTGTCGATCACGCGTGGCGGTCCGCAAACCTTGCCGCACTCGACCGGATCGGTCATCGCGTTCAAGTTCCGCGACCCGGATGGCCATCCGCTTGAACTCATCCATTTTCCCGCCGACACCGGCGATCCGTGCTGGCAATCGGTGCGCGGCGATGGCCTGACGCTCGGCATCGACCACGGAGCCGGGTTCGGGCAACGTTGCCATGACGCGCCACTCGCTACCATGGCAGGCTCACCCGGCGCCCCAGAGAGACGATCTTGACCCGAACACATCCATTCCAGGCATGGATTCGCCGGTTCAGGATGCAACGCGCGGCCCGTCGCCGTGGCGCGCGCGTCCACGTGCAAGCAATTCCCGACGCACCCGATCGCACCGCGGCGCCCACGGCAGCCACCCTCGCCCGCCAGCACGGGCAAGTCACCAGCGAGGCCGCGTTCGACCTCGGCAAGGCACTCGGCGCCCATGACCAGACCCTTGCGCGCGCCTACTCGGTCGCACGCACCGCGGCCACCGAGAATCGCCGCATCGAGCCGGCCGCCGAGTGGCTGATCGACAACGTCTACCTCATACGCAACGAGATCCGCGAGGTGCGCGAGGCCCTGCCACCCAAGGTCTGGCGACGGTTGCCGTGCTTCCGGGCTGAAGACGACGTCGCGGTTCCACGCATGCTGCGGGTGCTGCGAGCCTGCGTCGCGCAGCTCGACGGCAACATCGAGCCCGACGCCATCGGTCGTTACCTCGACGAATACCAGCAGCGCGCGACACTCGACCTCGTCGAACTGTGGACGCTGCCGGTGCTGGTCCGCATCGTGCTGATCGAAGGCCTCGCCGCGTGTGCCGCGGCGATCGCACGGCGTCTCGAGGCCTATTCCAGCGCCGAATTCTGGGCCGAGCACCTGATCGACGTCGCAGCGCACGCCCCCAACGACATGCTGCCGAGCGTCGCGGGAATGGCGCACGCGAATCCATTCGATTCGCCGGCGTTCGCGGCCGAGTTCTACCGCCTGCTGGAAGGCAAGCATCCGGCGCTGAAACTGGCATTGAGTTTTGCCGAACAGCAGCTCGCGCAGCGCGGTTCCAGCGTCGGGCGCGTCATCGATGCCGAAAGTCGCGCGCAGGCCGCCGACCAGGTGTCGATCGCCAACCGCATCAACAGCCTGCGCCGGATCGGCGACCACAACTGGTCGGAACTCATCGAACAGGTGGGCACGGTCGACCGCATCCTCGCAAAAGATCCTGCCGGCGCGTACACGCGGATGGACTTCACCACCCGTGGCCGCTATCGCCACGCCGTCGAATCGCTGGCGCAGCGCAGCAGCCGCGCCGAACCCGACATCGCGCGACGCGCGGTAGAGCTCGCCCAGGCCGAGCGCCCCGCCGGCGCCGATCCCCACGCGCACCACGTCGGTTACTTCCTCATCGGTGCCGGCCGCGACGCGTTCGAACGCGAAATCGGCGCGCACGCGCCGCCCGAGTACCGCCTCGCCGCGCGGTTGCGCCGCTGGCCGGCTACGACGTATCTCGGCGGCATCCTCCTGACCAGCCTGGTCATCACCGCGCTGGTGGCCTCGGGCCACCACTGGTACCTGTCGCCGCTGCCGCTGACGGCGGACGGCGCGCTGCTCATCGCGGTGTTCGTCGCCGCCAGCCAGCCCGCGGTCGCGCTGGTGAACTGGGTGCTCGGCATGCTGGTGCCCGCGCAACTGCTGCCGCGAATGTCCTTCAGCGGCGGCATTCCGGACGAGTGCCGCACGCTGGTGGTGGTGCCGTGGCTGCTCGGCAGCAGCCACGGGCTCGCCGAACAACTCGACGCCCTCGAAATACGTCACCTCGGCAATCGCGACCCGAACCTTCGCTACGCGCTGCTGACGGATTTCCCGGACGCACCGGAACGCGACATGCCGGGCGACGCCGCCTTGCTGGAGATCGCCACGTCCGGCATCGACCGCCTCAACGCGAAGTATCCGCTGGCCGGCAGCACGCGCTTCTACCTGTTCCATCGTCCACGCGAGTGGAACGCGCGCCAGTCGGCGTGGATGGGGTTCGAACGCAAGCGCGGCAAGCTCGGCGACCTGAACCGCGTGCTGCGTGGTGAACGCGCCGAGCGCTCCTTCAGCACGGTGGTGGGCGATCTGGACGCGCTGCAGGCCGCGCGTTATGTCATCACGCTGGATGCCGATACCCAGTTGCCGCCCGAAGCCGGCCGCAAACTGATCGAGACCATGGCCCACCCACTCAACCAACCATGGTTCAGCAAGGGCTCGCGCCGGGTCGTCACCGGCTACGGCCTGCTGCAGCCGCGGGTGTCGGTGACCTGGGGCGCCGAACGCCCCAGCCGCTTCGCCCGCCTGTACAGCGACGCGACGGGACTCGATCCGTACACGCGCGCCGTTTCGGACGTTTACCAGGACCTGTTCGGCGAGGCGTCGTTCGTCGGCAAGGGCATTTACGACGTCGACGCATTCAGCCGCTCGGTCGGCACGCGCTTCCCGAACGACCTGATCCTGTCGCACGACCTGCTGGAAGGCAGCTATGCGCGCGCCGGGCTGGTCAGTGACATCGAGCTGATCGAACACCAGCCCAACCGCTTCAGCGTGGACGTGCGCCGCCGCCATCGCTGGACGCGTGGCGACTGGCAGATCGTGCAGTGGCTGCTGCCGATCGTCCCCGGTCCCCGCCGGCGCGGCCTGCGCAACACCCTCAAGGCGCACCACCGCTGGAAGATCCTCGACAACCTGCGCCGCGGACTGGTGCCGCTGGCGATGCTGGCGCTGCTGCTGGGCGGCTGGACCCACAACGTGCGCGGCGGGTACTGGAGCCTGGTGGTGGTGGCCTTCCTGCTGGGACCGCCGCTGCTGATCGCGCTGGTCCAGGTCGTGCGCAACCTCTGGCAGCGCGTGCCGCCGCGGCGCTGGCGCAACACGTCGCGCAACATCCGTGACGAATTGCTGCGCGACTTGTTCCAGATCGCGGTGCTGCCGTTCGAAACCTGGCTCAACCTCGACGCGATCCTGCGCAGTGCGGGTCGCCTGATCTTCACGCGCAAGCACCTGCTCGAATGGACGCCGATGACCGACGCGATGCGCGGCGCGGCATCGTCCCTGTGGGGTTACCTCGCGCTGATGTGGACCGCGCCGGTCACGGCGGTGCTGGTCGGACTGGCCCTCGCCGCCGGAATGCGGCCGGTGCTGCCCGCCGCGCTGCCCTTCCTGGTCCTGTGGTTCGCCGCGCCGTGGCTTGCCTGGTGGATCAGCCGCACCCCCGAAGCCCCCACGCTGCCACTGGACGCCGCGCAACGCGTGTTCCTGCGCAGCGTCGCACGCCGCGTCTGGCACTGGTTCGAGGTTTTCGTCAACCCGGACGAAAACTGGCTGCCGCCCGACAACTGCCAGGCCTTCCCGGTCGAACAGATCGCGCGCCGCACCTCGCCCACCAACATCGGAATGGCGTTGCTGGCCAACCTCACCGCGTACGACTTCGGTTATCTCACCCGTGACGGCTTGCTGCGCCGCACCGGCGCGACCCTGGATACGCTCAGGCGGCTGCCGCGCCACCGCGGTCACTTCTACAACTGGTACACCACCGACACCCTGCGGCCGCTGTCGCCGATGTACGTGTCGAGCGTGGACAGCGGCAACCTCATGGCCTGCCTGTTGGTGCTCGCCAACGCGCTCGAACACCGCGACGAAGAACCGCTGGTGCCGCCGAACCTCGCGCGGGGCCTGTACGACACCGTACGGGTGCTGGGCGGGCAGTTGCCGGGGGTCGACCCTTCCGATCCGCACGCGAACCTGGCCCTGGCGGCCACCATGACCGAACTCGACGGCCTGCTCGCCGACGCGATCGGCAACGCCAACGTGCTGCCGGTATTGCACGGCCTGCTGGCCCGGATCGAGAGCGAATCCGGCAACCTCGCGCGACTCGTTGCCGACAACGACATCGACGGCGAATTCGCGGAGTGGACCGGCGTGCTGGCACGCCAGGCGACCGCCGCGTGCGAGGAACTCGACGAACTGGCGCCGTGGCTGGGCCTCGGCGACTCGGGCAGCGACGACGAGCAGGCCCGCGCATCGCTGGCCGAGCTGGAACACAACCCCACGAGCGCACGCGCACAGGTGCTGGCGGCGGATATCATCGCGCGGCTGGAAGTGGAAGGCGCCGCCGACTCGTGCGCCGCACTGCGCGAATTGCAGGCCACGCTCAATCGCCGCCGCGACGATGCGCTGGCGCTGGCCGCGCACTGCCGCGAACTGGCGGTCATGGACCTGTCGTTCCTGTGGGACGAGCGCCGCGGGCAATTCGCGATCGGCTACGACGTCGAACGCGACAAGCGCGACAGCGGCCACTACGACCTGCTGGCCTCGGAAGCACGCATCCTCAGCTACGTCGCGATCGCGCAGGGCCAGGTGCCACCCACCCACTGGTTCAAGCTCGGGCGGCTCCTCACCATCGCCGCCGGCCGCCCCACGCTGGTTTCGTGGAGCGGGTCGATGTTCGAGTACCTGATGCCGCATTTGTTGATGCCGGTCTACCGCAACACCCTGCTCGACGACACCTGCGCCGCCGCGGTCGCGCGCCAGATCCAGTACGGCGCGCAACAGCAGGTTCCATGGGGCGTTTCCGAATCGGCCTACAACGCGACCGACGCCAACCTCGTCTACCAGTACCGCGCGTTCGGCGTGCCGGGCCTGGGGCTCAAGCGCGGACTCGGCGACGACCTCGTGATCGCGCCATATGCCACGGTCATGGCGCTGATGGTCGATCCGGTCTCGGCCTGCTACAACCTCGAGCGCCTCGCCGGGACCGGCGCGCTGGGGCACTACGGATTCTACGAGGCACTCGATTTCACCGCCGGGCGGGTCAGCGAGAACGAGGATTTCGCGCTGGTGCGCAGCTGGATGGCACACCACCACGGCATGAGTTTCCTCGCGCTGTCCTCGCTGCTCAACCTCCAGCCGATGCAGCACCGGTTCATGCGCGAGCCGATGTTCCGTGCGCACGAACTGCTGCTGCGCGAAAAGATCCCCGAGGCGCGCCCGCGCCATCCGGCCACGCTGGACGTCGAACAACCGCGCCAGACCCGCGCGCGCACGCACGCACAGATGCGCGAAATCACCGACATGGACACGCCGTTGCCCGCGGTGCACCTGCTGTCCAACGGCAACTACCACGTGATGCTGACCCAGACCGGCGCAGGCTACAGCCGCTGGCGCGACCTCGCGCTCACCCGCTGGCGCGGCGACGCCACCTGCGACGACGAGGGCATGTTCGTGTACCTGCGCGACGTCGATTCGGGGCACGCCTGGTCGGCCACCCGGCAGCCCATGGGCGATCCGGGCGGCACCTGCAGCGCGACGTTCTCGCAGGCGCGCGCGGAATTCCATCGCAGCGATTACGGCATCGCCACCGAAGTGCTGATCGCGGTATCGGCCGAGGACGACATCGAACTGCGCAGGTTGCGGATCACCAACCGCACCCTCAAGGCGCGCACGCTGGACATCACCAGTTACGCCGAGGTCGTGCTGGCGCCGCCGGCCGCGGACGCCGCACACCCGGTCTTCAGCAAACTGTTCCTCGAAACCGAATCGGCCCCGCAACTGGACGCACTGTTGGCGACACGCCGCGCGCGCAGCCCGGACGAGCGCAATCCCTGGCTGCTGCACCAGATGACCACCCGCGGCGGCACCCTCGGCGAAGGCAGTTTCGAGACCGACCGCGAAGCCTTCCTGGGACGCCTGGGCGATCCCGCCCACGCGCGCGCGCTGGCCGGCGACACGCCCCTCGCCGGCCACGCCGGTGCGGTGCTCGATCCGATCGTGTCGCTGCGGCGGCGCATCCGGATCCTGCCCGGGCATACCGCCGGCGTCGACATCATCACCGGTGTCGCCGCCGACCGCGACGCGGCGCTCGCGCTGGCGCGCAAGTATCGCGAGCGCCATCTGCACCAGCGCGTGTTCCAGTTGGCGTGGACCCACGAGCAGGTAACCCTGCAGCAATTGAACATGAGCGCAGCCGAGGCGCAGCGCTACGACCAGCTCGCCGCCGCCCTGGTGTACGGTCCAAGTGCAGCCCGGCCGGCCGGCGACGACACGTTGCCCACGCAACCGGCGCTGTGGAAACACGGCATCTCGGGCGACCTGCCGATCATCCTCGCACGGGTCGCCAACGCCGCGCAGATCGACCTGGTGCGGCACCTGATCCAGGCCCACGGCTACTGGCAGATCAGCGGGGTCCACGCCGACCTGCTGATCTGGAACGAGGAACTGTCCGGCTACCGGCAGGAATTGCAGGAACACATCCTGTACCTGATCGAATCCGGCGCCGAGGCGCGCGGAGGGTGGGGACCGGGGCGGATCTTCGCGTGGCGGATCGAACATCTCCCCGCGCCGGACCGTGCCCTGATGTTGTCCAGCGCGCGTTGCGTGTTCAACGGCAACGAGGGCCGCCTGCGCGACCAGATCGCACGGATGTTCGCCAGCGACCGCAAGTCCGGCGGCGGCGCGACACTGCCCCGTGGCAAACCGCAGCCGGGCAGCTACGCGCTCCAGCTTCCCTCCGAAGACCTGCGGTTTCCGAACGGGCTGGGCGGCTTCCGCAACGACGGCAGCGAGTATTCGGTCTGGCTGGACGCCGACTCGCCGACGCCCGCGCCCTGGTGCAATGTACTCGCCAATGCCGGGTTCGGATCCGTGCTCAGCGAATCCGGCGGCGCCTACACGTGGGCGCAGAACGCGCACGAATTCCGGCTGACGCCCTGGCACAACGACCCGCTGCGCGACACCAGCGGCGAAGCGGCCTGGCTGCGTGACGACGCCACCGGCGAATACTGGTCGCTGACGCCGCAACCGGCGCCGGACGGCGATCCGTACCGCACCTGCCACGGATTCGGTTTCAGCCGCTTCGAACATGTGCACGCGGACGTCTACAGCGAACTGACGGTGTGGGTCGCGCACGACGCACCGGTCAAGCTGTCACTGCTGAAGCTCGTCAACAAGAGCGACCGGGCGCGCCGGATTTCGTTGACGTCTTACGTCGAGTGGGTACTGGGCGATCACCGCGAACGCAGTGCGAACCACGTGCAGACCCGGATCGATCGCGAATCCGGCGCACTCTTCGCGCGCAACCCGTTCGGCGACACCTTCGCAAACCGCGTCGCGTTCCACGCACTGACCGCCCCGGCGGTGGCGTTCTGTGCGGACCGTCGCGCGTTCATCGGCCGCAACCGCAGCCTGCGCGCCCCACTCGGCATGCGCACGGAAACCCTGGACGGCGCATGCGGTGCCGGGCTCGATCCCTGTTCGGCACAACGCACGGTGTTCAAGCTCGGCCCCGGCGAGGAAGTCGAAACGGTCATCGTGCTCGGCGCCGCGGCCGGCGACGAGGAGGTGCGCACGCTGCTGCGCGCGTTCCCGGATGCCGACGCCGCCCGCGACGAGCTCGAACGGGTGCAGGCGCACTGGCGCGACGCGCTTTCACAACTCAAGGTCCGCACGCCGGACCCCGCCACCGACCTGATGGCCAACGGCTGGCTGGTCTACCAGGTGCTGGCCTCGCGCATCCTCGCCCGCAGCGGCTACTACCAGTCGGGCGGCGCCTGGGGTTTCCGCGATCAGCTGCAGGACGTCATGGCCGTGATGCACACGCGTCCGGATCTCGCGCGCGAACAGTTGCTGCGGTGCGCGCGGCACCAGTTCAGCGAGGGCGACGTGCAGCACTGGTGGCACCCTCCCACCGGCAAGGGTGTTCGCACCCGCATCACCGACGACCTTTTGTGGCTGCCTTGGTGCACGGCCGAATACGTGCGCGTCACGGGCGACGCGGCGGTCCTCGACGAACGGGCACCGTTCATCGAAGGTCGCCCGCTCGCAGCCGACGAGGAATCCGCCTACGAGGACGTGCGGGTCACCAGCGACGAGGCAAGTCTGTACCAGCACTGCCTGCGCGCGATCCGCCGGAGCCTGCGCTTCGGCGTACACGGGCTGCCGCTGATCGGCGGCGGCGACTGGAACGACGGCATGAACCGGCTCGGCCTGGAAGGGCGCGGCGAAAGCGTGTGGCTCGGCATGTTCCTGCACGACGTCCTGACGCACTTTGCGCCGCTGGCCGCGGCACGCGGCGATGACCGCATCGCCGATGAACTCGGCGCTTCCGCCGGCGAGCTCGCGTCGATGCTGGCGCGCCACGGCTGGGACGGCGACTGGTACATGCGCGCCTGGAACGACGACGGCATCGCGATCGGATCGGCGCACAGCGAGGAGTGCCGCATCGATTCCCTGCCCCAGAGCTGGTCGGCTCTTGCAGGTATCGGCGATCCCGCGCGCCGCCAACGCGCCATGGACGCCGTGCTGGAGCAGCTCGTCGACGACGACGCCGGTCTGGTGAAATTGTTCACGCCGCCGTTCGACAAATCCCCGCTCGACCCCGGCTACATCAAGGGTTATGTGCCTGGCGTACGCGAAAACGGCGGCCAGTACACCCACGCCGCGGTATGGGTGGCCATGGCGCTCGCGAAGCTCGGCCGTGCGGAAGATGCCTGGCGGATCGCGCGGATGCTGAATCCGATCCGTCACGGCGATGCGCTCGACGCCGCGCGGCATTACCGGCTCGAACCCTACGTGGTCGCCGCCGACGTTTACGCTGCACCGGACCACGTCGGCCGCGGCGGCTGGAGTTGGTACACCGGCTCGGCGGGCTGGATGTACCGGTTGCTCACCGAATCGCTGCTGGGGCTGCGCCGTGAAGGCAACCGCCTGACCTTCGAGCCATGCGTCCCCGACGACTGGACGCGCTGGTCGGCCGACTGGCGACACGGCCACACCCATTACCACATCGAATTCGTGCGCCAGCCGGGTGACACCGCGGTCGCCGACATCAGCCTGGACGGCCAATTGCAATCCGGCCGCGCCATCGATCTCGTCGACGACGGCAAGATCCACGACGTGTTGGTGCGGTTCGCTAAACTGGACGTTTCACAGCGCGGCGACGACGCACGCACGGCGCACGAGGGCGCGCCGACGGATGCGCGTTGACGCCACACTCACGGCGACCCGGGGAGATTTTCCGCTTCGACACAAGGACCGGGCATGGCCACCACCTTCACCTGCAATCTCGATGTTCCGGGCAGCGCCCTCGCGCACGTCTGGAGCCACACCGTCGGCAGCGGCCGCGCCCTGCTCGCACTGCGCGCCGACTGGCAGGCACAAATGGCGAAAACGCACAGGGAACTCGGCGTGCGCCACGTGCGCTTCCACGGTCTCCTGAACGACGAGATGTGCACCTATCTGATCGAGTGCGACAAGGACCTGTACTCGTTCTTCAACGCCGACCGGATTTTCGATTTCCTGGTCTCGATCGGCATGAAACCGTTCGTGGAACTCTCGTTCATGCCGACCGCGCTGCAGACCGGCGGCGACATCGTGTTCTTCTACAAGGCCAACGTCACGCCGCCGCGCGACTACGCCAAATGGGCGGACCTGATCGGGCGGCTGGTCAGGCACTGGGTCGATCGTTACGGCGTCGAGGAAGTGCGCTCGTGGTACTTCGAGGTCTGGAACGAACCGAATCTCGACGCGTTCTGGAAGGGCAGCCAGGCCGACTACTTCAAGCTGTACCAGTACACGGCCAACGCAATCAAGGACGTCGATGCGCAGATCCGCGTGGGCGGCCCGGCCACCGCCAACGACGAATGGGTGCCGGAGTTCCTGGAATTTTGCGAAAGCAACAAACTGCAGGCCGATTTCGTTTCCGTCCACCACTACCCCACCGATTCGCTCGGCAAGCCCGGCGACGACACCGAAACGCAACTGTCCGACGCGCCGCGCGACGTGCTGATCAAGCGCGTCCAGGCCATGCGTCGGGCCGTCGGCGACCGCAAGCTCTGCTACACCGAGTGGAATTCCTCGTCCAACCCCTTCTTCGAGTTCCACGACGAGCCCTACGCCGCGGCGTTCCTGTTCAAGAACATGCTGGACGTGGCCGACCTGGTCCACTGCTACAGCTGGTGGACGTTCAGCGACATTTTCGAGGAAAACTACTTCTCCTCGACGCCGTTCCACGGCAGTTTCGGCCTGCAGACCATCCACGGCATCGCCAAGCCGAGCTACCGCGCGATGCAGTTGCTGCACGGCCTCGGCAAGGAACGGTTGGCGGTGGACGGGAGCCATCCGACCGTCGATGCGTGGGCGGTGCGCGCGGACGACCATCACGTCGATCTGCTGCTGAGCAATCATGCCTTCCCGCGCCACGGGATTTCATCCGAGGCCGTGACCTGGCACCTCACCGGTTCGCGCAAGGCGGAAAGCGCCGTGGTGCAACGCGTTGACAGCGACCACTGCAACAGCCGCCAGGCATGGACGGACATGGGTTCGCCGGATTATCTCGATGCCGGGCAAGTCGCCGAGCTGGACGCGACGTCGCGATTGCAACCCGAGGCGGTGGTGGCGCAAAACCCCGGCGACGGCTTCGACATCAACGTCGCGTTGCCACCGCACGCGATCGCGGTGGTGCGGGTCGAACTGGCCTGAGGAGACGCCCATGATCGCGCAACGACGCATGGTCCAGCGTTCCCCGGACGACGAGGCGATGCTGGACGACCTGCAACGCAAGTCCTTCCGTTATTTCGAGCACCACGTCAACCCCGTCAACGGTCTGGTGCTCGACTCCACCCGGCCGGGCCAGCCGGTCAGCATCGCCGCGGTCGGGTTCGCCCTGGCCTCGTATCCGGTCGCCGTGGAACGCGGCTTCATCCGCCGCACCACCGCGCTCAGGCACACGCTGGCGGCGCTCAGGTTCTTCGACGAAGCCGACCAGTCCGGGGACCGGGCCGGGGTCGGCCACAAGGGTTTCTTCTATCACTTCCTGAAGGCCGACACGGCTACCCGTGCGTGGAATTGCGAGATTTCCACCATCGACACCACGTTGCTGCTGGCCGGGGCGATCCAGGCGGCCGCCTATTTCGACCACGATACGGCGCGCGAGCGCGAAGTGCGCGAACGCGCACAGTCGATCTATGCGCGCGTCGACTGGCGCTGGGCCATGAAGGACAACAACACCATCGTGCTCGGCTGGAAGCCCGAGACCGGGTTCCTCGTCAACGGTTGGTGCGGATACGATGAGTCGATGATCATGCACGTGCTGGCGCTGGCGGCACCGCGCTTCGCGTTGAAGCCCTCCACGTACGACGCCTGGACGGCGAGCTTCCGGTGGCGCCATCTTTACGGCGAGGACGTGCTGTACGCCGGGCCGCTGTTCCTGCACCAGTTTTCGCACATCTGGCTGGATCTGCGCGGCATCCGCGACAAGTTCATGGCATCGAAGCGGACCGACTACTTCGAAAACAGCCGCGTTGCCACGCAGATCCACCGCCAATACGCGATCCGCAATCCGCGCAAATACGTCGGCTACGGCAAGAACTGCTGGGGCTTTTCGGCCAGCGACGGGCCGGGCAACGCGACCGCGAAGTACCGTGGCCGCGAACACCGGTTCTACGACTACATCGCGCGCGGCGCGCCGTTCGGCCCCGACGACGGCACCATTTCGCCCTGGGCCGCGATCGCCTCGCTGCCGTTCGCGCCGGGCATCGTGCTGGAGGAAATCCGCCACCTGGAAGAGCTGATCGGCCACGCCCCCCAGGGCTATGGCTTCCACGCATCGTTCAACCTGTCGTGGCCCAACCTCGACGCCCGGGGCGCGCACCGCTATACGCTCAAGAGCGGCAGGCAGGTCGCATGGGTTTCGCCGTGGCATTTCGCGCTGCACCAGGGACCGATCGTGCTGATGATCGAGAACTACCGCAGCGGGATGATCTGGGACCTGATGCGTCGGTGCGCGCCGATCCGGCTGGGCTTGCAGCGCGCCGGATTCCGGGGCGGCTGGCTTGAACAGCCGCAAGAAAACGCGGCACGCAAGAACGGGTAGGCACGAACGAACGGGCAATGGAGCCTACACGTTTTGTCGTCATTCCGGGGCTATCCGCGCTGTTTGCGGGCAGAACCCGGAATCCATTTTGACGTTATTTGGTTACATCAAATGGATTCCGGGTTCCATCACCGATAAAACCGGCGATGGCCCCGGAATGACGAAATTCGTTTTGCTGATTCTCGCTACCAAAGCAGGAGCCCCCATGAACGCACAACACATCTCCAAACCCCTCGCCGGCCAGAACGCGCTGGTCACCGGCGCCAATTCCGGGATCGGCGAAGGCATCGCCCGTGAATTGGCCGCGCAAGGCGCCAATGTCGTGGTCAACTACGTGGTGAAACCCGACATCGCGCAGGCGATCTGCGACGACCTCGGCAAGCAGGACGTCAAGGCCATCGCGATCGAAGCCGACGTCAGCCGCGAGGACCAGGTGCAGGCCATGTTCGCCGAAGCCGTCAAGCAATTCGGCACCCTCGACATCGTGTGCTCCAACGCTGGCATCCAGCGCGATTCCGGGCTCGTCGACATGACGATCGAGCAGTGGAACCAGGTCATCGGCGTCAACCTGACCGGCGCCTTCCTGTGTGCACGCGAGGCCGCACGCGAATTCACCCGGCGCGGCATGCGCGACGTGTCCAGCGCGCTCGGCAAGATCATCTTCACCAGTTCGGTGCACCAGGAAATCCCGTGGGGCGGCCACTGCAACTACGCCACCACCAAGGGCGGCATCATGCAATTGATGGAGAGCATTGCGCAGGAACTGGCGCCTCAGCAGATCCGGGTCAACTCGATCTGCCCCGGCGCGATCAAGACCGCGATCAACCACAAGGCCTGGGCCACACCCGAGGCCGAACAGGCGCTGGAGAAACTGATCCCGTGCAAGCGGGTGGGCGTTCCCGCGGACATCGCCCGGGTCGCCGCCTGGCTCGCGTCCGACCAGGCCGACTACGTCTACGGCGCCTCGATCTTCGTCGACGGCGGCATGACCCTGTTCCCGGGTTTTGCGACCGGAGGGTGACCGGGGCACGCCGCCTGCGGCGCCCCCTCGAAATCGAAGCCGATCCGCCTCCGCAATGCAGTCGTTGGCACGCGGCAACCCGGCTTACGGCGCGTCCGCAGCCCGCATGAACTCCGCGCACAGCGCTTCCATGCCGGCGCGGTCGTCGTCGTCGAAGCGCGCGAGGCTGGGCGAATCGACGTCCCACACGCCCAGCAACGTGCCGTCGCCGCGGACCAGCGGTACCACGATTTCCGAGCGCGACGCGCTGTCGCAATAGACGTGATTGGGATGGGCCGCGACATCGTCCACCACCTGCGTCGCGTGTTCCACCGCAGCGATGCCGCACACCCCGCGCCCCAGCGCGATCCGGATGCACGCGGGTTTCCCCTGGAACGGCCCCACCACCAGACCATCGCCGTCCGGGAAGTAGAAGCCGCACCAGTTGATGTCGGGCAGTGCGTGGAAGACCAGCGCGGCGAAATTGGCGGCGTTGGCCACCAGGTTGGTTTCGCCGTGCAGCAGGCCACGGGCCTGCTGGGCGAGTTCGGAGTACAGGGTCGGCTTGTCTGTCGTGGTGATGGTCGTGGCTTCGAACATGCTGTCGTGCCTCGCGAAAAGGTCTCGAGTTGAGCGGCGCGCAGCCCTTGTGTGCCCGGTTGAACGCGTGTGCGCCATGAAGTTTCGAATTGAGCGGCGGACCACGCTCGCGCGTCCGCTCGAACGAGAGTGCTCTATTATCGCGCAATGGCGGAAACCAGCGTGCCCACGGCAATGGATTCACGACGCGAGCGCACCGAAAGTGCGCGTCTCGACAACTTCGTGGATGGCGCCTTCGCGTTCGCGATCACGCTGCTGGTGATCAGTGGCGCGAGCCTGCCGAAAAACGTTGCCGCGCTCGAACACGCGCTGCGCGGCGTGCCCGCGTTCGCGGCATGCTTCGCGCAGCTTGCATGGTTCTGGCACGCACACGTGCACTGGCGTGACAACGTACGCCTGACCGACAAGCGCAGTCTGCTGTTGTCGTTGCTGCTGGTGTTCTTCGCGCTTGTTTTCGTGTTTCCGCTGCACCTCGTGTACGCCGGAATGTTCAACGGCGCCAGCGGCGGCGCCCTGTCGCCCGACGTGGCGCCGTTCGCCCGCGAGACCGAGGGTGTCGCAGCACTGTTCGTGTGCTACGGATTGTCGTACGCCTGCATGGCCGGCACGCTGGCGGCGCTGTACCGGCATGGCGCCCGCACCGCGACCTGGATGGCCCGCAAGGAAGCCGTGTCGGTCCGCGTGTGGGGCGCAATCTGGGGCTACGTCGCGGCGGTCGGGCTGCTGTCGGCGTTGCTGGCCCTCGCCTTGCCCACCAACCCGGGCTGGGTGAACGGGCTGCCCGGATTCAGCTATTTTCTGCTCGGTCTGATCGGGCCGATGGCGCACTATTATCGCAATCACCTGGAGGCTACCCTGCCACCATGAAGGCACGAAGCGTATTCATCGCCGGGACCGACACCGGCATCGGCAAGACTTGGGCGGCCTGCTCGCTGTTGCAAGCGTTGCGCGCCGCGGGCCTGCGTGCGACCGGCATGAAGCCGGTCGCGAGCGGTTGCGTGGCGACGCCCGAGGGGCTGCGCAGCGAGGATGCCCTGGCCTTGATCGCGGCCAGCGATCCCAAGCCGCTGCGCTACGAGGATTGCAACCCGTTCGCCTTCCCGGCGCCGGTCTCGCCGCACATCGCGGCGGCCGAGGTCGACGAGGAGGTCACGATGCCGCCGATCGAGGATGCCTACGACAGCATCGCCCTGCAGACCGATGTGGTGGTGGTGGAGGGCGTCGGCGGGTGGCTGGCGCCGCTTTCGGACACGCTCCGCGCCAACGCGATCCCGCAGGCGTTGCAGATGCCGGTCATCCTCGTGGTGGGCCTGAAGCTGGGCTGTCTCAACCACGCCCAGCTTTCGGCGCGGGCGATCCACGGCGACGAATGCGAACTGATCGGGTGGATCGGAAACCGCATCGATCCGGACATGCTGCGTCCCAAGGAAAACCTGGTGGCCCTGAACCGCGCGCTGGCCGTTCCGTGCCTCGGCATCATTGCCCACGGCGTGCCGCCGGTGTCCGCAGCGGCCTCGTTGCGCGACGCTGCCAACGCGATTCGCGACTACGCCGCGTGAAGTGCAGGTCGTGCGGCGGCGCCTGGCCTTTCGGCCGCAAGCGCAAGGCCCTGACCTGACGGCGCTCGCGCGACGCTTGCGTTCGCGGCCGTCGTCGCACCTGCGGCCGTGACGCGCGCCGGCGCACCGCCGGCGCACGTGCTGGTCCGGATCAACCCGCCGCGGTCGTCGCCGCTGCAGCCGGCCGCATGGAAGGCGGCGCCTTGTCCAGCCCCGGCGGTTGCGGCGGCAGCTTCAGCGGGTGCGCCTTGATTTCGTTTTCCAGCACTTCGATCGCCTTGTCGAGTTGCGGATCCTTGCCGGCCAGCTCGGCCGACACGTTTTCGGGCACCACGATGTCGGGTTCGACGCCGTGGCCTTCGACCGTGTATTTGCCGTCGAGGCCGACGATGCCCGCGAACTGCGGCACGAACACGTCGCCGCCGTCGATCAACGGCCCGAGTCCACCGATGCCGATCACGCCGCCCCAGGTACGCGTGCCGATCAGTGGCCCCAGCTTCGCCTTCTTGAACATGTACGAGAAGATGTCGCCATCCGAAGCTGTGGTGCCGTTGCTGAGTGCGGCAAGGTGCCCGAGGTACGTCGCACCCGGATAGGTGCCGGTGATCGAGCTGCCGCGCAGGTAGTTGTACGCCAGCAGCTTGCGCGTCAAACGTTCGATCATGGTCTGCGACATGAACCCGCCGCCGTTGTCGCGCACGTCGATGATCAGGCCGGGCTTGCGCAACTGCGGGTAGTACCACTTGATGAATTCGCGCGCACCATCGACGCCCATGTCGGGGATGTGGAGGTAACCGATCTTGCCGTCGCTGGCCTTGGCGACGTAGGCGCGGTTGGCCTGCACCCAGTCGAAGTAGTGCAGCGGCATCTCGTCGTCGATCGGTTTGACCAGGACCGTACGCGCGCCATCCGTGCTCGGGCGCGAATTGACGAGGAGCTGGACCATCTGCCCCGGGGCGATCCTGAGCAGCCGGTACGGGTTCTCGTCGGCGGTCAGCGGCGTGCCGTTGATCGCGAGGATGTAGTCGCCGGGCTTCACGTCCACGCCGACTTCGGTGAGCGGCGAGCGGTAGCGCTTCTCGTCGTTCTCGCCGGGGAAGATGTCCGCGATCCGGTAGCGGCCGCTCGCCGCATCCAGCTTGAAGTCGGCGCCGAGCAAGCCGACGTGCGGCTTGTCCGGCAGGCCGAGGTCGCCGCCCGCGACATAGGTGTGCGAGTTGGACAACTCTGCGATCATCTCGCCCAGCACGTAGTTCAGGTCGGTACGGTCGCCAACGTATTTCAGCAATGGCTGGTACTTGGCACGCAGCGCGTTCCAGTCGTAACCGTTCATGTTGGTGACGTAGAAATAGTCGCGATAACGCCGCCACACGTCGTTGAAGATTTCGGCGTATTCGGCCTTCGGATCGACCCGCATGAACAGGCCGTCCAGCTTGACGTCCTTCGGCTTCGGCTTGGACGCATCGAGATCGATCCGCTTGTAATCCTCGCCGTCGCGCACCAGCAGCGTCGAACCGTCGGCCGACAACGCCAACGGCGCCGCGCCGCCACCGCCTTCACCCGCGCCGCCCTCCGGCTTGAAGGTATACACGTCTTCGGACTTGCGATCCTTGAAAGACCACGCCTCGACCTTCATCGGCACCGCGCTGCCGCGCCCAAGGAACGGCGCGCCGGTGGTCACGTACAGGATCGCTTTCGGCGTGATCGCCACCCACTGGATGTTGTCGGGCTCGATCGGCGCCCGCACCACGCGTTGCTCGATGCCGTCGAAGTCGATCTTGTCGTTGACCTCGGAAGCTGGTTTCGGCCTCGACTTCTGCCCCTGTTGATCGCCGCCCTTGCCCGACACCGCGTCTGTTTGCCCCGCATCGTGCTTGCCGGTCGCGCTGTCGTTGCGCGGCCCGAACGGATTCTTGACGTCCTTGCGCAATGCATAGGCCAGGATCTCGGTGGTGCGGTTGGTCGCGTAATCGAGTTCCACGCTGGAAAACTGTGGCGACCACTCCCGATCACCGAGGAAGTACAGGTATTTGCCGTCGGGCGAAAACGCCGGATCGCTGGCGTCGGCGTATTCGCGCCCGAGCTCGACGGACTTGCCGGAAGCGAGATCGTAGACGTACAGCCGCAGCAACTGCGTATCCTTGTCGGTCAGCGAATAGGCGAGGTAATGCCCCCCCGGCGACCACGCGTAGTCGCGCCGCGAGACGCCCGGATCCTGCGCGACCACCTGGTCGCTCGCGCCGGCCGAGGTGCCGACCACGTGGATGCGGTTGCTCGAATCCACGAATGCGATGTGCTTGCCGTCCGGCGACCACAGCGGCTGGTAGAGGCGTCCGATCACACCCTTGGTCAGCATCACCGGATCGGTGCCGTCGGCGTCGCGCACCCACACTTCTTCCTCGCCGCTCTCATCGGAGATGTAGGCCACTCGCGTGCCATCGGGCGACCAGTTCACCTCGCGCTCGTGCGCGCCCGGCGTGTGGGTGAGATCGAGGGTGATGCCGTGTTCCAGCGGCACGCTGAAAACATCGCCGCGCGCAGTGAACGCGGCGCGCTGGCCGTTGGCGCTGAGCGCGTAGTCCTCGACGTATTTCTTGACGCTGCGCTCGGACGCGCGCGTCGCGACCAGGTCGCTCGGCACGTGGATCGTCAATGCGCGATCGGTGTTGTTGCGGGTGTCGTAGATGTGCAGCGCGCCGGTGACCTCGTACACGATCTGCCCGGCCTGATCGCCGCTGGCCCAGCGCGCATCCCCACCCTTGTAATCCGTCAACTGCATGGTCTTGCCGTCGCCGGTGTCGTAGCGATACAGGTTCAGGTGCGCACCACGGTCGGACAGGAAGTAGATGTCCTTGCCGATCCACACCGGGTCGCGGTCGGTGTTGGGATCGTTGGTAATGTTTTTCGCCGATTTCGAGGCGACGTCGTAGATGAACAGATCCTGCGCCCAGCCTCCCTGGTAGCGGTCCCAGTCGCGGAAATCGCGGAACTTGGGCGAATACACGACCTGCGTGCCGTCGGGCGAGAAGCGCGCGGTGCCCGATTGCGGCATCGGCAGCGCGGTCGGCAGGCCGCCAGCGACCGATACGGTGAACACGCGCGGATCGGAGATGTTGCGCGAATCGCGCCACGAGCGGAACAGTACCGATTTGCCGTCCGGCGTCCAGCCATACACCTGGTTGTCGAAGCCCCAGCGCTGCGGCAACGGGCCCATGGCGGGGTAATACGTCAATTGCTTCGGGACGCCGCCCGTCGCGGACACCACGTACACCTGGCTGTCGCCGCCGTACTGGCCGGTGAAGGCAATGTGCTGGCAGTCGGGCGAGAAGCGGGCGGACATCTCGAGGCCCGGCCCCGCGGTCAGCCGCGCCGCGGTGCCGCCTTGCGTCGAAGCCGTCCACAGGTCGCCCGCGTAGGTGAACACCACGCGATCGCCGCACACGTCGGGGAAGCGCAACAACCGGGTGCCCGCGACCGTCGCGGTGGTAGCGGACGGCGCGGACGTCCCCGCCGGGGCGGGCGGCGTCATCGCCGTGGAGCCGGCGGACGGCGCGCTGGAACCCGCTGAACCCGCAGGCGGAGGCGACGACCCGGAACAGCCGGCAAGCCCGGCCACGCAGGACGACAGGATGCAGCCGAGCAGCACCGATCCGCGAATCCTCGACGACATGGTGATCCCCGATATGACGAAAGCCACGATCTATACTAGTTATCGCGGCCGTCTGCCAGTCCCGGTCGTCGTGGTACACCCCATGACTTGCGGCGGCTGGCGCCGCGCACGCATTCGCGGCATCATCGGGGGCCGGGCGGCCGCATCGACCGCACATCGAGCCGCAACGGCCATCTTTCCATGACCCCGGAGTTCCCCTTGAGCCAAGCCCAGCGGTACTACCTGACGATCGCCAATCTCTCCCAGGCCCGCGGCCCCGACCCCGAGTTGTCGTTCCAGGGTTCGTCGCCGCAGAGCTTTGCCGAGGCCCTGCAGGAGGCGCTGCGCCAGCCGATCCTGTTCCAGCGCTGGAAGGCCAAACAACCCGACCCCGACGAAGTCGACCAATCGCTGGCGCCGGTCGATCCGGCCGCCACCGTCGCCGCCGAAATGCACGATCTGCACGTTGCCGTGGAAGTGGTCACGACCCTCACGCATTTCGTATTGCGGCACCGCCTGTTCATCCTGATCGGGCCGAACTGGCAGTTGCGCGACGTCGCGGCTGCCTGATCCTGTTTGCAGCGCCCCCCTGATTTGCCGTGAAAGGAGTTGTTTCATGTCCGGTTTTCGTACCAAGATCCTTGCGCTCGCCTGTTGCTCCCTCGTTGCCGGTGGCATCGGCTTGAACGCGCAAGCCGCGCCGCCCGCCGCCAGCGCATCCTCGTCCGCCGGCGACACCACCAGCAACCCGTTCTTCAAACCCTCGACCCTGCCGTTCGGCACGCCGGACTTCAGCAAGATCAAGGACTCCGATTACGTCCCCGCGATCGAGGAGGGCATGAAGCGGCAGACGGCCCAGATCGACGAAATCGCCAACAATCCCGCCCCGCCGACCTTCGAGAACACCATCGTGGCGATGGAGAAGACCGGCGCGATGCTCACCCGGGTCATGAACGTGTTCAGTCTCTACGCCGGCGCCGACACCAATCCGACGCTGCAGAAGATCTCCGAGGAAATGGCGCCCAAGCTGGCCGCGCACCAGGATGCGATCTACCTCAATGCCAAGCTGTTCGACCGCATCCGGAAGATCCACGACGCGCGCGCCACGCTGGGCCTCGATCCCGAGTCCGCGCGGCTGCTCCAGGTGGACTACCAGGAATTCGTGCGCAACGGCGCCAAGCTCTCCGACGCCGACAAGGCCACGCTCAAGCACTACAACGAGCAGATTTCCACCCTCAGCACCCAGTTCGCCAACAAGCTCATCGCCGCCGCCAAGGCCGGTGCGCTGGTGGTCGACGACAAGGCCGAACTGGCTGGCCTCTCGTCCAAGCAGATCGACGCTGCCGCGGCCGCCGCCAAGGCGCGCGGTCTGAAGGGCAAGTGGGTGATCCCGCTGCAGAATACGACCCAGCAGCCCGATCTCGCATCGCTCGAGAACCGCAATGTCCGCCACGAACTCTACGAACACTCGATCAACCGCGCCGAGCGCGGCGACGCCAACGACACCCGCGCGATCATCACCAAGATGGCCTGGTTGCGCGCGCAGAAGGCCAAGCTGCTCGGCTTCGACGATTTCGCCGCGTGGAAGGTCGAGGACCAGATGGCCAAGACTCCGTCCGCGGTGATGAACTTCCTCGACCAGCTGGTGCCACCCGCGAAAGCGCGCGCCGCGGCCGAGGCAGCCGATCGCCAGGCCATGATCGACAAGGACCAGAAGGCGCTGGGCAAACCCTCGTTCAAGCTGGAACCGTGGGACTGGGAGTATTACGGCCAACAGGTGCAGAAGGCCAAGTACGACCTCGACCAGTCCGAAGTGCGTCCGTATTTCGAGCTGAAGGACGTGCTGGTGAACGGCGTGTTCTACGCCGCGCACGAGCTGTACGGCATCAGCTTCAAGCAGCGCACCGATCTGCCCGTCTGGAACCCCGACGTGCTGGTTTACGAGGTGTACAACACCGACGGCAAGCCGCTCGGGCTGTTCTACGCCGACTACTTCAAGCGCGACAACAAGGCCGGCGGCGCGTGGATGAGCGACCTCGTGCATCCATCCGGGCTGCTGCACCAGTCGCCGGTGATCTACAACGTCGCCAACTTCACCAAGCCTGCGGCGGGCCAACCGGCGCTGCTGTCAATGGACGACGTGATCACGATGTTCCACGAATTCGGCCATGCCCTGCACGGGTTCTTCGCCGACACGAAATACCCCAGCCTGTCGGGCACCAACACCGCACGCGACTGGGTGGAGTTCCCCTCGCAGTTCAACGAGCACTGGGCAACGTACCCGCAGGTGTTCGACCACTACGCGAAGCACTACCAGACCGGCGCGCCGATGCCAAGGGAACTGGCCGCCAAGCTGCAGAAGTCGCGGCTGTTCAACAAGGGCTACGACATGACCGAGCTGCTGGAAGCGGCACTGCTCGACATGTCCTGGCACACCCTGCCGGCCAGTGCGCCCAAGGTGGGCAACGTCGATACATTCGAAACGAAAGCATTGCAGGACAATCACATTCTGGTGTCCTACGTGCCCCCGCGCTACCGCTCGACCTACTTCCTGCACATCTGGGGCAACGGCTACGCCGCGGGCTACTACGCCTACCTGTGGACGCAGATGCTGGCGGACGATGCCTACGGCTGGTTCGAGGAGCACGGCGGGCTGACCCGCGCCAACGGTGACCGTTTCCGCAAGATGATCCTGTCGCGCGGCAATACCGAAGACCTCGCCGAGATGTACAAGGCGTGGCGCGGCCGCGCACCCAACACGGACGCGATGAAAAAAGACCGCGGGCTGGAACCCGAGAAGTAGGGGCGCGCCTGCGCGCGACCACGGAGCTCGCAGCCACGGATGGCGTGCCTGTTCTTCCAGACACCCCGACGGGCCGGCGCAACGCCGGCCCGTTTTCTCATGTGGTCAGGGTCCGCCGGGGCGGCCGGTGGCGCGCGGGTTCGGACGCGACCCGGGCGGCGGGTGCAGTAGGCTTGCCCGGGCCGCGCGGATCGCAGGCTCCGGAGGCTGACCCAACATGGCGACCGTACATCGCAAAACGGCACACACGGCCCTCCACACGTGAACCAGCCCCCCGAAGTCCGCTCGGAGAACCGCCCGGACCGCAAGCGTGGCGAGTCGGCCGAGGAGAAGGCCGAGCGCGAAGGCGTCGGCAAGAAACTGCTGGTGGCGCTGGCCGTGCTCGGCGTCGTGTACGGCGACCTCGGCACCAGCGCGATCTATGCGTTGCATGCGGTATTCACCGGCGGCTCGCACCCCCTCGAACCGAGCCCGTTGAACATCCTCGGCGTCGTGTCGCTGGTGTTCTGGACGCTCGTTGTCGTCGTATCGATCAAGTACATGGTCTTCGTGCTGCGCGCCGACAACCGCGGCGAGGGCGGCACCTTTGCCCTGATCGCACTGCTGCGTCCATGGCGACACATGGACAAGCTGCCGCGCCGGATGCTCGTCCTGCTGGGCCTGGCTGGGGCCGCGATGCTGTACGCCGGGGTGATGATCACGCCGGCCATTTCGATTCTCAGCGCGGTCGAGGGTCTGAAGATCGCCTCGCCGGACATGCAGCATTACGTGATACCCGTCACCCTGGTGATCCTGGTGGCACTGTTCGCCGTGCAACGGTTCGGCACCGCGCGCATCGGCGTCGCCTTTGGCCCGATCATGGCGTTGTGGTTCGTCGCGATCGCGGCGCTGGGTGTTTACGGCATCGTGCAGGCTCCGCGGGTACTGACTGCGGTCAACCCGCTGCATGCGATCCGCTTTTTCCAGCACGATGGCCTGATCGCTTTCATGGTGCTGTTCGCCGTGTTTCTGGTCACCACCGGTGTCGAAGCGCTGTACGCCGACATCGGCCATTTCGGACGCAAGCCGATCCGCCGTCTGTGGTTTTTCTTCGTATTGCCGGCGCTGCTCCTCAACTACTTCGGCCAGGCCGGGATGCTGCTGCACGATCCGAAAGCCGCCAGCCAGCCTTTCTACCACCTCAGTCCGCCGATGCTGTTGTACCCGGTCGTGGTGCTGGCGACCCTGGCCACGGTCATCGCGTCCCAGGCCGCCATCACCGGCGCCTTCTCGATGACCCGCCAGGCCGGGCGCCTCGGCATGATGCCGCGATTACGGGTCGTGCAGACCTCCGGGGAAACCTCCGGCCAGATCTATGTGCCGACGATGAACTGGGTGCTGCTGGCGGCCGCGATCATCCTGGTCGTGCTGTTCCAGAGTTCCGACAAGCTCGCCAGCACCTACGGCATCAGCGTCAGCACCACCATGGTGGTCACGACGATTCTCGCGTTTTTCGTGGCCCGCGAGCGCGGGCACTGGACGTTGTGGACTGCGCTGCTGGTGTTTGTCGGTTTCATGGCGGTGGACCTTGCCTACTTCGGTTCCAACCTGCTGCGGATTCCGCATGGCGGCTGGTTCCCGGTTCTCGTCGGCGTGCTGTTCTTCACGGTGATGTCGACCTGGCGCCGCGGCGGGGAACTGCTCGCACAGGAGACCGACAAGGACGCCAAGCCGATCGACGAACTGGTGCGCGATCTCGAGCGCGACAAGGTCGTCCGGGTGCCGGGCACCGCGGTCTTCCTCACGCCGCGGCTCAAGGACACGCCGCCCTCGCTCAACCATCACATCGAGCGAAACCATTCGCTGCAGAAGCAGGTCGTGCTGCTCACGTTGCTGATCGAGGACGTACCGCGCACCACCGGCGACGAGCGCATGGAACTGGACGACTTGAAGCATGGATTTTTTCGCGTGGTCCTGCGCTACGGCTACATGCAGAAGGTCAACGTGCCGTCCGAACTCGCGGTCTGCAAGGAACACGGCCTCGAGATCGACCTCAAGGAAGCCACGTATTACATCGAGCACCACGCGCCGGTCAGTGGGCGTGGCCGCCGCGACGGCATGATGGCCTGGCGCGACCGGCTCCTGGGCCTCATGATGCGCAACTCCCTCGATGCAACCGCTGGCTACCAGATCCCGAGCGACCAGGTCGTGGACCTGGGGCTGCGCGTGCGGATTTGAATGCAAGCGCCCAGGGTCGCCACCTTGTCGCGTTGCCCCAGGTGCCGGATGATCCCGGGACCCGCAATGCCGGAACGGCCCCGATCACGGACCCATGTTCACGACTTCGCCTGCTGAATTCCGCGATGCCCTCGCGAGCCTGCCGCCGTTGCCGGACGCGCGTGCCACGGCGAGGGCCGCGTTCCTGGTCGCGCCGGCAGCGGATGGGCTCGCGGCCGAATCCGCGCGCGACAATCGCTACATGCGGATGGACGCGTTGTTCGACATGCAGCGGGCGCTCGTCCAGCACGCGACTCTGGCACAAGCGCTTCGCAAAGACGTGCCGACGATCGTGTTTCCGGGCGACACGGCCACGCCCGACGCGATGTTTCCCAACAACGTGTTCGCGACCGTGCCGGGCAACTTGATCGTCGGCAGGATGCGGCACGCGGTGCGCCGGCGCGAGGCCGGGCGCGCAGACATCCGCGGGTTTTTCCACGACGTGCCGGGTTACGGGGAAATCGACTTGTCGCAGGGCGACCACGGAGTCGCGGAGCTGACCGGATCGCTGGTGATCGACCATGCACGCGGCATCGGCTACTGCGGACTGAGCGAACGTTGCGACCTGGCCGGCGCACGCGCGATGCACGAAGCCTTTGACCTGCGCCTGACCTTCGCCTTCGATCTCGCCGAAGGCGAATACCACACCAACGTGATGATGGCGTCGCTCGCGGGCCGCGCGGTGATTCTCGCTGCGGACGGCTTTGCCGATCCCGAGGTACCGCGCACGATTGCCGCAGCGTACGGCGATCGCGCGATCCGGCTGACCCCGGAGCAAAAACGCGCCTACGCCGGCAACGCGATCACGCTGTCGCCCGATCGCGTCTGGATGAGCGAACGCGCGGCCTCATCGCTGACCGATGCGCAACGCGCATCGCTGGCGGAGTGGGGTTTCGCAATCGGCAGCGTGCCGCTGGACGAGATCGAGAAAGCCGGCGGCAGCCTGCGCTGTTGCGTGGCCGAAATCTTTTGAAGAATCGCTCAATGTTCCCGCGCTGCACATGCGCACCAACGTCACGCGATGAAGCGACTGCGCCGTTCCTTGCTTGCGGGTTGCCCAGGGTCGGAGCATCATCCGCACGCTTCCGTAAACAGCGCCTGTCCACCCGGTTCTTCGGAAACAGTCATGGCACTTCGCGCACGCTGCTCCTTCGGAATCGTCGCCGCTGCGGTGTTGTGGTGTGGCCTGGTTTTTCTGCCGTGGATGGTGCCGGGGTATGACTGGGTCAGACAGACGGTCAGCGAGATCGGGGAAATCGGCTCGCCGGCGCGAATACCGTTCGCGATCCTGCTTTGTTGTTTTGCCGCATGCGTGCTGGTTTTCGCGTGGGCGTTGCGTGACGTTTCGCTGAAGCTGGGACGGCGTGCGGCAGCGGCCTACGTATGCGGCTTCATGGCCGTTTCGTCGGTGGGCGTGGGCATCTTCGCCTTCCCGCATCCGCTCCATAACGTGTTCGGCATGTCCGAGCTCATCAGCTATCAGGCTCCGTGGGTGCTTGCGCTGACGTGGCGGCGTGCGCCCCAAGCCAAAGCGATCGTGTCGTTCTCGTGGATCATGGCCGTGCTCGTGTGGTGCGCGATCATCGCCAACCTCGGCGTACTCGACTGGCGCGGAACCCTCCAGAACCTCGAGCAGCCCGTGTACGGCATCGTCCAGCGTTCGCTTTTCCTCGCATGGTGTGTATGGCTTGCCGGCGTCAGCCTGATGCTGGTGCGCAGCCGCGGGATCGCCGCCGACCGCGCGACCACAACCGTGCTTTCTGTCGACTAGCGGAATTGCGCGGCCACTCGCAGCATGGTTGACCCTCCATCTGCGACGGCGTCGCGTCCAGGTACCGCGACGCTCACGTCACGCCGATGGCGCCCGTCCAGCGCGCCGCTGGACGAAATCGAGAAGGTCGGCGACAGTCTGCGCTGCTGCGTTGGCGAGATACTTTGAGGAATCACCTGCGTGCAGGCGACACCTCAATACGCGAATTCGCGAAACACCGGATCGACGCTGCCGTTCCATTCGTTGCGGAACAATTCCAACTTGCGTTCGGCCGGCGTCTGGTTGGCCTCGGCGAACTCGATCAACGGCTGCAGGAACATCGTCTCGTCGGCTCCGTTGCGGTTGAGCCGTGCGCGGCGCTTCAAGCCATTGCCCGCGATTTCCAGCGTGCGCAGCGCCAGCTCGCGCACGGTTTCGCCCCGGAATGGCAACTTCAATGCGTGCTTCGGGACGCCATCGCGCAACGCATTGCGCTCGGCCATCGAGTAATCCTTGACCAGATCCCACGCAGCGTCCAGCGATTCCGTGTCGTACAGCAACCCCACCCAGAACGCCGGCAGAGCGCACAGCCGGTTCCACGGGCCGCCGTCGGCGCCGCGCATTTCGAGATACTGTTTCAAACGCACCTCGGGGAACGCGGTGGTCATGTGGTCGGACCAGTCGCGCAAGGTAGGTTTCTCGCCCGGCATCGCCGGCAGTTTTCCTTCGAGGAAGTCGCGGAAGGACTGTCCCGCGCAGTCGATGTACCGGCCGTTCCGATGCACGAAATACATCGGCACGTCCAGCAGGTAATCGACGTAGCGTTCGAAACCGAAACCGTCGTCGAACACGAAATCCAGCATGCCGGTGCGATCGCGATCGGTGTCGGTCCAGATGTGCGAGCGGTAACTCTGGAACCCGTTCGGCTTGCCTTCGGTGAACGGCGAATCGGCGAACAGCGCGGTCGCGACCGGCTGCAGCGCCAGCGACACCCGGAACTTCTTCACCATGTCCGCTTCGTCGGCGAAGTCGAGGTTTACCTGCACGGTGCAGGTGCGGGTCATCATGTCGAGCCCGAGCGACCCCACCTTCGGCATGTAGCGGCGCATGATCGCGTAACGCGCCTTCGGCATCCACGGCATGTCTTCGCGCTTCCACTTCGGCTGGAAGCCCATGCCGAGGATGCCGAGTCGCAGCGGTTCGGACGCCCGGCGCACGCAGTCCAGGTGTTCCTGCACTTCGCAACAGGTTTCGTGGATGGTTCCCAGCGGCGCGCCGGAAAGTTCCAGTTGTCCGGCGGGTTCCAGCGTCACCGATGCCGCGCCGCGGGTCAGCGAGATCAGCTGGCCGTCTTCTTCGACCGGATCCCAACCGCAATCGGCGATCCCGCCCAGCAATGCGCCGATGCCGCGTTCGCCCGCAAAGGGTGGCGGCCTCAGGTCGTCGGTGCGGAACACGAACTTCTCGTGTTCGGTCCCGACTTTCCATTGCGCCGCCGGCCGCCCCCCCGCCGCGAGATATTCGGTGAGCCGCGCACGGTTTTCGATCGGTTGTTCCGCTACCTGGCTGGGACCGGACATGCGCGCGCCTTCGAAAGATCAGGATGGCAAGATGGGGCGGCGAGGCGAAATCCGCAAGAGCCAAAGCCATCCCCCCGATCGCTACCGCGCGGCAAGGAGAATTGGACGCAAGCAGCCATCCATGGTGCCGGCGCCGCTTCTCACCCCCTTCCGCAGGAAGAGGGTCGCACGCCATTGGCGTGCGGGGGGATGCCGGTCTCGCTTCAATCCAGCAACGCCGCCACCGCCGCGCGCGCCGGCTCGACGCCCACCCCGGTGGTCGCCGAAAATGCAATCGTCGCGGCGCGCCAGTTCTCCTTCGCGATCGCGTCGTCGACTTCGCGCTGGCGGCTGCGGAGCGGTGACCGTGCAAGCTTGTCCGCCTTGCTGAGCAACACCACGCACGGCAGCTGGATCGCCGCGCAGAATGCCAGCATTTGCCGGTCGAACGCCGTCGGCGCATGCCGGACATCGGCGATCAGAACCAGCCCGCGCAGGGATTGGCGCGCGCGCAGGTAGGCGTCGATCGTGCGTTGCCAGTGCTCGCGCAACGCCGGCGGCACCTTGGCGTAGCCATACCCGGGCAGATCGACCAGCCGCCGCCCGTCGGGCAACGCGAACACCACCAGTTGCTGGGTGCGCCCCGGCGTCTTGCTGGTCCGCGCCAGTCCGGCGAGCCCGGTCAGCGCGTTGATGGCACTGGACTTGCCCGCATTGGAACGCCCGGCGAAGGCAATTTCCATGCCGTCATCCGGCGGCAACTGATCCAGCCGGTGCGCGGCCAGCGCGAATGCGGCGCTCTGCAGGGGATTGTCGGAAGCAGCCATGGCAACCTCGGGAAATTGTCGACGTGATTTTTGATGGCAGCGATGCTGGTGTCCCTGGCCGGCTCGAGGGGACACCCAACCATGGCTGTGCAACGCGTTCGCAGCGCGTATCGGGGGTGATCCCTGCCAAGCTCCAGGATCCATCCCCTTGCCGTGGATGTCCGTTCGCGCCCCCGTGCCCGGCGCGCGACCCATCCGTGGTCGCGATGACGTGTTTGACCGTGTCTGCCGCCGCGGCGATAATCCTGCGGTTCATACTGGCGCGTGGCGTCAGTATCCATGCCTTGGGGAAAGAGAGGATTCTATGGGTTTTCGGCGTCCGCTTGCCTTGCTTGTCCTGATCGCCGCCGCGGCACCGTTTGCCGTGTTGTCTGCGCCGCAGGCCCAGACCGCGGCCGAGCCGGCCACCGCTGCCAGCTCCGCGCCCGCGGGCGGCGCCAGTGCGGCCGCCCCGGCCCAGGGCGCTGTCGAAACCGCCGAAGCCGCATTCGCCAAGCTCGCGGCCGTCAAGACCCAACCCGGTGATCCCAAGGCGGGCCAGGCCAAAGCCGCCGCATGCGGCGCATGCCACGGCATGGATGGCAACTCCACCGACCCGCAGTATCCCAAGTTGGCCGACCAGAGCGAGCAGTACATCGTCACCCAGTTGATGCGATTCAAGAGCGGCGTGCGCGTGAACGCGATCATGGCGGGCATGGCGGCGGCCCTGTCGCCACAGGACATGCACGACATCGCGGCTTATTTCGCCGGACAGAAGCGCCTGCCGGGCGTGACGGATGAAAAACTGGCCGGCGACGGCGAGAAGCTCTACCGCGAGGGCGATGCGAGCCGCGACGTACCGGCCTGCATGGCTTGCCACGGCCCCGACGGCGT
>DASTIS010000006.1:0-9113 GCA_035717365.1 Rhodanobacteraceae bacterium
CGGCCACCAACATCAGCTCGACGATGAGTTCGATTCAGCAAATTACCGCGCAGACTTCGGTCGGCGCCAACCAGACCGCGGAGTCGATCGGAAACCTTGCGCAACTTGCCCAGGAGCTGCGTCGATCGGTGGCCGACTTCAAGCTGCCGGCCTGAGCGACAGGGCGGGCCCATGACAGCAGGCGACGACATGATGTCCACCGCGACCGGCGAGACCGGCGTGGCAGCCGTTGCGCCCGATGACATGGTGGAGCATGAAGCGGGTGGCGCTGCGCGGAAACCGACGATGAGACTCGAAGAACACATCGATTTCTCGACCCTCGGCTGGGTCAAGCCCCAGATCGACCAGCTCCTGTCGGAAGCTCGCCAGGCCCTGGAAGCCTACGCGGAAAACCCCGAAGACGTGGCCGCGATGCAAAGCTGCGCCGGGCTTCTGCATCAGGTGCTCGGCACCCTGCGCATGGTCGAGTTGTATGGCGCGGCGGAGCTCGACCGCGAAATGGAAAGCCTGGCGCAGGCGCTGCTGGACGGCCAGATCGCCAACCGCGACGAGGCGCTCGGGGCGCTGATGCGCGGCCTGGTGCAATTGCCGGACTATCTCGACCTGATCGAAAGCGGCCACAAGGACATTCCGATCGTCCTGCTGCCGCTGCTCAACGAATTGCGCACCGCGCGCGGCGGTGAGCCGGTCGATCCGCTGGTGCTGTTCCATCCCGAACTCGATCACCCGCTGCCGCCGGAAGCCGATGGTGCCCGCGCCGCGTTTCCGTTTGCCGACTTGCGCCAGCGTACCGGCCGGATCCGGGCGCGTTTCCAGACGCAGTTGCTGGCCTGGACACAAGGCAAGCAACCGGACTTTGCCGCGATGCGCGATTGCATGGACGAGTTGCGCGCCATTTGCCACACGGAGTCCGCGCGCCGCCTGTGGTGGGTCGCCGGCGGCGTGCTGGATGCGATCCAGCAGGGCCGGCTCGATCCCGGCCTCGCGAGTCTCCGCCAACAGTTCGGGCACCTCGACCGCACCGTCCACCACATGGAGGACCAGGGTGAGGAAGCGTGCGACGACGAGGATGCACGCGAGCTCACGCGTACGCTGTTGTATTCGGTTTCGCGTGCGACCCCCGGTCCTGGCCGTACCGAAGCCATTGCTCAATGCTTCGCGCTGGACCGCATGGTACCGTCCGAAGCGGAGCTCGAGCGCGCCCGCGCGGCGATGTCCGGCCGCAATCGCGCGCTGCTGGATACGGTGGCCAAGGCGGTCAGGGAAGATCTGTTGCGCGTCAAGGAAGGCCTCGACATCTTCCTGCGCCGCGACGACCGCGATCCGCAGCAGCTCGCGCCCCAGGTCGAGACGCTGCATCGCACCGGCGAAACCCTCGGTGTGCTCGGGCTCGAGGCCCCGGCCAGGATGATCGCCGAGCAGCGCAAGGTCATCGCGGAGATCATCGACGGCAAGCGGGAAGCCAAACCCGAGACGATCCTGGATGTCGCCAGTTCGCTGTTGTACGTGGACGCGTCACTGGACGAACACATCGAAAACCTCGGTGCCGGCGGCGAATCCGACGAGACGCTGCCGCCGGGCGAAACCCGCAAGATCATGCGCGCGTTGATGCACGAGGCCGCCACCAACCTCGGCAAGGTCAAGCACGCCATCACGGCATTCATCGAGTCGTCCTGGTCGCACGACCAGCTTGCCGAGGTGCCCGGACTGCTCGGCGAAGTCAGCGGCGCCCTGCGCATCCTGAACCTGGAGGACCCGGCAGACCTGGTCGAGGGCATCGACCGCTATGTCGGCAATGAACTCATCGTCGACCGCAAGGTTCCCACGGTCGATGACATGGACACGTTGGCGGACGCGATGGCCAGCGTGGAGTATTACCTCGAAGTCGGGCGCGATGCGAGCGCCAGCGATCGTCGCATCCTGGATGCGGCCCGGCGCAGCCTTGAAATGTTGCACTACTGGCCGCTGCCGGAGCGCCGCAGCGCGACCGGTTCCATGGCCGAGGCATCAGCTCAAACCGCGCCGGCGGGGGATCCCGTCGCGGCTTCGGCGTCGACGCGGAAGCACCCCGATCTCGTTCGCAAGACGGGCGTGCCGACGGCGGTCGACATCCCGATCGTGTCGGCGTCCGGCGACGATGCCGCGCAGCCGACACCGGGGGTCGGTCCCGGGAAATGGGTCGAGGTCGACGAGGAGGTGCTGGAGCCGGTGGAAGGCGAAAGCGCCGCGGTCGACACCGCATTCCATGACGCCGCGGGGATCGACGAGGAAATCCGCGAGGTTTTCGTCGAGGAAGTCGGCGAGGAAATCGCCAACATCAATGTAAACCTGCCGGCATGGAAAGCGAATCCGGACGACCTCGACACGCTCAGGGACGTCCGGCGTTCCTTCCACACGCTGAAAGGTTCGGGCCGGCTGGTCGGCGCTTCCGCGTTGGGCGAGTTCAGCTGGAAAATCGAGAACATGCTCAACCGCGTGCTCGACCGCACGATCTTGCCGGATGCAAATGTGCAGGACGTCGTGGATGCGGCCGTTGCGACGCTGCCGAAGTTGCACGCCGGATTGCGGGGTGAAGCCGTCACGCTCGCGCCTCCGCTCGACGCGATCACGCAGACCGCAGACAAGCTGGCTGCGGGCGAACCGGCGAAGATTGCCGATTCGATGGGCGGCTACCGCAAGGTCCTGCGCAAGGTGCAGCGCTGGATCCCGGCGGCCGGATCCGCGGAAGCCGATGAATCACCGCAACCCGTCCCGGCGACCGGGCACGTCCTGACCTCGCCGGAGTCGGGGCTGCCGGTGGTGGATCCGATCCTGCTCGATGTCTTGCGTACCGAAGTCGCACAGCACCTGGACCACATGCGCGACTACCTCGCGCGTGACGTGAAACACGATGTCACGGTGGACGACGAACTGGTGCGTTCCGTGCATACGCTGCACGGGGCGATGTCGATGGTCGGCATTGAATCGCTGGTGGGCGTGCTGGCACCGACCGAGGTCTGGATCCGCCGCGTCCGGAGCGCCGGTGCGCCACTGGACCGCGAGGGATGCGACGCCATGCGCGATGCCGTGGCCATGACCGAACACGTCATGGCGCAGTTCGATGCGCCGGTCCCGGACGTGCCGGATACGACCGCGTTGACCGAACGAATGGAAGCCTTGCGTGACCGCTGGCCGCAGGCCGCACCGCTTGGCGTGCCGCATGGGCCGGTCGGTGCGCACGAGACGGTGCCGGAGCCCGAAGCGCAGGACGAGGAATTGCAGGAAGACGGGGTGGCCGCCGTCGGTCTGGAGGCGACCTCGACCCTGCCCACCGAAGACGACGAAGATGCGCTTGCCGCACGCGAAGAATCCGTACGGCTCGCGCAGGAGAAGGCCGAGCAGGAACGGCTTGCCGAGGAACAAGCGCAACAGGAACGTCTCGCTGCCGAGAAGGTCGAACGGGAGCGCGTGGCCGCCGAGAAGGCGGAAGAGGAACGCGTCGCCGCAGAAGCGGCCGAGCAGGAACGGCTTGTCGCGGAACGGGCCGAGCAGGAGCGGCTCGCTGCAGAAAAGGCCGAGCAGGAACGTCTCGCTGCCGAGGAACAAGCGCAACAGGAACGCCTCGCTGCCGAGAAGGCCGAACAGGAACGTGTCGCCGCGGAGAAACAGGCCGAACGGGAGCGGTTGGCCGCAGCCAAGGCGGAAGAAGAACGTCTTGCTGCCGAGAAGGCCGAACAGGAGCGCATTGCCGCCGGGAAAGCGGAAGAAGAACGACTTGCTGCCGAGAAGGCCAAACAGGAACGCGTTGCTGCGGAGAAGGCGGAAAGGGATCGTGTTGCTGCCGAGAAGGCTGAACAGGAACGCCTGGAAGCCGAGAAGACCGAGCAGAAACGCATTGCGGCGGCGCGCAAAGTCGCCGCGCGCGAGATCGCCGCCTCCGCATTGCCGCCGTTCCCGGAAGATCCGCAACCGGAAGGCCCGCTCGACATCCCCGGACTCGATCCGGAGCTGGTGGGCTTGTTCAGCGAGGAAGCGGCCGAGTTGCTCGACGGCAGCGACAGCCTGATGGCGGGACTGCGCGACGCGCCGGACGACGTGGAATGCGTGCGCGGCCTGCAACGCAACCTGCATACCCTCAAGGGCGGCGCCCGCGTGGTCGGCATCGGCGCCGTGGGCGACCTGGCCCACGCCATGGAAACGTTGCTCGACAAGGTCGGCGATCGCAAACGCGAACTGACGCTCGTCGAAGTGGATTCGCTGGAACGCGGTTTCGACCGGCTCAACGGTCTGGTCGAGCGGATCGAACAGGGTCAAGCGCTCGCCAGTCCCGTCCACGCGGTCGAACGCTTCAACGCATTGGCCGAAGGACGTCCGCTGGACGCCAAGACCGGATTGGCCAAGGGTTCCGCGCCTGCGGCACCGAAGTCCGAGCCGGAGGCCGAGCCTCCGCCTCCGCCGCGGCCCGCACCGCAATTGGTCGAGGCCGATATCCAGGCCCCCGCGGAATTGATCCGCGTCCGTTCGGACCTGCTCGATTCACTGGTCAATGCGGCGGGCGAGGCCTCGATCTACCGCGCGCGCATGGAACAGCAGGTCGGCAACTTCCGCTTCAACCTGGTCGAACTCGACCAGACCGTCTCGCGTTTGCGCGAACAGTTGCGCAAACTCGAAATCGAAACCGAAACGCAGATCCTGTCCCGCTACCAGCGCGAAAACGAAGCAGGCGAGGGTGCGGCGTTCGACCCGCTGGAACTGGATCGGTTCTCCAACCTGCAGCAGTATTCGCGTGCGCTGGCGGAGTCGGTCTCGGATCTTGCCTCGATCCAGGACATCCTGGACGACCAGACCCACCAATCCGAAATGCTGTTGCTGCAACAGTCGCGCGTCAACTCCGACCTGCAGGACGGCCTGATGCGGACACGCATGGTGCCGTTCGAGTCGATGGTGCCGAACCTGCGCCGCACCCTGCGTGGCGCCGCCGACGAGCTCGGCAAGCGCGCGCAGTTGCGCGTGGAAGGCGCACAGGGCGAAATGGACCGCAGCGTGCTCGAGCGCATGAAGGCGCCGTTCGAGCACATGTTGCGCAATGCGTTGACGCATGGCATCGAGGATCCGGCGCAACGCGTCGCCGTCGGCAAGCCGATGGAAGGCACCGTCACGATCCATGTCGGCCGCCAGGGCACCGAGGTGCTGGTCCGGGTTTCCGACGACGGCGCTGGGTTCGATCGCGACGCCATCCGCGCCAAGGCCATCGAGCGCGGGCTGCTGAAGCCGGACATGCCGGTGGCCGACAGCGAATTGTTCAACTTCGTGTTGCAGACCGGTTTCTCCACCGCCAGCGAAGTCAGCCAGCTCGCCGGCCGAGGCGTCGGCATGGACGTCGTCGCCAACCAGATCCGGCAACTTGGCGGTTCGCTGTCGATCGAGTCCGAACGCGGCAAGGGCACCGTCTTCAACATCCGCCTGCCGTTCACGCTGGCGGTCACGCAGGCGATCACCGTGCGTGCGGGCGACGCCACGTTTGCGATCCCGATGACCTCGGTGCAGGCGGTGTCGCGCATCCGGCGCGAGGAAATGGCCGAGCGCAAAGCTAGCGGTGACATGACCGTCAGCCATGTCGGCGAGCAATACGCGCTGCACGATCTTTCGGAACTGTTGGGGTTCGGCGCGTCGGAGATTCCCGACGAGGGCAGTGGCCAATTGCCGTTGCTGATGGTGCGTGCAGGCGACCTGCGCGCGGCGATCCACATCGACATGGTGATCGGCTCGCGCGAAATCGTGGTCAAGCCGGTCGCACCGCAAATCAGCAACGTGCCGGGAATGTTCGGCGCCACCATCCTGGGCGACGGTTCGGTGATGCTGATCCTCGATCCGGCGCCACTCGTCCGCCACGTCGTGGCCAGTCGTGCGGCCGCCGCGGTTGCGCCCGAAGCCGACGAGGTGGTGTTGGAGCCTGGCGAACCGGTCGCGGTGGTGCCGCGGTCGGACGACGGAGGCCCGCGTCTGGTGATGGTGGTCGATGATTCGATCACCATGCGCAAGGTGACCACCCGCGTGCTCGAGCGCGAGCAGCTGGAAGTCGTGACCGCGAAGGACGGCGTGGATGCGCTCGAGAAACTGCAGGAACGCATCCCCGACGTGATGCTGCTGGACATCGAAATGCCGCGCATGGATGGCTACGAACTGGCGACGCACATGAAGAACGACGCGCGCTTCCGCCACGTGCCCATCATGATGATCACCTCGCGCACTGGCGAAAAACATCGCGAGCGCGCGTTCGAACTCGGCGTGGAACGCTATCTCGGCAAGCCCTACAGCGAAGCCGACCTGCTCCGCCACGTCAACGAGATGCTGGAGGCGGTCCGTGCCTGACCACGCCACCCCGGAGCTGCTGCGCATCGCGCTGGTTTTCGGCGACGATGCCGTGGCGGCACACGTACGCGAGGCCATGCAAGGCCACGCCGACATTGTCTATGCGACTACCGCCGCGGATTTCGACGCGACGCGCCTGGCGGGAGCGAACGCAGCCGCAGCGCTGGTGAACCTCGATGACGGCGACTGGCTGGAAGGCATCGAGGCAAGCCTGGATGCGGCCGGGATCGCGGTCGTCTACAACGATCCGGAAATTTCACGTGGGCTGGAGGGGTGGGGACACGCCCGCTGGCTGCGCCACCTGCTGGCCAAACTGCGCGGCAGTGTCGACGTCGATCCGCCGCGTCCCGCTCAAGCCGGCCCGGCGGCCCTGGACATTCGGGCTGCCGCCGAGCCGGAAACGCCGGTACCGGCCGAGGCCCCCGTCGAACTCGAGCCGAGGATGGTCGAGCGGCCGCTGTCGCCGAAGGAGATCGAAACCATGACCGCAGATTTCGTCGCCGTACCGGAGTCCGCTGTGCTGCAGGTTGGTCAGGCCGCACCCCGGCCCGGCGTCGTCATCGTCGACGGGCCGACCGTCGAAGGCGCACCTGAACCCGCCATGGGTGTGGATGGTGTCGATGCCCGGGATGCGGTTTCCGCTCCGCCGGATGATGCAGTGCCGACGCCGATGCAGGCCGAAGCGGCCGCCGACACGCGTGTGGACGCGGATCCGTCCGGGCCGGGCGACGACGACCACCTCGACAACGGGGAGGACCTCGATGTGGATACCGAGGCGCTGTCGGCGATGATCGATGCGCGACTCGCGGATCCGGAGCCCGGAATCCCTTCGGATTCGCCGGAGGTGTGGCGGCTCGTGGAAAGCGGTCCCGCCGACCCCGTGCGGCACGATGCGATGGCGGAATCCGGTTCCGCCGCAGGTCCGGCCGACCGCCCTGCCGAAGCCGCCGAACCCGTGCGTGTCGAAACCGCCGCCGCGGACGATGCCGACGTCCTGGCCAGCCTGCCGCCGCTGGACGACTGGCAACTGGTGGATGTCGGAGCCGCGCCCGCACCCGCGACCCGCGAACGCAACGATCCCGAGCGGACATTTTCCGACAGCTTTGCCGGGCTGGAACTGGTGCCGATGGAGACGGTCTCAGCGCTGGAGATCCCCACCGATCCCCCCGAAAGCTGGCTGCAGGATTCCAAACCGGCCAAGCCACGATCCGCCACGGCGGACCGGACCGCCAAGGTTGGCTCGGGCGGAGGCAAGACATGACCCCGCAAGCATCCCTGCCGCACGAAATCCGCGGCGTCATGCTGCCGGTGACCGGCGGGCGTGTGCTCGTGCCCAACACCACGATGGCGGAGGTGATCTCCTACGCCCACCCGACGCTGGTCGACGACGCACCGCCGTGGCTGCTGGGCCGGCTCGCGTGGCGTGGCTGGGGCTTGCCGGTGCTGGCGTTTTCGGCGATGGCCGGAGTGGCCGGAGAAGAGTCCACCGGAAATGCGCGGGTGGCGATCCTGAAGGCGCTGAACGGACACGCGCGATTGCCGTACTTCGGCATGCTCACGCAGGGATTTCCGCGCCTCACCCTGGTTTCCGAGGACATGCTGGTGCCCGATGAACACGCCTCGAAGCTCCCCATGGGCGTGCGCGAGCAGGTTCTGGTCCACGACGAGCCGGCCTGGATCCCCGATCTCGCCACCGTCGAGAACCTGGTCGTCGAGGCTTTGACCGCGACTGCCTGAGCGCATCGAAGATCGCGCCGCGGCGGGTTGCGCCGGACGTATCGAAGCCGCGATTGCGCGCAGGCCGCAGGGCGCGGCTTTCAGACCCCGACCGCCTTGGTCCGGCCTCGCGGGGCCGCGTTCCCGGAATCGTCTTGTTGCAACGCGGCGATCGTGTCGCGAGGCATTGCATCGGGCTTGCCGCCGCGCCGGCATGCCGGCAGGTTGTCGCGGCAAAACACCTCCTGGATCCAGTCGATGAAGGCGTGGACGCGCGCCGACAAGTGCTTCTTTTGCGGGTAGACGATCCAGACCGGTGAACCGGTCGAGATGGTGTTTTCCAGGATGACTTGCAGCTTGCCGTGGCCGATCGGGCCGGCGGCCAGCCAGTGCGGCACCTGGATGATCCCCAGCCCTGCCATCGCGGCCTGGATCACCGATTCGCCGTCGTTGATCAGAAGATGTGCTTCGACATCCAGCGTGACGGGGCCGTCCGGCGAATCGAATTGCCACTGGTAGACGCGACCGTTGGCGGGATACACGTAGTTGACGCACTGGTGTTGCCTGAGATCCTCGATGCACGTGGGCGTGCCGTGGCGGGCGAGGTAGCCGGGCGAAGCGCACAGGACGTTGCTGAAGTAGCCGAGTTTGCGTGCGACGAGGTTGGAGTCTTCCAGTTCGCCCATGCGGATCGCGCAGTCGATGCCTTCCTCGATCAGCCCGATGTTGCGGTCGGTCATCGCCAGTTCCAGACGGATGTCGGGGTAGCGGGCCTCGAAGTCGGCCAGGTTCGGGATCAGGCCGGCGCGGCCGATCGACACGTTCATCGCGACCCGCAATTTGCCTTGCGGCTTGATGCGTGCGTAGCCCAGCGCCTCCACCGCGTCGCCGAGGTCGGCCAGGATGTCCTTGCAACGCTCGTAGAACGATTCACCGTCGTCGGTGAGCCGGAGGGCCCGCGTGCTGCGAAACAACAGGCGTACGCCGATCTGCTCTTCGA
Organism: Rhodanobacteraceae bacterium; assembly: GCA_035717365.1. Classification (GTDB taxonomy): domain Bacteria; phylum Pseudomonadota; class Gammaproteobacteria; order Xanthomonadales; family Rhodanobacteraceae; genus 66-474. Next base: position 9,068 of record DASTIS010000006.1, read on the forward strand.
GCCGCGACACGGCCCGGCTGACCCCGGACGGGGTCATTTCCAGTTG
>DASTIS010000007.1:0-14066 GCA_035717365.1 Rhodanobacteraceae bacterium
GCGCGCGGCGAGTGGCACCTTGCCGCATGCCTTGCTGCTGTGCGGGCCCTCCGGGCTCGGCAAACGCGCGCTGGCGGAAGCCTTCGTGCGGGCACGGTTGTGCGAAGCGCCGCGCGAGGGCCACCCCTGCGGAATCTGCCGGAGGTGCAAATTGCTGGCGGCGGGAAGCCACCCGGACCGGATGCGGGTCACGCTGGAGGAAAACCCGAAGACCCACGTGATGCGCAAGGAAATCGTCGTCGATCAGATCCGCGCCTTGTCCGCACGTCTGGCCATGGCGGGTCAGCTCGGTGGATGGCAGGTGGCGGTCCTCGATCCTGCGGATACCATGAATCCGGCGGCGCAGAACGCGTTGCTGAAGACGCTGGAGGAACCCACGCCGGCAAGCCTGATCGTGCTTGTCGCCGACCAACCCGCGCGCCTGAGCGCGACCATCCGCAGTCGCTGCCAACGCCTCGACATCATGGTGCCCGCGCACGTCGATGCCTTCGCCTGGCTGCAAACGCGTGGCGTCGAGCACGCCGAGGCCGCGCTGGCGGCGGCGGGCGGCAATCCGGGCCAGGCGTGGTTGATGGCCGGGCACGGAGGCATGCAGCGGCGCCACGAAGTTGCCAGGGATCTGCTTGCTCTGGCGGCTGGACGTGCGAACGCGCGTGAAATCGGCAAGACCTGGGCCAGTGACGAACCGAAACAACGCCTGGAGCAGGCGGCGCGATTGCTGGAGGGTGCGCTGCGTGCACGTGCCAGCGGCGAGCGTGCGCGCTTCGATCCAGCCTGGGACGACGAGACGCTTGCAATGCGGTTTGCCGACGCCAACCGGCTGCGCTTCCTTTTGAATGGACCCTTGCGCAGCGATCTCGCGGTGTTCGAGTGGCTGGATGGACTGCCGGCGGCGTCGGCACGGCAAGGCGAACTTTGAATCCGGTGCGACGCCGCTGAAATCCCACGAAAGCGGACAGATCCCGGTCAGTGCCGGGTCAAGCTTTCCGCGTCACAATCGCGCCCCATCCTCGTGCCACTGATGCCGGCGCGCGACCGAAGGACCGCTTGCTTGCGCCTGGAAAGACCGCCCGACCTGTTCGACCCGGAAGCCCTGCTGGAGCGCCCGGATGCCCGCCTGATGGTGCTGGCGCCGCACCCCGACGACGAATCGCTGGCCGCGGGCGGTTTGATCCAACGGGCGCTTGACCGCGGCGTCGGGGTCAGCGTGGTGTTCGTCAGCGACGGCGAGAACAACCCCTGGCCACAGCGCGCGCTGGAACGCCGTCTCTGGATCGGCGCCCGCCAGCGCGCCGATTGGGCCCGCCGCCGCCGGGCCGAAGCCGACGCGGCGCTGGACGCGCTGGGCGGCGAACGCATCCGCGTACACCGCCTCGGTTGGCCCGATGGTGGCGTGACGTGGATGCTGCTGGAAAAAACCGGCACGATGCTGGCCACGATGCGTGACCTGCTGGAGCGCGAGCGGCCCTCGTTGCTGGTGCTGCCGGACCTGGTCGACCGCCACCCCGACCACAGCGCCCTGCACGTACTCATGGAAATGGTGTTCCAGGGCATGCCGCGCGAGCCCAAGCCGGAATGCCTGGGTTACGTGCTGCACGGCTGTTCGCAAGCAGGCGCACCGCGCCGCGCGGTGTTTGTCCTGAACGAAACGGAGCAGGCGCGCAAAAGGCAGGCCATCGAGGCCCACTCCAGCCAGACCGCACTCAGCGCCCGCCGACTGCGGCGGTTTGCAACGGACACCGAGAGTTTCGTGGCCGGCCTGGATTGCCACGACCGCGTGTCGTCGACCTTGCCCTGGCTGCCGCCGCGGTCGCTGCGGCGCTGGCTGGCGCTGCTGGTCGTGGACGCCGACGGTGGCGAGAGCGTCAGGCTGGACAGGGTCCGCGACGCAAACCTTTGCTGGCGCGACGGCAGTCCCGCCGCACGCACGTCGCGCAACCTGCGCCCGCCGTATTACGTCAAGCTGTATTGTCCGCTGCCTTCGCCGTGGGTGTTCGATGGCTGGGGCTGGTGCCGTTTCGGGGTGCCGCGCGCTTGACCGCAGCAGGGCGGTGCCGGCAAGCTGGCGCCCGCCGGAAAACGAGGACGAACGACGATGGCAGCAAAGGGTGGTGCGGGCGGCATGGGCAGTCAGGGCATCCTGCCGGTCGTCATCAAGGACAAGAACACCCTGTACCAGTCCTACATGTCGTTCGTGCAGGGCGGCGGCCTGTTCGTGCCGACCAACAAGCGTTACAACCTCGGCGACGAGGTGTTCCTGCTGCTGACCCTTCCCGAAGAAACCGAGCGCGTGGCAACCACCGGGCGAGTCGTGTGGATCACGCCAATCGCTGCACAGGGCAACCGCCCGGCAGGGATCGGCGTGCAGTTCACCGAAAATGCCGATGGCGACAACGCGCGCACCAAGATCGAAACGCTGCTGGCGGGATTGCAGGGGGGCAACAAGCCCACCCATACCATGTGATTCGTTTTGGTCGGGGAGACAGGATTTGAACCTGCGACTTCTACGTCCCGAACGTAGCGCTCTACCAGGCTGAGCTACACCCCGACATGTCGCAACCGGGCAGGCGCCCTGCAGCGAGCCGCAAATGATACTCGGCGCGGCTTCACGCGCGCAAGACGGGGGCCGGCGCTGCTAATCTTGTGGCTTTGGCTTGCGAGATCGACCCATGGCCCGGATCATGCCCCGCACCATGCCCGGTGTGCTGGAACTGCTGCCGCGCGAACAGATCGCGTTCCAGTCGATGCTGGATGTGACCCGGCGCGGTTTCGAGGTGTACGGGTTCGTTCCAGTCGAGACGCCGGCGATCGAGTTCAGCGACATCCTGCTGACCAAGAGCGGCGGCGAGACCGAACGTCAGGTTTACTTCGTGCAATCGACCGGTTCGCTGGAAAAGCCCGGGCAACCCGAGCATGCGCTGCGCTTCGACCTGACCGTGCCGTTGGCGCGCTACGTGGCCGAGCACGAGCGCGACCTCGCATTTCCCTTCCGGCGCTACCAGATGCAGCGCGTGTATCGCGGCGAGCGCGCCCAGCGAGGGCGCTTCCGCGAGTTCTGGCAATGCGACATTGACGTGATCGGCAAGGATTCGCTGTCGATTCGTTACGACGCCGAGATTCCGGCCGTGATCCACGCGGTGTTCTGCGCGCTCGACGTCGGTGCGTTCACGATTTGGCTCAACAACCGCAAGTTGATGCGCGGATTCTTCGAGGGGCTGGGCATTGACGACGGCGAGCGCCAGATGCTGGTACTGCGCGAAGTGGACAAGCTCGACAAGCGCGGCGCCGATCACGTGCACGGCGCATTGACCGGCGACGCGTTCGGGCTTTCCGCCGATGTCGTCGACAAGGTGCTGCGTTTCGTCGCGGTGCGTTCAACGTCCCTGGCCGACGCGCACGCGAAGCTGGATTCGCTGGGTCCGGGCAGCGCGACTTTCGAGGAGGGACGTGCGGAACTGCGCGAGGTACTGGACATGGTCGCCGCGTTCGGCGTGCCCGAGTCGGCGTTCGCGCTGAACCTTTCGATCGCGCGCGGGCTCGATTACTACACCGGCACCGTGTACGAGACCACGTTGAACGAGCATCGCGAAATCGGCTCGATCTGTTCAGGCGGCCGGTACGACGACCTGGCAGCCAACTACACGAAGTCCCGGTTGCCCGGGGTCGGGATCTCGATCGGACTGACGCGCCTGTTCTGGCAGTTGCGCGAAGCGGGCCTGCTCAAGGCATCGGGCAGTACGGTACAGGTGCTGGTCACGCTGATGGACGACGCGCACTTGAATGAATGCCTCACGATCGCAACGGAGCTGCGCGCCGCCGGCATCGCCACCGAAGTTGCGCTGGAGGGTGGCAAACTCGGCAGGCAACTGAAGTATGCCGATCGCGCCGGCATCCGTTTGGCGGTGGTGGCCGGCGAGGACGAACTTTCGCGCGGCGTGCTGGCCGTCAAGGACTTGCGGCGCGGCGACCAGATCGAAGTGCCACGTGCGGGCCTCGTCCAGGCGTTGCAGGCGATCTTGGCGCAGGATCCGGCTGGTCCAGCTGGCAGGTCCCCACCCTCCTGACGTCGGTCATTCCGCTTTGGCGCGACCATTGGGAAGAGTTGTGCGACTGAGAACAACAATGGATGATTCGCCGCATCCTGCGTCTCACCCTGCGGGCCATCGGCTGTGCCGATGTTCGCTTCGGCATCCTGCCTTCGCAGTCCCGCTTGCGCGGGAATGACGGCACTATGGGATTGATGGTTTCATGATCGACAAACGAATCAAGCTGGATGGCAGCCACCTCTCGCGTGCCGACGTGGTTGCCGTTGCGCGGCAGGGTGCGACGGTCGAACTCGATCCAGCGCAATTGCAGAAGGTGCAATGCGCTGCCGACTTCATCGCCGAAAAGGTGCGCTGTGGTGAACCGATCTATGGGGTGACCACCGGTTTCGGCAGCAACGCCGACAAGTTGCTCGGCGCGCACCGTGCGCGAGACGAACTGCCGGGCGGCAACCCCGGGTCGCGCAACGGAACGCTGCCCGAAGAACTGCAGCACAACCTGATCATCACCCACGCGGTTTGCGTGGGCGAGCCGCTGGGCACCGAAGTTGTGCGCGCCATGCTGGTAATCCGCATCAATACCCTGATGCGTGGGCACTCCGGGATCCGCGTGCAGACGTTGAAAGCGCTGGTCGAGTTGCTGAATCGCGGCGTCGTGCCGGTGGTGCCCGCGAAGGGCTCGGTGGGCGCGAGCGGCGACCTGGCGCCACTGTCGCATTTGGCGATCGTGCTGCTGGGCGGCGGCGAAGCATTCGTTGAAGGCGAACGTCTGCCCGGCGCCGAAGCCCTGAAGCGTGCCGGCCTCGCGCCCATCGAGCTCTCCTTCAAGGAAGGGCTTGCGCTCAACAACGGCACGGCGCAGATGCTGGCGACGGCGGTGCTGGTACTGGACGAACTCGAATATCTGCTCGGCGTCGCCGACCTTGCCGCGGCGATGACGCTGGACGCGTTCGCGGGGCGCAGCGGCGCGCTGCGCGAGGAAGTCCATGCACTGCGTCCACATCCCGGGCAGGTCGCTGCGGCCGCGCACGTGCGCGAGCTGCTGCGGAATTCGACCTTGATCGACATCCCGTACCACCTCGTGCCGCGCTTCCGCACCTGGACGGCGCAGGCTTGGACCACGCCGGAAGACCAGGCGCTGTCGTTCGACATCCGCTGGGAGTGGGTGCCGGCCGACAAGCGCCACGGCCGCGAGGCGTTCTACCAGCGCTTCCTGCCGTTTCGGGGCGGGAAGAAGCACCAGCCGCAGGACGCCTACTGCCTGCGCTGCATGCCGCAGGTGCACGGTGCGGTGCGCGATGCGTGGGCGCAGGCCTCCCGCGTGATCGACATCGAATTGAACGCGGTCACCGACAACCCGTTGATTTTTCCGGATGCCGAAGGCGCGCAGCATATCGAGGAGCAAGTGGTTTCCGCCGGACACTTCCACGGCATGCCGCTGGCGCTGGCCATGAGCTACGTCAAGGCCGCGACCCCGGTGCTCGCGTCGATTTCGGAACGCCGCCTCAACAAGCTCGTCGATTCGGCAACCAGCGATGGGCTGCCGGCGTTCCTGACCGGCGACGAGGATGGCACCGACTCGGGTTTCATGATCGTGCAATACACCGCCGCGGCGCTGGTGAACGACCTGGCCACGCGCGCGCACCCGGCCAGCGTGTATTCGATCCCCACCAGCGCCAACGCCGAAGACCATGTCTCGATGGGTGCCAACGAGGCGCGCCAGGTCCTGGACATGATGGGCGACCTTTCGGATGTGCTGGCACTGGAGCTGTACACCGCGGCGCAGGCGCTCGACTATCGCAACGAGATGCTGAATGCGGCGCGGCGGCTCGCCGCTTCAGGTGGCTGGCAGGCGCTGGCCGCCAAGGTCGACAATCCGCCGCCCGAGGGGCACCCGCAGCGCGCGCAGTTCGAGGCCGAAGTCCGGACGCTCGCCAGCCAGCTCGCCGGCTCGGAAGCGTTCCATCCCGGCGATGCCGTGCGCACGGCCCACGATCTCCTGCGCGAATCGATTGCCTTCATGCATCGCGACCGCGCCATGCAGCACGACGTGGCCGCGGCGTGCCGGTTGGTGCGCGAACGGGCGTACGGGGTCTGATCGTCTCCCGTTTCCGATTCGACTGTTGTCAGCGTAGCGAGCGACACTTCAAGTTGAATCAGGGATCAGCTTTTGCAGTGCATCGGCATCGGCGGTCAAGGCAGCAAACAGTGCGAACTGATTGCGCGAGCGCTCGAGATTGTGCGTGGGGTGGGTGATGCGGAAGTAGCGGTCGCCGTCGAGGTAATCGGTGAGGAAACGCAGGCCGATCACGCCGGTGACCAGTCGTGCCGCGAAGACCAGGTTGTCGCGTTCGAGTGGCGTCAGCAACGCCCCGCAACCTTCGATGTAGCCGCGTGCGAGCGCGGCGAAGTGGTCGTGTCGGACTTCAACGCGTGCGACGTCGGTCGAGTCTTCCGGCACCGGGCTCAGCATGGTACGCGCCATGTCGCCGAAGTCGAACAGGGGCGTTCCGGGCATCACGGTGTCAAGGTCGACCACGCAGATCGCGCGGTGGTCCGCGTCGAACAGAAGATTGTTCAATTTGCAGTCGTTGTGGGTAATGCGCCATGGCAGCCGGGCATCGAGCAGGGTTCGCCAGTGCGCCAGCAGTTCCTCGAACGCGAGCGCGGCTTCGCATTCCGGGCGGGCATCGGCCGCGCGCTGGACGCGATTGGCTTCGAGTGCGGCGCGGAATGTCGTGAACCGTGCGATCGGATCGTGGAAGTGGGGGATGACCTCGCCGACAGCGGCGTGGTCCAGGTCCCCGAGCGCCGCCGCGAAGGCGCCGAAGCCGCGGCCCGCTTCGAAAGTGAGCGCCGGGTCGTCCGCGATTTCGAAGGTGCGGGTGTCTGGGACGTGGTCGTACATGCGCCACCAGGTTTTGTCCGCCAGCACCGCCGCGGGCCCGCCCGCCAGGGTCGGCACCAGTTCGAGGACGGAGTAGTCGTAGTGGCCTGCGGCGCGCTTGTGGCCCAGGTGCGCGGTCACCGCGTGGCAGTTGCGCATCACCATGCCGGGATCGCGGAAAACGTGGGCATTGAGGCATTGCATGACCCGCTTGCGACCGTCGTCTTGCATCAGCAGCGTGCGATTGATCAATCCGTTGCCGAGCAGGGAGAAACGCGCGCGGGGACTCAGTCCCCAGGCGTTGGCAAGCCCGGCACGGGTCGCTGGCTCAAGGTCGATCAGATCGTTCATGCGCTGCCGGGCCAGAGGGGAGTGGGATAGGCGCCGCTTGCATGCAGCGCGGCGATGGCGGCAGCGACACGCTCGCGGTCGCCGGGGTAGGTCAGCCCGAGCCAGGCGTCGTGGGTGGGCAGCACCGCAAGCTTTCGACCGTGCGCGGCCAGGTGCCGGGAGATCGCCTCCGGCAGGTAGTACTCGCGGCTGTCACCGGCGTCGGCAAGAAACGCCCGCAACCCGGCTTCGAGATCCGGCATCAGATCGGGCAGAAGGCCCCAGCAGTTGAGCGAAACCACGCGGTCCGGGGCGAGCACCTGGCGTTCGCCGCCGGGTGCCGAGCCGGTGAGCCGTCCATCGCGTAACGCAATGTCGGTGTATTCGGTCACGTCTTCGAGGAAACCATCCGGATCGAGCCGGCACATGCCGCGATTGACGCCACCATGTTCCGAAAGAGCGGCGTCGAGCCGGTATCCGACCATCGCCGGTCCGCTCCGGTGGCGGAAGTGTTCCGCCAGGAGCCCGAAGGCGTGGCGGCCGTAGTAATCGTCGGCGTTGATCACGGCGAAGGGGCCGTGCAGCAGATCTGCGCAACACCACAAGGCGTGACCGGTGCCGAGCGGCTTGCGGCGGTCGCGTGGCGGCCTGCATCCGGCGGGCACACGGTCGAGCGATTGCTCGACGAAGCGCAAGCGTGCGTTGTCCACGCGCGGCCAGAGCTTATCTTGCAGCGGCCCGCGCAACTCGGCGCGGATCACCATCACGACGTCGCCAAAACCCGCGGCAAGCGCGTCGTGGATGGCGTATTCCAGCAGCCATTCGCCATCAGGGCCGACGCCTGCGACCTGCTTGGCGTCGCCGTAGCGGCTGCCGAGTCCGGCGGCGAGAATCACCAGGGCAGGGCTTCCGTTCGCGTCCGTCACTGCACTGTATCCGTCGCGACGGACTTGGCTGGAATGGGAGCAGGGGCGAACGGCACCGCTGGTCCGGGTTCGAATCCTTTTCGCCATGCGGCGAGCTGTGCAGCAATGCTGCTACCGACCGAAATCTGCGGATCGGAAGGTTCGTATTGGTCGCGCTTTTCCCATTGCGCCACTTCGGCGCGCGCGAGCCCGAATGCCCGCCGGAAATCATCGGTCTTGTTCAGGGCGTCGACAAGGAAAGCATGGCCGAACCAGGTGAGTTCGGACTGCTCGCCGCAGCCGAACGAGGAGCGGTCGCTGCGCGCAGCGGTGATGATCATTGTGTTCGGACCTTTGAGCGGCGAAATGAATCCACCCGAATAGCACGCGTTGACGATGACCACTTTGTAGTTGAAGGGATGTTCGGCGAGGATGCCGGGCAGATCGCCGGCGCCGATCTGGTCCAGCGGCAACGGGTCCATGTCCACCAGCAGGGTGTGGTCCTCGCTGCCGTGGCTGGTGAAGTACAGCAGCAGGATGTCCCGAGTCGGGTCCATCTTCGCGGCAACGCCGTCGAGTGCATCTTCCAGGTTCGTCCACGTCGCGAGTGGCCGGGTGGCGAGCGACGCCGGGTTGTTTTCCAGCACGATCACGTGGCCTTTTGCACCGAGGCGCCGGGTGAACAGCTTGTCGAAATACTCGGCCTCGTTGCGGAACACGTCCTGGCTGCCGTCGCCCGCAAAGACGATCGCATACAGGTTCACCTTGCCGGGTGTGCGTGGATTCAGCTGCCCAAGCTCCCGGGCGAGCAGCTCAGGTTGCGAATAGATCACCTGCTCGGGCGTCGGGGCTTGCCGGGGCCAGTTGGCGTCGGAGAGCAATGCGACGGCGGCAGCTGCGTCGAGGGGCTGCGTCGGGGCGGATCGTGCCTGCGTAGCCGGCGCCACGACCGCACCATCACCGGCGTGCGCCAGGATTGCCGGGCCCGTGAAGCCCCACACGATCGCCGCGCCGGTCAGGCAGCCGAGCAGGCCGGCCAGCAGGAGTGGGACCGGCCGCTTCATGCGAGGGTTATCGCATCGAAATCGGCGACGCAGGGATGCGTGGCGCTGCCCGGGCCGGTACCGGGCAGCCGGCACACGAGAATCGTCTGCATGCCGGTAGCGCGCGCGGCGTCGAGTTCCGCGCCGACGTCGGACAGGAACAGGATGGCCGGCGGCGGCAACCCGATCGTTTCCGAGATTCGCAAGTACGAACCCCGCTCGCGCTTGCCGCCGGTTTCCGTGTCGAACCAGCCGTCGAACAGTGCTGTCAAGTCCCCGGCTTCGGTGTGGCCGAATAACAGCTCCTGCGCGGCCACCGATCCCGACGAATAAACGTATAGTTTCACGCCCCGCGCCTTCCATGCGCGCAACTGCGCCGGGACTTCGGCGTACACGTGGGCGCGGTAGTCGCCGGCTTCGTAGCCGGCTTTCCAGATCATGCCCTGCAGTGCCTTCAACGGGGTAGCCTTGCGGTCCTCGTCGATCCAGCGCAGCAGGGTGTCCGTCGTGCGCCGCGACAGCGGGTCCTCGATGCCGGCCTCGCGGGCGGTGGCGTCGAGCCAGCGTCGTACCCGCGGATCATCGCGATGCGCCTCGACGAAATGCGGCAGCCGCTCGCGCGCATAGGGAAACAGTACTTCCTTGACGAACGCGATCGAACTGGTGGTACCTTCGATGTCCGTGACCACCGCACGGATACCTGTAACTTGCACGGTCATGCGTTGCGTTCAGTTCTCGAGGCGGGGAAACCGTTCGGCGATGTCGTCGCCGGTGAAATTCGCCACCCAGCCTTCCGGATTGGTGAACAGACGGATCGCGACGAAGTGCGGATTGGGGCCCATGTCGAACCAGTGCGGGGTGCCGTCGGGAACGCCGATCAAGTCGCCCTGCTCGCACAGCACGTCGTAGATGCGCTCGCCGATGTGTAGGGTGAATTGGCCCTGGCCGGCGACGAAGAAGCGCACTTCGTCCTCGGAGTGGGTGTGTTCGGACAGGAACTTTTGCCGCAGGGGTTCCTTCTGGGGGTGATCGGCGGTAAGCGAGATCACGTCAACGGCCTGGTAGCCTTTTTCCCGTTTGAGGCGCGCGATGTCGTCCGCGTAGGCTGCGATCACTTCTTCCTGCGCGGCGCCGGGGGCGATGGGCTTGTTCGCTTCCCACCGTTCGAAGCGGACGCCGACGTCTTCCAGCGTCTCGGCGATCATGGCATGGTTGAACTGGGTGGCGAGGGGACGCGCAGGGTCACTTTGGCGGTATACGCGCAGGCGGCTCATCGGGCGGCTCCGAGGCGTTTCAAGTCGAGTTCGCAGGCCAGCAGGAATTCCAGCGCTTCGAGATGCCGGCGGGCCTCCGGCATGTCGCGTCCCCAAGTGTAAAGGCCGTGGCCCTCGATGAGGTAGGCGTACAGCGGCTTGCCCCCGTCCAGCCACGCGGCGACGTTCTGTTCGATGTCGGCCGTGTCCTGCGAATTCGGGAACACGGGCACGTCGAGCCGGCTGTCATGGCTGGTGTAGCCGGTCAGCGCCTTCTGCAGTTCCCAACCCTCGAGGGCAATGGCGCCTTCGTGCGCGAACAGCCGCGATGCGACGGTCTGGTTCCGGGAGTGGGTGTGCAATACCGCACCGGTTTCAGGGCGACGCCGGTAAATCTGCAAGTGCAGGTTCGTTTCCGCGGACGGGTGGCCGCCCCGGCCCACCGGTTGGCCATCGAGGCCGACGGCCATCACGTCGTCCGCGGACAGCGCGCCCTTGTCGCGCCCCGAGACGGTCACGGCAATGGTGCCTTCGTCGATCCGCATCGAGAAGTTGCTGCTGGTCGCGGGGGTCCAGCCCCGCGCAGCAAGTTCGGTGCCGGTGCGTGCGATTTCCACGCCGCAGGCGCGCAGGCGCTCGGCAAGTTGTACGGGTGAAAGTGGCATGCGCATGCGCCGGCCTGGATCGGGCCGCTGAATGTAGCATGCACCCGTGACCGGAAAACCCTGCGGCGCGTGGCGCGGAGGCGTACCATGCGCGTAGTGCCCGCAGATTCAGCAGAGGAGTGTCGCCATGACCGAAGAAGTTCCTTCCAGCCGCCGCCGTTTCCTGAAGCTGGCCGGCGGCGCTACCGCCGCCGTGATGTTTCTCGGGGCGCTGCCTCGTCGTGCGTGGGCGGCGCTGCCGCATTTGTCGCAGGCGAACAACGCGACGGCGAAAGCGCTGCATTACGTCGAGGACGATACCAAGGCACCGCCACCCCACAAACCCGGCCAGGACTGTGCCGCGTGCGTCCATTACCAGGGCAAGCCGGGCGATGAGTACGGTCCGTGCGCGATCTTCCCGGGCTTCGACGTGCACAGCAAGGGGTGGTGCGCAGGATTCCAGGCCAAGAGCTGACTCGCCCGGGCAACGCCTGTGGTCCTGGGCCGGACTGACTGCGCGCCGACGGTGGCCGCTGTGTGTGCAGTCGGCCGTTGCGTTTGATTGAATGCGGGGACAGGCGGGCCGGTCGGCAGCGCTGCATCGTGCGATGCGGATTGCCATCGCCGGGATGCTCACTCGTGCGCCATGCTTGCCCGTTCGTTCGACCTGCGTGCGTGGCGACCCGTGAACGCGCAGACCGGTACGCCAGACAAGTTGCTGCCCGGATACGACAAGCGGAGGAGCTGACTTCGCTTGCCGCACCGGGCAACGGTCCGGGGTCCACTGCCAATGGGAAATCCCACGGAGGAGGCATCATAGCGCGGGGATCGGCGGCGGCCAAGGTTGACCAGGCGGTTTTCGCGACGATTTTTTTTCTTTATTTGAAACAATGCGTTACGAAGTTAATGTTTCGTTGTTTCTAGAGTTATCCACAGTACGTACTCGTATGGTCAGGTCCCCTCCAGCAAAGCCGCTGTTGTGAAAAGTCAGGCCACGGAGCTCTCGGCCATGGATGACGGCTTTGGCCGTTCCGATGTTGGATGTCATGGGGCTCCAATTCAATCGCCGGCTCGATGACACAGCGGTCAGGGACGAGCGCACGCCATGATGAAGGTCGGGCCATCGAGCCCTCGCCGCGAATGACGGCTTTGCCGTTGCGGTGACGGGTGTCGAGACGGGTCCGATTCACGATTCGATCGTCGAGCCGACGAAGCGGCGATCAGGGACGGTCGTTCTTCAAATGACTGTGGCGATACCCGTAACCGAAATAAATCGCGAATCCCAGCAACGTCCATAGTCCCATCAGCATCCAGTTGTACCAGTTCTCCCAATACAACAGCAGGATGCAGCTCAGCACACCGAGGGTGCAGGTGACGGTGGCCCACGGCACGCGAAAGGTACGGGGCAGGTCGGGCCGGGTGTGCCGCAGGATCAGCACGCCCGCGCAGACGGCGACGAACGCCAGCAACGTGCCCATCGATACCAGGTCGCCCAGCACGTCCAGCGGGAACACCGCCGCGAGCAGGGCGATGCCGGTACCCGTGATGAGCGTGTTGATGTGCGGCGTGCGGTAACGCGGGTGAAGCTTCGAGAACACCGGTGGCAACATACCGTCACGGCCCATGATCATTAAGATGCGCGGCTGCGCGATGATCATCACCAGCACGACCGAGGACAGGCCCAGCAGCGCGCCGATCTCGACCAGCCAGCGCAGCCAGTTCAGCTCCGGATGCGCCTTGACCGCGGTGACCACCGGTTCGGCGGTACCGAGCAACTGATACGGGATCAGACCGGTCAGCACCGCCGCCATGCCGACGTAGAGCAGGGTGCAGATTGCCAGCGAGGCCAGCGTCGCGATCGGCAGGTCGCGTTGCGGGTTCTTCGCCTCCTGTGCGGCCGTGGAGGTGGCCTCGAACCCGATGTAGGCGAAGAAGACCAGCGTCGCCGCGCGCATGATGCCGCCCCAACCGTACTTTTCCGGTCCCTCGGCGGGCGGAACGAACGGGTGCCACAGGTCCGGGTTGACATAGTGCCAGCCCGCCACGATCACGATGACGATCAGCGTGACCTTGAGGATCACGATGGCGGTGTTGGTACCGCTCGATTCGCGGATCCCGACGTAACAAAGCCATGTGAGCAGCAGCACCAGCACCACCGCCGGGAGGTTGAACAGTGCCCCCGTGAGAACCAGATGCTTGTCCACGAACGCGATCGGTGCATGGGTCAGCGCGCCGGGCAAATGCAGCCCGATATGTTCGAGCAGGCTCCTGAAATAACCGGTCCAGCTCACGGCCACCGCCGATGCCGACACGCCGTATTCGAGCACCATGTTCCAGCCGATGAACCACGCGGCGAATTCACCCAGCGTCGCGTAGGCGTAGGAATAGGAGCTGCCCGACATCGGGATCAGCGTCGCGAATTCGGCGTAGCACAGTGCGGTGAAACTGCAGCAGACCGCGGCGATGATGAACGAGAGCACGATCGCCGGGCCGGCATGGTCGGCCGCGGCCACGCCGGTGATCACGAAGATTCCGCCACCGATCACCGCGCCGATGCCGAGCGCCGTGAGCGCCCATGGACCCAGGGTACGGCGCAACTGGACGCCCTGGTCGTCGCGGTCGCCGGTGTCGCCGACGGCTTTTCTGGCGAGCAGTTGTTCCAGCATGGGCAGCGTCCGTCGGCGGAGGAGGAGTCGCGAGTGGGTGCGGGATCGCCGGGATCAGCGCGGTGCCGGCTGTTTGCGCAGCTTGCTGTGGCGGTAGCCGTACAAACCGTAGATCAGGAACCCGATCGCGGTCCAGGCGAGGATCAGCCACCAGCGCACCACGAACGCCTGCCAGAACAGGAACAGGCACGCGGCCGCCCCGAGCGGACAGACCACCCACACGAACGGGACGCGGAACGAGCGCGGGATTTCAGGGCGTGTGTGGCGCAGCACCAGCACGCCGATGCACACGGTG
>DASTIS010000008.1:0-2468 GCA_035717365.1 Rhodanobacteraceae bacterium
TGCGACAGGTGTCGGCCAGGTTGTCGTCGCGCAGCAGGCCGACCGTAAGGGTGTGCACGCGCACCATCAACTGTTCGTTGTCGGTGGCGATCGCTACGAGTTCCGCCAGCCGTTGGTTGAGTTCGTGGTTGCGCGCGCGCAACGTTTCGAGCTGGTATGCGGCCAGCGATGCCGCGGGGCCGTCCTCGCGCGGCATCACCAGTTCCGCCGCCACGTCCGGAAAATTTTCCAGAATGCGTGGATGCTGGCGCAGGTACTCGGCGACGTCCATCGCTTCGAGGCCTTGCTTCAAGGTCAGGTCGGGCATGGCGGCTTCCGGTGGCATGTGGGCAGTGTGGTGAATCACGTCGGCGCGCGCAACTTCCCGCAGCACGTTTTGTGCGTCAGTCGCCGAGCCAGGTCCCGTCGAAGACGAACGCCGCGGGTCCGGTCATCCAGAGCGTACGTCCGGCGCCGTGCCATTCGATCTGCAGTGCGCCGCCGGGTAGTTCCACACGCACCTTTTCACCGACGCGGCCCCGGCGGCGCAGTGCGGCGACCGCCGCGCACGCGCCGCTGCCGCAGGCAAGCGTCCAGCCGGCGCCGCGCTCGTGTACGCGCAGGCGGATGGTGCGCGCGTCCAGCACTTGCGCGAAACCGGCGTTGGCGCCCTGAGGGAAACGTGGATGCGTGGTGATGCGCGGGCCGAGTTCTTCGATGGATCCGGAGGCGACGTCGTCGACTTCCAGCACCGCGTGCGGGTTCCCCATCGACACGGCGGAAATGTCGACGGACTCGCCGTCGACATCGAGTGGATACGTGTCGGCTTCGGTGCGGGCAATGAACGGGATCCGTCCGGGCTCGAATTCGGGTTCGCCCATCTCCACCGCAACGGTGGCCGGATCGATCAGGCGCATGCCGACCGGACCGGCGGGACTCTGCAGTTTCACTTCGTGGCCGATCGCGATCGTCCCGTCGCGGTGCAGCCAGGCGCCGATGCAGCGCGCGCCGTTGCCGCATTGTTCGGCGGACGAGCCGTCGGCATTGCGGATCGAGTAGGCGGCGACACACGCCGAATCGTGCGGGCGCTCGATCACCAGCAACTGGTCGAAGCCGATCCCGGTGTGGCGGTCGGCCATGGCACGAACGCCGGCGGGATCCAGCAATGGCGCCGCCGCGCGTGCATCGAGCACGACGAAATCGTTGCCCAGGCCATGCATCTTGGTGAAACGCAATCCCACGAGCGCTCCGGACGCGGTCAACGGCCGCGGGTTGCCGACGCCGGCGTGGCCGCCGACGCGGCACCGGCCGGGTTGGCGGCGGAGGCTGCCGGCGCGGGAGTTGAAGGTGCGGATGCCGGCGCCGCGACGTTCGGTTTCGGCAGGAACAGCGGGCCCTTCTGCCCGCAGCCGGCGAGCAGCCCCGCGCCGAGCAACAGCAGCGTCGCGGCAACGAGATGACGACGCATGCGCGCGATCCAGTGTGGAAAGGGACGAGTATACGGCCGTGGCGGCATCGTGGGTTCTCCGCCCGACGCTCCCGTCCGCGCGGGCCGTCCTTGGCCCGCCGCCACCACGTTCATGGATTCGCGCTGGACGCGGAGGCCGGTGCGGCCGTGTCGTCGGGTTGCAACGCGCCGACCGTTACCGTGCCCGTGAATTGCGCATTGCGTGCGGCGAAGTACTTCCCGGGATCCAGCAGCGCCGGACTGAATTTGCCGCAACTGGAGGGGACGCCCACTCCGCCCAGATAGAGGATGGGATCGTCGCAACGGTTCCCGCTTCGCGCGTGGCCGGACGGATTGAGGGCGGTGGCCGTGTGGACGCCGAAATCATGTCCGACATGCGAGCCGGTCAGTTCGGTCCGGTCGTGCTCCAGTTCCACCTTCATGCGCCGCTTGGCGACCTTGTCGCCATACACGGGCAACAATTTGTCGAGCACGGCTGAGGCCTGCGCGCGTTGTGCGGGGGTCAACCCGGCGCACAGGTAGTCGTGTGCCTCGACGAACTTGGGATATTTGCGTTGGGCTGCGAGCGCGAGCCACGCGCAGCCCGTGGCGGGATCGCGCTGCACGCCGCGTCCGTTGATGTACATCATGCCGATGCTGTATTGGGAAAGCTTGTCGGCGTAGCGGGCGCCGTACTTGAAGTACTTCATTGCGCCTGCATAGTCGCCCTTGAACAGGCGCTTTATCCCGGCGAATTCACCGAAGAGGTCGGGGTGTCCCCAGGTCGAGGCGTTGTCCATGGCCTTCAGGATCCGCTTGATCGCCGGGGTTTCCCGTGGCGGCGGGACCGGCTTCGACGTCTGTGCGGCGGACGCCGCGACGGCGATGCCCAGCAGCGATACGCACAACGAAGCCAGCAGGATCGGTCGGTTCATCGGATGGACTCCTTGTCAAGTTTGCTTGACATCCAAGATAAACGCGATATTGGCGTGTGTCAAGCGTCCTTGACATGCGGCGTGTCGGTCGCGCCAACCTCGCGAGT
>DASTIS010000009.1:0-2402 GCA_035717365.1 Rhodanobacteraceae bacterium
CGCAGGAACGTGAGTACGCCTTCGATGCGCGCCTGGGCTTGTACCGCGGCGAGACCTCGTTTCTCGACTGGCGCGAGCAGACTTATCCCGGGTGGACGAAGAACAATGTGGTGTTCATCGGGCAGTCGTTCGCGTTGTCAACCAATGTGCTGCACTACGACGCCTTGCGCCTGGCCGCGCGTCTGGCCGCACAACGTGGCGATGTGCGCTCCGCGATGTATCGCGCGCATGCCGATGCACTGAAAAAGGCGATCAATGCGCACTTCTGGCGCGACGACCGCGGCATGTACATGAGCTACCTCGGTGGCGACGGCATGCCGGTCGAAGCCTACGATCTGCTTGGTCTGTCGCTCGCGATCACCAGTGGCGTCGCCGACGAGGCACGGGCGCGTTCGTCGCTTTCGCACTATCCGGTGTGGCCTGCGGGCAGTCCCGTGATCTGGCCCGAGCGTGCCGACCAGCCTGTCTACCACAATCGCGCGATCTGGCCGTTCGTCAGCGCCTATGCCCTGCGCGCCGCCCGCAAGCTCGATGACCCCGGGATGATCGAGCTCCAGATCCGCTCGCTGATGCGCGGCCCCGCGCTGGCCGGTTCGAACATGGAAAACTACGCGATGCTGACCCAGGCCACTCACGTGGACGACGGCAAGCTCAGCGGGCCGGTGGTCAATTCGCCGCGCCAGCTGTGGTCGGTCGCGGGGTATCTCGACATGGTGGCCGAAGGCGTGTTCGGACTCACGGGCGACGGCAAGGTCGAGCCGAAGCTGCCGGTTTCGCTGGTGCCGATGCTGTTCGGCGAGCGCGACGCGATCACGCTGCAGCTCCCGGACCGACGGATCACCCTGGAGCGCCCGCAACACGTTGACGGCAACCTGCTGGTCGCGGACAAGATCGAGCACGACGGCAAGACCACGGTCGTCACCTTGAAGGCGATCACCGTCCCGGCCTTGCCCTTGCGCAGCGGCGCGCCGATGTACGCGCCCGCGACGCCAGCCGCGCCGGCGGTGGAAAGGGTCGGCGACGCATGGCGGGTGCGCGGCGGCGGCGACCGGGATTTGTTGTATGTCGATGGCAAGCTTCACGGTTCGGCCGGCAACGCATGGACGCTGCCGTGGTCGTCCGCGCGGCGTTGCTTCCGGGTGACCCGCGTCGACAGGCATGGCATCCAGTCGCTGCCCAGCGAAGCAACTTGCGTGGGCGAAGAAGCGCGCGTGACGGGCGCGTGGCCGCGCGCGTGGACCGCGTCGTCGGACGGCCGCCATCGCGTCTGGTTCGATTACACGAACGATCACGGTCCGATCAACACCGGCATCACGGCGGCCGTGAAACGACTCGCGATCGATTGCGCCGGCCATCCCGCGCAAACCGTCATCGTGGTGATGCCGCACAGCATCGCCGAGCAGCGTTCGACCACCGGCACGTTCCAGGCCACGGCCGGCGCACGTTGCACGTTCGCCCTGGAGCAGGGCTTCAACATGAGCGACCTTGCGCATTTCTCGCACTACACGGGCGGCGTGGGCGGAGCGGACGGCCCGTTGAACGAAGCCGAAGTCGGTACCCTGCATGTCGCGCCGCTACCACCGCGGTGATGTTCCATCGGAGTATTTGCACCGGGCTTTGTCCGATTTTTCCCTTCTCCCCCCGGGAGAGTCGCCGCCCCTGGCGAAGGGCTCCGTGGTGGCGCGCAGCGCCGGATGAGGATGCGGGCACGCGAATGGTAGATAACCAGGAAATGCAGTGATCCGCAAACCCGCGCTGTCGTTCTGGCAGATCTGGAACATGTGTTTCGGGTTCCTCGGCATCCAGTTCGGCTTCGCACTGCAGAACGCGAACGTCAGCCGGATCTTCCAGACCCTCGGCGCGAGCGTCGACGCCATTCCCGCTCTGTGGATCGCGGCGCCGCTCACTGGCCTCATCGTGCAGCCGTTGATCGGCCACTGGTCGGACCGCACCTGGGGACGGTTGGGTCGGAGGCGCCCGTATTTCCTGGTTGGCGCGGTGCTGGCGACGCTGGCGTTGCTGGCGATGCCGAACGCGCCGCTGCTGTGGATCGCGGCCGGACTGCTGTGGATCATGGACGCGTCGTTCAATGTCGCGATGGAACCGTTCCGCGCCTTCGTCGGCGACCAGTTGCCGACGCAACAGCGTGCCCGTGGTTACGCGATGCAGAGTTTTTTCATCGGCGTGGGCGCGGTGGTCGCCTCGATGCTGCCGTGGATACTGGCGCACTTCGGGGTGCCGAACAACGCGCCGGAGGGCGTGATTCCCGACACCGTGAAGTACGCGTTTTATGCCGGCGGCGCGGTGTTGTTGGGGTCGGTGCTGTGGACCATCTGCACGACCCGCGAATATCCGCCCGAAACATTGCTGGCGTTCGACGACAGTGCGGCAGCGGTGTCGAT
>DASTIS010000010.1:0-6095 GCA_035717365.1 Rhodanobacteraceae bacterium
CGCGAGTTGCTCGACCGGCTCGTGGGTCGGGCCATCCTCGCCCACCGCGATCGAGTCGTGGGTGAACACGTTGACGACGTGCAGCCCCATGATCGCGGCGAGCCGCATCGGCGGGCGCATGTAATCGGAAAACACCATGAAAGTCGCGGTGTACGGAATAACCCCACCGTGCGCGGCCATGCCGTTGGCGATCGCACCCATGGCGTGCTCGCGCACCCCGAAGTGCAGGTTGCGTCCGGCGTAGCTCCACACCTCGTCGGCGGCGCTTTGCTCGTCCGGCTCCTTGCCGGGCGAAAACACGCCGAGACCCTTCACCGCGGTATGGGTGGAAGGATCGAGATCGGCCGAACCGCCGCTGATCGCCGGCAGCCTCGGCGCGATCGCCGACAGCACCTTGCCGCCCGCGACGCGGGTCGCCAGGCCCTTGGCATCGGCCGGGAATTGCGGAATATCCGCATCCCAACCGGCGGGCAACTTGCCCTCGAGTGAACCTTGCAATTCTTCCGCAAGTTCCGGAAAAGCCTTGGCATATTTGTTCCAGCGCCGCTTCCATCCGGCTTCCGCGCCCTTGCCCTTTTTCTGGGCCTCGCGGAAATGCGCCAGGGCTTCCTCCGGCACCAGGAATGCCGGCTCTAGCGGCCAACCGAGCTTCTCTTTCGTCTTGGCGACGTTCTCGGCGCCCAGTGGCGAACCGTGGGCCTTGTAGCTGTCCTGCAGCGGCGAGCCGTAGCCGATGTGGGTTCGGACCAGGATCAGCGAAGGCTGGCCCTTCTTGCCCCTGGCACGCTTGACGGCCTTTTCGATGGCGTCGAGATCGTTACCATTTTCGACCGTCTGCACGTGCCAGCCATAGGCCTTGAAGCGCTTGGCGCGATCCTCGGTGAAGGTGATGTCGGTACCCGCCGCCAACGTGACGTAATTGTCGTCGTACAGGCAGATGAGCTTGCCGAGCTTCAGGTGTCCGGCAAGCGAAGCGGCTTCCGATGCAACGCCCTCCATCAGGTCGCCGTCACTGACAATCGCGTAAGTGTGGTGATCGACCACCCTGTGGCCCTCGCGGTTGTAGCGTGCGGAAAGCTGGGCTTCGGCCATCGCCATGCCGACCGCGTTCGAGACCCCCTGGCCGAGCGGACCGGTGGTGACCTCGACGCCCGAGGTATGGCCACGCTCGGGATGACCCGGGGTCTTGCTGCCCCACTGCCGGAACTGCTTGATGTCGTCCAGCGACACACCGTAACCGGTCAGGTACAGCAGGCTGTACTGGAGCGCCGACCCGTGCCCCGCCGACAGCACGAACCGGTCACGATCCACCCAATACGGATTGGCGGGGTGGTGCTTCAGGAACTTCGTCCACAACACGTATGCCATCGGCGCCGCACCCAACGGCAGCCCGGGATGCCCACTGTTGGCCTTCTGCACCATGTCCACCGACAGGAAGCGGATGGTATTGACGCAAGTCTGATCGAGATCGGCTGCCACGGCGGTTCACTCCTGGAGGGTTTGGGCACGGGACTGCGTAGAATAACCGGCACGTCCGGGCAGTTTCGCAGGCTTGCAGCAAGTAATCGCGCACGCTAAACTTCCCGGCTTTGTTTCGACCGGTTTCGTTCCCGAGGAGTCCGCCGTGAAGGTGCTTTCGTCCCTGAAGTCCGCCAAGCAGCGGCACCGCGACTGCAAGATCGTGCGCCGACGCGGCAAGGTGTTCGTGATCTGCAAGAGCAACCCGCGGTTCAAGGCGCGCCAGCGTTAATGTGCGATCGTCCCTGATCGCTGCTTCGTTGCAGATGTCGACAAGCGCAACGGTCTCTACGTAATCGGTTCCAGAACGGCCATTGAAGCCGCTATCCATGGCAAAGAGCTCCTTGGCCTGACTTTTCACAACAGCCGCTTCGTAGTCAAATTAACAGTAAGCCGTGCTTTGACCCCCTGCCCCGGCTGAAGGCCGCCTCTCGCGGCCTTTTTTGTGACCGCATCCGCTGGCGCCCAGGGGCGGTTTTTGCTACAAAGGCACATCGGCGCAAGGCGCCCGGGGAAGCCACCGTCATGAAACGCATCGCCACCAGCTTGATTGCCGCGACCATCGCGTTCGTCGCTGTCCCGTTGCTGTTGCCGGCGCCGACGCACGCCGAGACCCTGCAGACCCAGACACAAACGACGACGCACTCCGAGTCCCTGCTGACGAAGGTCCAGCAGGAACAGCGCATGAACATGCCCGCCCGCGGCATGACCATGGCCCAGGTCAAACACGAATACGGCGCCCCCCTCAAGGTGCTGGCGACCCGCGGCGGAAGTTCGAAGTACCAGCCGCCCATCCATCGCTGGGAATACGCGAAATACATCGTGTACTTCGAATACAAGCACGTGATCCACAGCGTGTTGCGGACACCGGGCCCCCACGCGCTGTAATTGCGATCGTCCCTGATCGCTGCGTCATCCAGGGGTTTGGCAAGCCTGGACACCCCAAGCTGGTGAGCACCAGAACGGCCATCCATGGCCTGACTTCTCACAACAGCCGCTTCGATCGGGGCATCGGGCGAACGGCTTTTGCGAGCCGCGCCGCTTCAGGGAAGCCCTGATTTGGCTCGTCACCCGGCGCGCAGGCCGGGGCCGAGTTTGACTCAGAGATTCCCCAACGCACGACACCCAGAAACGGATCCCGGGTCATGATTCAATCTTCCTTGCTTCTGCCGGCCGAATGGGAGCCGCAGGCGGCGGTGCTGCTTGCGTGGCCGCACGCTGCCACCGACTGGGCGGCGCGGATCGATGCGGTGGAAGACACTTATGTCGCCCTGGTCGCGGCGATCACGCGTTTCGAGCCGGCAATCGTTTGCGTACCCGACGCCGAAATCGGCGCGCATGCGGCCGCACGTCTGGACGATGCCGGCGCCGACCTCGCGCGCGTGCGGTTCGTCGAGATTCCCTACGACGACACCTGGCTGCGCGACTCGGGCCCGATCACGTTGCGCGGCGGCAACGACCGTTTCGTGCTGGCCGACTTCCGCTTCACCGGCTGGGGCGGCAAGTTCGACGCCACACGCGACGATGCGCTCGTCGCAGGACTGGTCGAACGCGGCGTGTTCCGAACGGATGCGCAACACCAACGCGTGGACTGGGCGCTGGAGGGCGGCGCAATCGAATCCGATGGACGTGGCACGATCCTGACGACCTGGCGCTGCCTGCACGCGCGCCATCCCGACCAGTCGCGCGAGGCGATCGAGCGTGTCCTGCTGGCGGCGCTGTCGGCAACGCGCGTGTTGTGGCTCGACCATGGCTGTTTGCAGGGCGACGACACCGACGCGCACATCGACACCCTCGCCCGCCTGGCGCCGGACGACGCGATCGTGTACCAGGCGTGCAACGATCCGGACGACCCGCACTACCACGAGCTCGACTCGATGCGGGTGGAACTGGAAGCGCTGCGCAGCATCGAAGGCAAGCCGTATCGTCTGTTCCCGTTGCCCTGGCCCAAACCCATCTTCGACGAAGGCCGCCGCCTTGCCGCGTCCTACGCCAACTACCTGGTCGTCAACGGCGCGGTGCTGGTTCCCGCCTACGGCGACGCCGTCGACGATGCCGCCGCCCAAACCATCGCCCTCGCCCATCCGGGGCGTGAAATCGTGCAAATCGACTGCCGCCCACTGATCTGGCAAAACGGCAGCCTGCACTGCGTGACGATGCAGCTTCCGATGGGCGCATTGCCCTTGTAGGAGCGCGCCTGCGCGCAACCGTCCCCGAAAGCGAGCTGTTGTAGGAGCGCGCCTGCGCGCGAACGGTCTTGCAATGCACAACGACCACGCAGAATGGTCGCCGGCACGCCGGCTCCTACAGCAACCCCGCGCCCCGTACACTGTCTCCCATGACGAACAAGAACCTCAAAGTCGCGCTGCTGCAGGAAACCGATCGCGGCAGCGTCGATGCCAACCTCGATGCGATCGAGGCGGGGTTGCGCGAGGCCGCGCAGGCCGGTGTGCAACTGGTGCTGCTGCAGGAGATCCACAACGGCCCGTACTTCTGCCAGCACGAATCGGTGGACGAGTTCGACCGTGCGGAAACCATCCCGGGCCCGTCGACGGAACGCATCGGCAAGCTGGCAGCGGAACTGAAGCTGATCGTGGTGTCGTCGCTGTTCGAGCGCCGCGCCGCCGGGCTGTACCACAACACCGCGGTGGTGTTCGATCGCTCCGCGGACATCGCGGGCATCTACCGCAAGATGCACATCCCCGACGACCCGGCGTATTACGAGAAGTTCTACTTCACTCCGGGTGACCTCGGCTTCCACCCGATCGATACCTCGGTTGGCCGGCTTGGCGTGCTGGTGTGCTGGGACCAGTGGTACCCGGAGGCCGCGCGCTTGATGGCGCTGGCCGGCGCGGAAGTGCTGCTCTATCCGACCGCGATTGGCTGGGACCCGGCCGACCCCGTGGACGAGAAGGATCGCCAGCGCGATGCATGGATTACCGTGCAGCGCGGCCACGCGGTCGCCAACGGCCTGCCGCTGCTGGCGTGCAATCGCGTCGGCTTCGAACCGGCACCCGACGATGGCCGCGGCGCGCAGTTCTGGGGCTCCAGTTTCGTCGCCGGTCCGCAGGGCGAGATCCTCGCGCAGGCCGGATCGGAAAAACGCGAGTTGCTGATCGCCGACATCGACCTGTCGCGCAGCGAATCGGTACGCCGCATCTGGCCGTTCCTGCGCGATCGCCGGATCGACGCCTATGATGACCTGTTGAAAAGATTCCGCGACTAGGTTTGCGCCTTGAACGACCATTCCGAAGCATCGGCCGACAGCGAGGCCGCCCTTGACCCCTTGCGCAATCAGCCCGTCACGCGTATCGAACGCGACGGTATCGAGTACGTGTTGCTCGGTACCGCGCACGTGTCGCGCACTTCGGTCGATGCCGTCAATGCGTTGATCGAGCGCGAACCGTTCGACGCCATCGCGGTCGAGCTATGCGAGTCGCGGGCACGCGGCCTGCGCGATCCCGAAGCGTTCGCGAAGATGGACCTGTTCCAGATCATCCGCTCCGGCAAGGCCGGGATGGTATTCGCGTCGCTGGCGCTGTCCTCGTTCCAGCAGCGCATCGCCGAGCAATACGGCATCGAACCCGGCGCGGAAATGAAAGCCGCGATGCAGGCCGCCGATGCGCGCAATCTGCCGCTGTGGCTGGTCGACCGCGAAATCGGCACCACGCTCAACCACGCCTACCGCGGCGTCCCGTTCCGCGACCGCATGGGCATCCTCGGCGGGCTCGTCGCCAGCGTGTTCTCGCACGAGGACATCGACGAGGCCGAGATCGAAAAGCTGAAACAGGGCGACATCCTGGAGAGCGCGTTCGGGGAGTTCGCGCGTGAATCCAAACCCCTGTACGACGCCCTGATCGGCGAGCGCGACACCTTCATGGCTGCGCGCCTGCGCGAGGAATCGGTGTCGAGCCCGGACGCGAAGCGCGTACTGGTAGTGATCGGCGCGGGGCACATCAAGGGCGTCGAACGCGAACTCGCCGCGCAAACCGCGCCGCCACAATCCCTGATCGAACCGCTGGCGGCAAAACTTCCGTCGCCGAAATGGCCCAAGTACGTGGCCATCGGTCTGATGGTCGCGATCTTCGCCGCGATCGGATACCTCTTCTACCACAACACCACGATGGGCTGGCACGCGCTGCGCGACTGGGTGATCTATACCGCGGTGCTGAGCGCGATCGGCGCGGCCGTCGCGGGCGGGCACCCGCTGTCGGTCCTGACCGCCGCGATCATGGGCCCACTGAAACCGGTGCGCCCGCCCGGACTTTCCTCCGGTGTGTTCTCGGGCATGGTCGAAGCGTGGCTGCGCAAACCGCGCGTCGCGGATTTCCAGGCACTGCGCAAAGACCTGCTGCACGTGTCGGGCTGGTGGCGCAATCGCGTCGCCCGCACCCTGCTGGTATTTCTGCTCACCAACCTCGGCACCATCGCCGGCGAATACCTTGCCGCCGCGCGCATTTTCACCCGGCTGCTGTAAGCCCGCGGTGTCCCCAGTTATCGCCCATTTTCGGGGTGATAGAAGTTGGCACCGCACATAACGCGATATGCAATCGCGCGATCCCGCAACATCGCAGCCA
>DASTIS010000011.1:0-5876 GCA_035717365.1 Rhodanobacteraceae bacterium
CGCCGAGGATCCGGACACTTTCATGCCCTCCCCGGGCACGGTGAGGCGATTCGAGGCACCCGGCGGCCCGGGCGTGCGGGTCGACACCCACCTTTACGACGGCTACAGGATTCCGCCGAATTACGATTCGATGATCGGCAAGCTGATCGTGCACGGCTTCAACCGCAAAACCGCGATCATGCGGATGCGCACCGCGCTCAGTGAAACCGTGATCGAAGGCGTCAAGACCAACCTGCCGCTGCAGCAGAGGATCATGGGCGACAGCGGGTTCAAGCACGGAGGACGCAACATCCACTACCTGGAAAAGCGCATCCGCGAGCAGAAGGAAAAAGGGATCGGGCTGGGGAGCTGATCCGGGAGCGGGGACTCGGGAAACGCGTAGCCACGCTTGTGGTCATTCCGGGGCCGGCGGCGTTTTGTGCGGACGGAACCCGGAATCCAGTTTTTGCTCCGCGTGGAAATGGAAACTGGATTCCGGGTTCGATCGCCGACGAAACCGGCGGTCGCCCCGGAGTGACGATCAATTCTTGCACCGTGTGATCACGCCCCCATGCCCTGGCTCGAACTGCAACTGACCCTCGGCGCCGCCACGGCACCGCGCGCCGAAGCCGCGCTCGAAACATCGGGCGCGCTGTCGATCACGTTGATGGACGCCGATGCCGGCACGCCCGACGAAGCCGCGATCCTCGAGCCGGGCGTCGGCGAGGCGCCCTTGTGGCGATCGCTGACCCTGCTGGCGCTGTTCGAAGCCGATGCCGATCGTCCCGGCCTGACGCAACTGCTGCTGGATGCATTGCCGCACCTCGCCCCCGACCGCATCGCATTCCGCGAGGTCGGCGACCAGGACTGGGAACGCGCCTGGATGGACCGTTACGAACCGATGCGTTTCGGCAACCGGTTGTGGATCTACCCGTGGAACATCGAGCCGGTCCGCGATGCGACGCGCGTGGTCGTGCGTCTTGACCCCGGGCTCGCCTTCGGTACCGGCACCCATCCGACCACGGCAATGTGCCTCGAGTGGCTGGAGGGGCTCGATCTCGCGGGAAAAACCGTGTTCGACTATGGCTGCGGATCCGGGGTACTCGCGATAGCCGCGCTTGCGCTCGGCGCCCGCCGGGCCGTCGGCATCGACAACGATCCGCAGGCGCTGGTGGCGTCCCGCGACAACGCCGGGCGCAACGACGTGGCCGATCGTTTGCAACTGTTCGCGCCGGACGCGTTGGCGGACGGAGAACGGGGCGATGTGCTGGTCGCCAACATCCTCGCCGGTCCGCTGGACGAACTCGCGCCGCGCTTCGCGCAGCGGGTCAGGCCGGGCGCACCGTTCGCGATCTCGGGCATCCTGGCCGGCCAGGAACCCGATCTCGTGGCGCGCTACCACGCCTGCGGCTTCACCTCGCCGCGGGTCGCCCGCCGCGAAGGATGGGTCCGGATCGATGGTCGGCGGGATACGGCCTGATTCTGTGGTCCGGTTGACGCCCGGTTGGCGAATTTGTTGTTACGCTTCCGACCTCGTCGCAGAAAGACCGACACTGCGTCCATGTATACCCAATGTCCGGAATGCCTGACGATCTTC
The DNA here is from genome assembly GCA_035717365.1 of Rhodanobacteraceae bacterium. Taxonomy (GTDB): domain Bacteria; phylum Pseudomonadota; class Gammaproteobacteria; order Xanthomonadales; family Rhodanobacteraceae; genus 66-474. Next base: position 1,577 of record DASTIS010000011.1, read on the forward strand.
GAGATCGACGAATCCGACGTGCAGGCTTCGCTCGGCATCGTGCATTGCGGACACTGCGCGCGACGCTTCGACGCGCTGCGCACGCTGAGCGATACGCTTCCGGCCGAACCGAACGCACCACTTGCCGAACAGTATCCCGCGGAACTGGCCCCGACCCTGACCGACAAGGTGTCCCCCGCGGCGTTCCGGTTGACGATGCGGAGGCGGGGTCCCGGCAACGACATGATGCCGGACCCGCCCGCGCGCGAATCCGCAGCCGAGGAAATGCCGGCGGATCCGGCTGCCGGCGAAGACCCGTCCGCAGGGAGCGAGCAGCCTTCGTCCGGTGACAATACCGACGACTGGTTCGCGGACCTGGAAAGCGAGCTGGCGCCGTCGCTGGCCGCCGACCGCGCGGCGCCGCTGCCGGTCCGCGAAGCCGACTACACGTGGCGGGTCAGTGACCTGTCCGCGCAATCACGGTTCCCCGGCCCCGACATCCCCGTCACGCTGGCGGGAACCGGGACGAACGACGCCAGTCTGGATGTCGAGCGGGAAACGCGTGAGACGCACAGGGACGAGCCCGCGGACACGGTCGGCAACACGCCAAACGCAGCAATGCCGGAAGACTTCGACACGCCGCTCATCGCGCAGACGGAAATTCCTTTCGACGAACCCGATGCCTTCGGCCCCGAAACCCCCGGTCGGGCCGACGAGGACATGGCGCCGCCGTGGCTGGACGCTTTCGATGACGGCATGGCGGGCCCCGCCGACCTCATCTCCGGCGAGGCCGACCCGGGAACCGCCGAACCCCACGCCGGACCGCCGGCAAGTCTTCCGCCGGCGCAGGACGCCGCGGAAGCAACCGACGCCGCGACGGCGGAGGCTGTCGCCACCAGCCCCGAAGGCGAATCCGTTCCGCCGGCGACGCCGGTTTACGTACGCCCGCGCCGAAGCCGTGCCACCGGCGCAATCTGGCTGCTGGGTTGCCTGCTGCTCGCGCTGGTGCTGGCGGCGCAACTTGCCTGGGCCAAGCGGACGGAACTGTTCCGGAATCCGGCGACACACGCCTGGGCCGCACGCGTCTGCGAGGTGGTTGACTGTCACCTGCCGCCGATCAAGGCCATCGCGAAACTCGAAATGGTGTCGCGAGATGTCAGGCCCGATCCCCGCGCCTCGGGAGCACTGATGGTGACAGCGACGGTGCGCAACGGCGCGACCTTCCGCCAACCGTGGCCGACGGTGGTGGTCGCACTCACCGACCTCGACAACAATCCCGTCGCGATGCGACGCTTCCGTCCCGCCGAGTACATGCCCGATTCGGCACGTCGTGCCGCAGGCATCGCGCCGGGCGCGACGGTGGCGATCGCATTCGAGGTGGCCGATCCGGGCAAGCGCGCGAGCGGCTTTCGATTCAGTTTTGAATGATCCGGGTGCGGCGCGATGCGCGCGTACGCTGCTAAACTCAATGGTTCGCACGCGCACGCACCGCCACCGCGCACCCGAACACCACGCAATACGGACGCTTGATGGGGAGTCACATTTCGAACGCAACGCCAGCACGCCGCGATGCAAACCGGCCCGCACGCGCCGCGGCGCAAACGCTGGGCGATTGCATGGCGTCCAGCGCACGCCGGTACCTGGCCGACCTCAACGGCACGCCGTGTCGCCAGGGTCTTTACCAACGGATGCTGCGCGAGGTCGAATTGCCGCTGCTGCGCGAAACGCTCGAATGGAGCGGGGGCAACCAGAGCCGTGCCGCCGAGGTGCTGGGCATCCATCGCGCCACCCTGCGCAAGAAGCTGCGCGAACTCGGTATTGTCTGACCATCAGGGACTTCCACTGCACATGACCGGATCGGGCATCGTCACCACGCGTCGCGCGCTGCTGAGCGTTTCGGACAAGACCGGGCTGGCCGACGTCGGCCGTGCCCTGCATGCGCTCGGTATCGAAATCGTTTCCACCGGCGGCAGCGCGCAGGCGCTGCGCGATGCGGGGGTACCGGTGCGCGAGGTCAGCGACCTCACCGGTTTCCCCGAAATCATGAATGGTCGGGTCAAGACCCTCCACCCCAAGATCCACGGCGGGTTGCTGGGCCGGCGCGGTACCGACGATGCCGTGATGCGCGAACTCGCGATCGCCCCCTTCGATCTGCTGATCGTGAACCTGTATCCGTTCGCGCGCACCATCGGCAACGTCGGCGCCACGTACGAGGAAGCCGTCGAACAGATCGATATTGGCGGTCCTGCCATGTTGCGCGCCGGCGCGAAGAACCACGAACGCGTGGCGGTGGTCTGCGATCCGGCGGATTATCCGGAACTGATCGAAACCCTGCGCCGTGACGGCGGCACTTCGTTCGAACAGCGTCGCCGCTTGGCGGCACGGGCGTTCGCGCACACCGCGCGCTACGACGGGATGATCGCCGACTGGATGTCGGCACGCGCCGAGGGCGAACCCACCGAAGCCTATCCGCCGACCCTGCACCTGGCGCTGCGCCGTGCGCAGGAGATGCGCTATGGCGAGAATCCGCATCAGGCTGCGGCGCTGTACGTCGACGGCCGCGCCAGGTCCGGTACGGTCGCCGGCGCCACGGTGCTCACGGGCAAGGAAATGTCCTACAACAACTTCATGGACGCGGACACCGCGCTGGAATGCGTCAAGGCCTTCGACAAGACCCCGGCGTGCGTGATCGTCAAGCACGCCAACCCGTGCGGCGTGGCGCTGGACCAGGATCCGGTGGCGGCGTACGAGCGGGCGTTCGCGTGCGACGCTACCTCGGCATTCGGCGGCATCATCGCCTTCAACCGGCCGATCGACGCGGGTCTGGTAACGCGAATCCTCGCCAACCAGTTCGTCGAAGTCCTGGTCGCGCCGGGGTTCGACGAGGGCGCGCTGGCCGCGCTCAGGAAAAAGCCGAACGTGCGCGCGCTGGCGACCGGCGAATGGCCACCGGTGCCCGGCAACGCGCAACGCCAGATGCGCAGCATCACGGGCGGCGTGCTCGTGCAGGATTCGGACATCGATACCCTGATGCTCTCCGACCTCAAGGTCGTCACCCGACGCGTCCCCGACGCCGAACAATTGCGCGACCTGCTGTTCGCGTGGCACGTGGCGATGTACGTGAAGTCCAATGCCATCGTGTACGCGAAGGGCGGCGCCACCATCGGCATCGGTGCCGGCCAGATGAGCCGTGTGATCAGCGTCAGGATCGCGGCGATGAAGGCCGCCGAAGCCAAGCTATCCACGCAGGACAGCGTGATGGCCTCGGACGCATTCTTTCCGTTCCGCGACAACGTCGACCTGGCCGCGGGTGCGGGCGTGCATGCGGTGATCCAGCCCGGTGGTTCGTTGCGCGACCAGGAAGTCATCGACGCGGCAGACGAACACGACATGGCGATGGTGTTCACGGGGACCCGGCATTTTCGCCACTGACGTGACGAAAATGCCCTTCTTGCCATCCCTGGCGCTGGGTTCCGGCCAATCCGTGGCCGGGATGACGGTGTAACGTAGCGTTCGACGACCTGATGCTCCGCCGCAGGGAGATCTGTCATGCGCTACGAACTGTTCTATTGGCCCACGATCCAGGGGCGTGGCGAATTCGTCCGGCTTGCGCTGGAAGACGGAGGCGCCGACTACGTCGACGTTGCGAGACTTCCGGAAGGATCGGGTGGCGGGACCGCGGCCCTGCTGCGCTGGCTGGACGAGCCTGCGGTCGGCCACGCGCCGTTCGCACCGCCGTTCCTGAAGGCCGGTCGTCGCCTGATCGGACATACCGCCAACATTCTGCTGTTCCTCGGGCCGCGTCTCGGGCTCGCGCCACGCGACGAGAGCGGGCAGTTGTGGACCCACCAATTGCAGCTGACGATCACCGACCTGGTGGCCGAAGTCCACGACGTGCATCACCCGATCGCGGGTTCGCTCTACTACGAGGACCAGCGCGACGAAGCCAGGCGTCGCAGCAGGCACCTGCGGCTCGAGCGCCTGCCGAAATTCCTGGGCTACTTCGAGCGGGCGCTCGCGGAAAACCTGCGCGGGCGCCGGCGTTGCCTGGTCAGCAGCGCGCTGACGTATGCGGACCTGTCGCTGTTCCAGATCATCGCGGGACTGCGTTACGCCTTGCCGCGCACCCTGCGCCGGCTCGAACGCGACTTGCCGCTGTGCGTGGACCTGCACGACCGGATCGCGGCGCGCCCGAACATCGCGGCCTATCTTGCATCGGCCCGACGGATTCCATTCAATAACGACGGAATCTTCCGCCGCTATCCGGAACTGGATGGTTGAAGCACAGCGCTTGCGCGATGCGCTGACGCCGAACGGGCGG
>DASTIS010000012.1:0-2409 GCA_035717365.1 Rhodanobacteraceae bacterium
GACTACACGCCCTACACGCTGGATCCGGATGTCGCCGGCGACGGCGCGGCGTACATCGTCGAGGGCGTCGAGGGTTACTACGTGCAACTGATCGACGACGTGCCGGTGGCATTGCAAATCCCGACCAGCGTGGCACTGACGATCACCGACACCGCCCCGGAGCTGAAGGGTGCATCGGCCACCCGGCGCACCAAACCCGCCATGCTCGACAGCGGCATCGAGATCCAGGTACCGGAATACATCAGCCCCGGCGACAAGGTGTGGGTGAACACCATCACGGGCGAATTTGCCGGCCGCGCCTGACTTCCACTTCCGGTTGAAACGCCTGCAGGCCGTTTGGCGCTTGTGCGCGGTGCAAGGCTTGGGTATGTTTGCACGAATGCGTGCCGCAGGGAGGGCACCACGCATCATCGCGGCCCCATCGAGGGCATCACCATTCGTGGGGATCGTGCAATGCTGAAGAACCTGTTCGCCACCCATCCCATCCGGGCCATGCCGCACGTGGATGCGGGAGAGCCCGTCGAGGGCAGCCTGGAAGGCGAAACGACGCTGAAGCGCGCACTGACCGCCAGACATCTGGTCCTGCTCGGCGTCGGCGCGGTGATCGGCGCCGGAATCTTCGTGCTCACAGGCACCGCGGCGGCGCAATTCGCCGGCCCGGCACTGGTCATCAGCTTCCTGATGGCAGGCTTCGCCTGCGCGCTGGCCGGGTTGTGCTACGCCGAGTTCGCGGCGATGCTGCCAGTTTCGGGCAGCGCCTATTCCTATTCCTACGCCACGCTCGGCGAAGTGGTGGCTTGGTTCGTCGGCTGGAACCTGGTGCTCGAATACCTCTTTGCAGCCTCGACCGTCGCGGTCGGCTGGTCGGGATACTTCAACGAGTTGCTGCGTATCATCGGTGGCTGGCTCGGCACCAACGTGTCGCTACCGGCGGCGCTGGCCTCGGCACCGCTGACCTTCGACGAGAGTGGTCACCACCTGGTCGCCACCGGCGCACTCATCAACCTGCCGGCCGTGGTGATCGTCGCGGCCATCAGCTGGTTGTGCTATCGCGGTATCACGCAGTCGGCGACGGTGAATGCGGTCATCGTGGCCATCAAGGTCATCGTCATCCTGCTGTTCCTGGCCGTCACCTTCCGCTATCTCAACCCGAGCCTGTGGCATCCGTTCATCCCCGAAAACCAGGGCGGGTTCACGTACGGATGGAGCGGCGTGATCCGCGCGGCAACGCTGGTGTTCTTTGCCTACATCGGCTTCGATGCGGTATCCACCGCCGCCGGGGAGGCCAGGAATCCGCAGCGCGACATGCCGATCGGCATCCTCGGCTCGCTGTTCATCTGTACGTTGCTGTACATCGCGATGTCGGCGGCGCTGACCGGGCTGGCGCCCTACACCGAACTGAATACGCCGGAGCCGGTGGCGACCGCGCTCAACTACGTGCTGGGCACGGTGGCGGCCGGCAGCAGCGCCAGCAGCATCCTCGGAACGTTGAAGGTGCTCGTGGTGTTTGCGGCGCTGGCGGGGCTGAGTTCGGTGATTCTGGTGATGTTGATGGGGCAGCCGCGCATCTTCTTCTCGATGTCGCGCGATGGCCTGATGCCCAAGGTGCTGGGCAAGGTGCATCGCAAGCACCGCACGCCCTACGTCGGCACCATCATCGTCGGCGCGATCGCCGCCGTGCTGGGCGGGCTGTTCCCGGTCGACGTGCTGGGCGACCTGGTGTCGATGGGTACGCTGCTGGCATTCGCCACCGTGTGCATCGGCGTGCTGGTGCTGCGCCACACGCGCCCTGAAATTCCGCGCGCGTTCCGCGTCCCGTTCGTGTGGGTGGTCTGTCCGCTCGGGGCAGCCGCGTGCCTGTTCCTGTTCTGGCAGGCATTCGTGGTGCGCTGGTGGCTGATCCTCGGCTGGACCGCAATCGGGTTCCTGATCTACGGTTTGTACGGCTACCGCCACAGCAAGCTGCGCAAACAGCCGGCGCCGCAATAGCCCCGGCGGTTCCGCCCCACTTTCAACCCATCCTCCCGCCGACGGACGCCACCCATGCTGGAACAATTGCTCGCCAGGAAACCCGTCGGCGATACCGGCGACCGGGATGACCAGGGCGTCCAGTTGCGCCGTACCCTGGGGCCGTGGGCGCTCACGGCGCTCGGCATCGGCGCGGTGATCGGTGGCGGGATTTTCGTGATCACCGGCGTGGCCGCGGCCGACCATGCCGGCCCGGCGATCGTGCTTTCGTTCGTGATCGCCGCGGTCTGCTGCAGCTTCACTGCACTGTGTTACGCCGAGTTCGCGACGCTGATCCCGATGTCCGGCAGTTCCTATTCGTATGCCTACGCCACGCTGGGCGAGCTGGTGGCGTGGTTCATCGGCTGGAACATGGTGCTGGAATACGGCGTGTCGGCATCG
>DASTIS010000013.1:0-8483 GCA_035717365.1 Rhodanobacteraceae bacterium
ACCCGCGCACGGCCCGAATCCGGGACCAGGAACCCCGCGATCATCCGCATCGTGGTGGTCTTGCCGGCACCATTCGGCCCCAGCAGCGCCAGCACCTGCCCCGGCGCCACCTTCAAGGTCAATTCGGCCACGGCATCGACCCTGCCGTAACGCTTGCCGAGGTTTTCGGTTTCAATCATCGAAGCCATGCATCCGCGCCGCAGCGTGCGCAAACTCTAGCAGGGTGAGCCGGCGCGCTTACGCGATGCCGGGGGCATCGCGTGCACCGGCGAACGCCCGCACAGGGATGTGTGGGCCGGCGTCCTGCACCATGGACGGTTGCTGGCCAAAGCGGCGCTTACGTGATGCCGGGGGATCACGTGCCGCTTCGACGAGGCGCGCCGGGAGCGCGCCCGAACGCCGAAGGCGGCCCGAAGGGCGAGGCCAAGGACGGCCGCGTCGCCCGAAGGGCGAGGCCAGGGATGGCGCGAATAACGGGCGGCCAAGGATGCCCGTACCGGCACCCGGCGCCATGGATGGCTACTCGCCAGAACGTGTTTACCCGATGCCGGGGCACCACAATGGGCAGCGACACCCGCGAAGGACTTTCGGCGCAGCAGGTCACCGCGTGCCGAACACGAACAACGATGCGCCGAAAGAAAAGAGGCCCGCGCAAGGCGGGCCTCTCCGATCGATCGCTTGGGTTCGGTGGCGCCGTGGCTTGCCGACGCCGCATCCGCGCGCCGGACCTCCCCTACTTGCCGTTGCCGGATTTCTTCTCCTCGGGCGGCTTCTCGCCCGACCAGATCGATGGATCCAGCGCGGTCAGGGGCTGCGTGCGGCCGGAAACCTGCCCGGGCGTCTGCGCGGGCGCATTCATCACCGGCAGGAACACCCGGTAGATCTGATCCTGGTCGGCCACGTTCGGCAGCGACGCCAACTGGTCGTAGAGGCGATCCTCGGTTTCGTTGTACCGGTATCCGTGGGTGCCCGCGTACGCCTTCAGCGCCAGCCGCACCAGCGGGATCCCGGCTTCACCGGTCCAGGTGCCCTCCAGCACTTCGCGCTCGGGCAGCATCACGGCGCGCACGTTGTCGTTGACGATCAACTGGTTTTGCTTGTCGAGGCCACCCGGCACGGGGCCCTTCTCGCCCGCTTCCGCCCCTGCCGATGACGCCGAAGCTGGTTGACCGGCGGTGGATGCCGACGCCACCGTCCCGGACGAGGCCGGTTTCCCGGCGCTGGCCGCCGATGCCACCGTCGAGGACGAAGCCGGCTGCGCGGCAAGCTGCTCTGCCGTCGGACGCGGTGGCAACCGGGTCAGATCGTAGTCCTTGCCGTCGATCTTGAGCGTCGTGGTGTTGATCGGCACCGCCAGGTCGAAGATGTAGGTGGTATCGCCCCACTCGGTCGTGATGGTGGTGGTCGGTCCCGCGGCCTTGACGCCGAGCTTGGCCATCGCCGCATCAATCTGCTTGAGCGCGGCCGCCTTGGCCATATCGATGTCATCAAGCGTGCGCGTGGCCTTGGTCGAAATCAACAGTACCGGCGTCGCCGCCGTCCGATACAGGCCCGGGTCGAGTTTCTCGTAGCCGACGTTGGGGATGCCGGCCAACATGTTCTGCAGCGAGTCGAGTCCGTACTGGATCATGCCGGCCGGCTCGCCGTGGATCCACAACTGCGAGTAGCGGTCGACCAGGTTCCAGCCGTAGTCGACGTTGTAACCCCAAGTGACCGTATTGACGCGAAGGCGTTGGTTCGGCGTGACGGTGAAGGTGAAAGTCTTGTTCTCGCCGCGCCAGTCGTTGGTGAGGTCCCACGTGACGGTGCTGTTCCCGGCGAGATCGATGTTGCCGGACTTGTTGACCAGCTTGCCGTTGCCGAGCTTGGCGTTGCCGCTCCAGCTGATCGTCGCGCCGGGACCGTAGGCCGGTCCGGACAGCGAGAACTTCGCCTGCGGATCCTGCGCCTGCAGCGCGCCGCCGGCGTAATCCCCGAAGCGCCTGAAGTTGTTCAGGACGTCATAGATGTGCTGCGGGTTGTGGCTGATCTCGATCGAGCGCTCGATATGCGCGTGCCGGGGCAGGAACAAGCCCACGATCACGGCAAGGATGAACACCATGATCAGGGCGACGACGAATTCGAGCACTCGGGTCATGCCAGGGATCTCCGGACGGCTTGTACGTATGGCCGACGCTTGCCGCGACCGGACGGGTCGACAGCTCGTGCGCCGCACTGGAACACATGAAAGGCGGATGGTACTTGCTTCACGGCGTTCGCGCTACGGGACGTTCGTGCGATCGTCCCTGATCGCCGTTTCGTTGAAGTGCGGCGCACCTTCTCCTGCGATCCGCCGTCCACCGACACCAGAACGGCCTTCCGTGGCCTGACTCTGGACAACAGCCGCTTCAACTGAAGGACCACCCTAGACAATGCCGAGCTCCAACGCCTTTAGCACCGCCCGCGTGCGGTCGCGCACGCCGAGCTTGGAAAGAATGTTGGACACGTGGTTCTTGACCGTGCCCTCGGCGACCTTCAGCGAATTGGCGATCTCCTTGTTGCTGTATCCGCCGGACATCAGGCGCAGGATCTCCGTCTCGCGTTCGGTCAACGGGTCCGGCTGGCCGAGACTCGAGAACTGGTTGTGGATGCGACCGACACCCGCCAGCAGGCGCTGGGTCACCACCGGTGCGATCAGCGAGCCGCCGCCGGCGACGGTCTTGACGGCGTCGACCAATTGCTCGAGGGACACGTCCTTCAGGAGATAGCCGCGCGCGCCGGCCTTGAGACCCGCGAGTACCAGCTGGTCGTCGTCGAAGGTGGTCAGGATGATCGTCGGGGGCACCTTGCCGTGGGCCGCGAACGTGTTGAGGACGTCGAGCCCGCTCTTGCCAGGCATGCGCATGTCCAGCAACACCACGTCCGGCTTGATCTTCGGAATCGTCTCGAGCGCCGCGGCGCCGTCGTTGCACTCGGCCACCACCTGGATTTCAGGCGACAGCTCCAGCAACGAACGGATCCCCTGCCGGACCAGCGTCTGGTCGTCCACGAGGCAAACGGAAATCATTGATTACTCCCACCCTGGATGAAATCTTCGCAACGGTCATCGCGGCGCGCCCACAACAGAAGGATAACGGACCGCACGCTCCGGAATCGCCGGGCACCCTCACGCAATTCTCTCGATCGGCAATGAAGCTTCAAGCGCAAACCCTTGATTGCGCTCGGTATGAATCTCCAATTTTCCATCCACCTCGGCCAGCCGCTCGCGCATCCCCGTCAACCCGTTCCCCGGCTTCAGTTCGAGCGCGCCGCAACCATCGTCGTGCGCCTTCAGCAACAGCATACCGTCGGGACCTTCCTCGAACCGCAACCACAGATTGCGTGCACGGGCGTGCCGCACCGCGTTGGTGATGATCTCCTGCGTACAGCGCAACAGGATCTGCGCGCGGCGTGAATCGCCGACCGCGAAACGCTGCGGCAGCGCCAGATGGACTTGCAGGCCGGGCACGCCTTCGGTCAAGTCGCGCAACGCGGTGGTCAATTCGATGCCTTCGTCGTCGCGCAATTCGCTGACCACCTCGCGTACGTCGGCCAGCAATTGCTTCGCGGTCGAACGCGCCCGCGCGACATGATCGGAAGCGGCATCGTTCACCACCAGGTGTCCGGCAACCTCGAGGTTAAGGCTGAGCGCGGTGAGATGGTGGCCGACGAGGTCGTGCAACTCGCGCGCAATCCGCATCCGTTCGGAAATCCGGCTGGATTCCGCCAGCAGCGCCCGCGTCGCACGCAATTCCGAATTAAGGCGGCGCTGGTCTTCGCGCGCGTCCGCCTGCTGGCGCGCGACCTCCGAGGCAATGAACACGATCACGGCATAGCCCAGATACAGGGCAGCCTGCATCACCGCCATCCCGAGCGTGAAGGAAGGGAACGTCGCGTAGACCGGCACGGTGGCTGCGTATTGCAGGACCAGCCACGCGACGGCAATCGGCAGCGGCAACAGCCATGGCAGTACCATCCCCGCCACCGCCAGCAGCAACGCCCCGAGGCCGCTCACGCTGTACCAGCTGATGGCCACCGCCGCGACCGTCAGGACCAACAACCCCAGCAACTTGACGCCCCAGTACCGCCGCGAGCCGAGGTCGCGGGTCAGCAGCCAATAGACCACGCCGAACACGACGTAGCTGACCGCCCACAACAGCAGATCCGAATGGCTTTGTGCGTGCAGTGCGCGGGTCACATGGATCTGGGTGCGCTCGTCGCTGACGTTGGCCAGCATCCAGTCGCGTCGCGCCAGCGGCACGCCAACGCAGGCGTACGTGATGAGACCTGCGTACCGCAACAGGGAAATCGGACTGAGTGATGGCCGTCGCACGCGCCGATCTTAACCCAGGCTTGACCGCCGGGGGCCCCGGCGCCCGGGACGCGGGACCTGCCGCGGGAGGCATGCGATAATGCTCGACCGTTGGGCCGCGATCGCCGCGCCCGTACCCGGAAACCCGTAGCCGATGACGTTCACGCCCCAACTGGTCCTCCGCGACGTGCAGGCAAGCGATCTCGCCGCCGTCATGGGCCTCAACAACACCGCGGGCTCGTCCATCCTGCCGATGGACGCGGCACAACTCGATCGCTTTTATCGCTACGCCGACCACTTTCGGGTCGCCGAAGTGGATGGCCACCTGGCCGGTTTCCTGATCGCGCTGCGCGACAGCACCGAGCATGCCAGTTCCAACTTCCAGTGGTTCCGCAAGCACTGCGGGGAATTCGTGTACATCGATCGCGTGATCGTGGGTGACATGCACCGTGGCCACGGCCTGGGGCGTCTGTTCTACAGCGACGTGCAAAGCTACGCCGAGGTGCGTTCGCCGAACCTGGCCTGCGAGGTGTTCCTGGAACCCCGCGACGACGTTTCGGTGTTGTTCCACGGCGTATTCGGTTTCCACGAAGTCGGGCAGCACGCCATGCCCGAATCCGGACGCCGCGTCAGCCTGTTGCTGAAACCACTCGAGTGCCATTCATTCGTGCGCGCGACCTATCCCGACGGGATGCCCGACCTGCCGTGGCTCGTGTCCCGCGAATTGCCGATCGATGCCCGATCGCACCTGCGCGCGGCGGGGCAGACGTGAGCGGGCTCGCTGCGCGTCCCGCCACCGACATTCCGGACGCCGCCGACCTGCGATTCGGGCAGGTCGGCATCGCCAACGTGCGCGTGCGCAATGCTGACCCGGCAGCGTTGCAGTCGGCGCTGGAGCTGCGGGTACGCGAAGCACCACAGTTGTTCGCGCGCGCGCCGGTGGTGGTGGACCTCTCGTTCCTGTCGCCGCTACCGGCCGACGACCGGGTCGCGGCCCTGCTTGAGGCGATACGCATCGCCGGCATGCTGCCGGTAGGCCTCGCCTACGGCGACAACGCCACCGACGAACTGTCGCAGCGGCTGGGGCTGCCCCTGATCGCAAAATTCCGCGCCGCGTACGAACGCGCAAACACCCCCGACGCGGGCCAACCGGATACCGGGCGGACATCGCTCGAGGCTGCGCCGGAAACACCGCCATCGCCATCGGCTGCAATTGCACCGACCGTCGCCCTGCACCACCAGCATCCGGTCCGCACCGGCCAGCAGGTCTACGCGCAAGGGTCGGACCTGGTGGTGGTCGGTGCGGTCGCCAACGGCGCCGAGGTTCTGGCCGACGGCAACATCCACGTGTACGGCAGCCTGCGCGGGCGCGCCTTCGCCGGCGCGCTCGGGGACAAGACCTCGCGCATCTTCTGCAGCGAATTTCGTGCCGAGATCGTTTCCATCGCCGGACACTACCGTGTGTTCGAGGAACTGCCGCGGGAATTCGCCGGCCGCCCGGTGCAGATCTGGCTGGAGCAGGACAAGTTGCAGATCACGGCCCTGTGACCGTTCAGCGGGTACCCGCATAATCGACGCGGCGTTCGTGTGCGCCGCACCCCTTTCGCAATCAAAGATCGGAGCATCCCGTTGACCGAAACCATCGTCATCACTTCCGGCAAGGGCGGCGTCGGCAAGACCACGACGTCGGCCTCGCTCGCCACCGGCCTCGCCCAACGCGGCCACAAGACCGCGGTCATCGACTTCGATGTCGGCCTGCGCAACCTCGACCTGATCATGGGTTGCGAACGGCGCGTGGTGTACGACTTCGTCAACGTGATCCAGAAGGAAGCCGTGCTGAAGCAGGCGCTGATCCGCGACAAGCGCCACGACAACCTTTATGTCCTGGCGGCCTCGCAAACCCGCGACAAGGATGCGCTCACCCAGGACGGCGTCGGCCGCGTGCTGGAGGAACTGGGTGAGGACGGTTTCGATTACATCGTGTGCGATTCGCCCGCCGGCATCGAAAAAGGCGCGCACCTGGCGATGTATTTCGCCGACCGCGCGGTGGTGGTGGTGAACCCCGAGGTCTCCAGCGTGCGCGATTCGGACCGCATCCTCGGCCTGCTGTCCTCGAAGACGCGACGCGCCGAACGCGGCGAAGGTCCCGGCCCGCAACACCTGTTGCTGACGCGCTACAACCCGGTCCGCGTCGAGGCCGGCGAGATGATGAGCGTCAAGGATGTCGAGGAAATCCTCGGTATCCCGGTGCTGGGCGTGATCCCGGAATCCGAGCAGGTGCTGGCAGCGTCCAACTCGGGCGTGCCGGTCATCCACGATGCGGGTTCGATCGCGGGCCAGGCTTACGCCGACGCGGTCGCGCGCCTCACCGGCGAAGACATCGCGATGCGGTTCCTGGAGGCCCCGCGCAAAGGCTTCCTCAAGCGCATGTTCGGAACCTGATGCCATGAGTCTGCTCGATTTCCTGCGCCCCCGCCCGAGGAACACCGCCAACGTGGCGCGCGAGCGCCTGCGCATCATCGTCGCGCAGGAACGCGCCACCCGCGGCGGTCCGGATTACCTGCCGCTGTTGCGCAACGAGCTGCTGGAAGTGATCCGCAAGTATGTCCACGTCGATCCGGGCGCGGTGCAGGTAAACCTGGAACGCAACGACGACGGCGAAGTGCTGGAACTGTCGGTGGCGCTGCCGGAAACCAAGGCCGCGACCGGGACCGGCGGCTAGACCCGGGACTCGGGCCGCTCTCACCCTCTTCCAAAGGAGGGGTCGGCGCAAAGCGCCGGGGGATGCCGCTTCGCACAACAGATTGAACGATGCATGCAGGCACCAACAAGAGCCATCCCCCTCGGTCCCCCTTCGCAAGCGAATGGGGAAGAGAAGGCGACCCCCTTCCAGCGGAAGGGCGGAGCGATAGCGAACGCGCGCGCCACGCGGGCGCCGCAGGCGCGGGGGGATGAGGCCCCGCGTGACGTCCTGCGCATCGCCGATGTCGGCTTCGCGCCTTGCGCTGCGCTGCTGGCGCGGCACGATCTGGGGCTGGTGCGCATCGAGGATGGCGCACCGATCCCGGGCAGCTACTGGGGCGAGCCCGAAGCCGGCGTGATTGCCTCGTGCGTTTACGCGCGCACCGACACCCCGGTGCATTCGCTGCTGCACGAAGCCTGTCATCTTCTGGTGGCCGATCCGGCCCGACGGGCGGCCATCCACACCGACGCCAGCGATTCGCTCGAGGAAGAAGACGCGACCTGCTACCTGCAGATCGTGCTGGCCGACGCCCTGCCCGGTTTCGGCCGCGCGCGCGCGCTCGCCGACATGGACGCGTGGGGCTATTCGTTCCGGCTCGGCTCGGCGGCCGCATGGTTCGAACACGATGCCGAAAACGCGCGGGCCTTCCTGGAAGCGCGCGGACTCTTGCCGCCAGCTTGACGCCGCGATCCGTTTATCCGTTACCATGCACGCCGCATGGGAGATGGCATGCCTCCCCGAACCGCCGGCGACCAATGTCGGCTGATGATGCCTACCTGACCGGGAATCCGGTGCGTAGGCATCGCCGCGAGACGAGCGGCAGGCGCGCGGGGGTTCCCGACCATCTGACGGGAGTCGCGACACCATGCTCATCTACGCCCTGCTCGCCACCGGTTGCGGCGCATTCCTCGGCGCGTGCCTGCGCTACCTGTTCGGCGTCTGGTTCAACCCGTTGTTTCCGACCGTACCGCTCGGCACGCTGGCCGCGAACCTGCTGGGCGGTCTGTTGATGGGCCTCGTCCTCGGTGCATTCACGCAGTTCCAGGCCCTATCGCCCGAGACGCGTGTGTTCGTCACCACCGGCTTTCTCGGTGGCCTGACGACGTTCTCGACATTTTCCGGTGAAACGATCACCCTGCTGCTGCGCCAGCAGTACGGCTGGAGCGTGGCGCTGGTGGGCCTGCACGTCATCGGATCGCTGGCGATGACACTGCTCGGTTTCGCACTGATGCAAGCCTTGCTCAGGAGTCTCGCATGAACGACACCCCGCCCACCCAAGGTGTGTACCTGCGCTTCTTCGTGCATGAGAACCGCCGCCACCATGGCGTGCTGTTGTACGACTGGCTGCTGTCCGAGGCCAGGAAGCTCGGCCTCGCCGGCGGCACCGCGTTCCGTTCGATCGCGGGCTAT
>DASTIS010000014.1:0-2726 GCA_035717365.1 Rhodanobacteraceae bacterium
CCGTTGACGGGCAAGGTCTCCAGCCTGCTGGTGATGGCGATCGTGGGTGGCGCGGTGATCCCGCTGGCGCAAGGTGCGCTGGCCGACCACATCGGCGTACAACATGCCTTCGTGCTGCCGCTGCTGTGCTACGTCTACATCCTGTTCTACGGCCTCAAGGGTTCGCGCGCCGCATGAACGCCGTCTGCTGCTTCGGCGAGGCCCTGATCGACTTCCACGGCAGCACGTCGGGCAGTGCGCCGACCTTCACCGCGCACGCCGGCGGCGCACCGGCCAACGTCGCCGTCGCGGTGGCGCGACTCGGCGGACCCACGGCATTCGTCGGGATGTTCGGCCGCGACATCTTCGGCGACTTGCTGCTGCGCGAACTCGCCGGGGCCCGCGTGGACATTTCGCATGCGCGCCGCACCGATGCCGCCAATACCGCGCTCGCATTCATCTCGCACGCCGAAGACGGCGAGCGGGCCTTCAGCTTCTACCGGCCGCCTGCCGCCGACCTGCTGTTCCGCGAAACCGATTTCGATCCCGCGGTTTTTGCTGCCGAGACCCTCTTCCACGCCGGCTCGTGCAGCATGACCGAACCCGAATCGGCCGCGACGACGTTGCAAGGCATGGCCCGCACGCGCGCCGCCGGCGCGCTGGTCAGCTTCGACGTCAACCTGCGCCCTGCCCTGTGGCCACGCGGCGGGGACCCCGCACCGACGATCTGGCGTGCCCTCGCGCTCGCCGATTTCGTGAAACTGAGCGCGGAGGAACTCGATTTCCTCGCCGGGTCGACGGGTGGTCCGGACGCGACCTTCGCCCGCCTGTGGAATGCCCACGCCAAACTCGTGATCGTCACCGACGGCGCACGCGCCGTACGCTGGTTCACGCCGGATGCACGCGGCGAAGCGGTCACATTCCCGGTCCATGCCATCGACACCACCGGTGCCGGCGATGCCTTCGTCGGTGGATGCCTGTATCGCTTCGTCGAAGCCGGCCTCCACGCCACGACGTTGCGGGAATTTGCAGCCGATGCCGTCCAACTCGAATCGACCCTGCGTTTTGCGTCGGCCTGCGGCGCGCTTGCGGTCACCCGCACCGGCTCGTTCGCCGCGATGCCCACGAGGGCCGAGGTCGATGCCTTCCTGGAACAACACGCATGACCACCCTTCCCGATTTCCGTTCGCCTGATTTTCGTTCAAGTGATTTCCTGCGCCAACACATCCGCGACACGATGGCGTTCTACCACCCGCATTGCCTCGATCCGGCCGGCGGCTGCTACCACCATTACAAGGACGACGGCAGGATCTTCGACCGCTTGCATCGCCACCTGGTCAGCAGCGCGCGCTTCGTGTTCGACTACGCGATGTATGCGCGCCATTTCGGCGGCGCCGAATACCTCGATGGCACGCGCCACTGCGTGGCCTTCATCCGCAACGCGCACCGGAATCCCGCCACCGGCGGCTACGTCTGGACCCTGCGCGAGGGCCGGCCCGAGGACACCACCAACCACTGCTACGGCGCGGCGTTCGTGCTGGTTGCGTACTCACAGGCGCTCATGGCCGGCATCATCGAAGCCGCGGCGTGGATGGACGAACACTGGTCACTGCTGGAACGACGTTACTGGGATGCCGGCGCCGGCCTGTACCGGGACGAGGCAGACGCCGATTGGCATTTTTCGAACTACCGCGGGCAGAACGCCAACATGCACATGTGCGAGGCGATGTTGACCGCATTCGAGGCCAGCAGCGATCGTCGCTGGCTCGATCGGGCGCTCATGCTCGCCGACCACATGACCCGCCGACAAGCGGCCAAGGCCGGCGGGCTGGTGTGGGAACACTACGACGAGCATTGGGACATCGACTGGGAATACCACAAGGACAATCCGAAGGACCTGTTCCGGCCCTGGGGTTTCCAGCCCGGCCACCAGACCGAATGGGCCAAGTTGCTGCTGATCCTGTCCCGGCACGTGGAGGCCGACTGGCTGCTGCCGACCGCGCGGCATCTGTTCGACACCGCCGTCGCACGCGCATGGGACGACGAACATGGCGGCCTGTGCTATGGCTTCGCGCCGGACGGCACCATTTGCGATGGCGACAAATACCACTGGGTGCAGGCCGAGTCGCTGGCCTGTGCGGCGCTGTTGGCGACGCGCACCGGCGAGCAAAAGTATTGGGACTGGTACCGGCGCCTGTGGGGGTACGCGTGGGAGCACTTCGTCGATCACCGCTACGGCGGCTGGTACCGCATCCTTACCCGCGACAACCGCAAGTACGACGGCGAAAAAAGCCCGGCCGGCAAGACCGACTACCACAACACGGGCGCGTGCTACGAGGTATTGAATGCAGTCGGATAAATCCGACGCCCGGGCTCGAACCGCCTTCAGATTGTCGTCATTCCGGGGGCGACCGCAGCTTCATCGCGAGCGCAACCCGGAATCCATCTTGACCTGCGTTTCAAAGCCAATGGATTCCGGCTTTCGCCGGAATGACGAGCGAGATGGCCATCGGTATCGCACATGAGGCAAACGCAATGACGATTCCGCTTTCACGAATCATGGTGCGCATTGGTACGCTCATTCTCGCCGGGGCAGTATGCGGCAGCGCGGTGGCAGCCACACCGGTCGGGTGGGTCAACCCGCTGATCGGAAGCCGCAATGGCGGCAACACGTTCCCCGGCGCAACGCTGCCCTTCGGGATGCTGCAATGGAGCCCGGAAAACACCAAGGGCCAGCACGATCGCAC
>DASTIS010000015.1:0-2052 GCA_035717365.1 Rhodanobacteraceae bacterium
GCGAGTTCCTTGCGTTTGCGCGCGATGTCGACGCCGGATTCGGGATACATGGGATGATCCATGGTGCTCTCCTGTTGCTTGAATTTCCTCGAAACCATGCACTGTACGCCGATCGGCGTCGCATGCCTTGTCGCAAGTCAGCCGTGGCCCGTTGCGCCGCCGCAATCATGGGGTTTGCCAAGAGCGGCGGGTAATGATCTGATGGCGGCATGAGGACGTGGCGCTCCGGGGTGTGGGGGTTGCTGGCGTTGCTGATGTTGGCGACGGCGTCGGCGGCTGCGCCGGAATCGCCTCCGACGGAGCCGGCCGCGGTCGTGCTGCTGCGCGTCGACGGCGCGATCAGCCCCGCCAGCGCCGATTACGTTGTGCGTGGAATCCAGGAAGCGGAACAGCGGCATGCCGCGGCGATCGTGCTGGAACTCGATACCCCGGGAGGCCTGTCCAGTTCGATGCGCGACATCATCAAGGCAATCCTGGCGTCACCGGTGCCGGTGATCGGCTACGTCGCGCCGTCGGGCGCACGCGCCGCCAGCGCGGGGACCTACATCATGTACGCCTGCCACGTTGCCGCGATGGCGCCGGCCACCAACATCGGCGCGGCGACACCGGTGTCCATCGGCGGGGGCGGCGCCGTGCCGTTGCCCTCGTCCAGCAGCGGCAAACCGCCGTCGTCGCCAACCGAAAGCACCGAGATGCGCAAGGTGACCAACGACGCCGTGGCCTATATCCGGTCGCTGGCCGAACGCCGCGGCCGCAATGCCGACTGGGCGGAGAAGGCGGTCCGCGAGGCGGTCAGCGTTTCCGGCCAGGAAGCGCTGAAACTGCACGTGGTCGATCTGGTCGCGCCGAACGTCACACAACTGCTCGCCGATGTCGATGGACGCAAGGTGGAGACCAGTGCCGGCACGCAAGTCCTGCATACGCGCGGCGCCGAGGTGCAAACCATTGCGCCCGGCTGGCGCAGTCGGTTTCTCGGGGTGATCGCCAATCCATCGGTTGCGTATATCCTGTTGCTGATCGGACTCGGCGGCCTGGTGATGGAAGGCATGCATCCGGGCGGCATATTGCCCGGCGTGGCGGGTGCGATCTGCCTGTTGCTGGCGTTGTACGCGTTCCAGATGTTGCCGGTGAACTTCGCCGGGCTCGCGCTGATCCTGCTCGGCGTGATCCTGATCGTGTCGGAAGCCTTCGTGCCCGCCTATGGCGTGCTCGGAACCGGGGGCGTGATTTCGTTCGTGATAGGGTCGGTGATCTTCATGGATACGGGTGTGCCGGGTTACGGCGTTGCGGTGCCGGTGGTGGTCGGCGTCGCCATCGCGGCCGCGGGTATCCTCGTCGGCATCGTGTGGATGGCGGTGCGTTCGCACAAGAGCCCGGTGGTCAGCGGACGCGAGGAGATGGTTGGTGCGATCGCCGAGGTTGTCGCCGATTTCGAGGACCGCGGTGTGGTGCACGTCCACGGCGAGCGTTGGCAGGCTCGTTCGCGTGTGCCGCTGAAGCGCGGCCAGGCTGTTGCCGTCACGGCCATGCACGGACTTGTTCTGGACGTGGAACCCGTGGCCGATCCCAAGGAGGTTTCGACATGAGTGCTTATCCCGTCATCGCCGTCGTCGTGGTGATCGTCCTGATCATCCTGCTTTCCTCGATCAAGATCCTGCGCGAGTACGACCGCGGTGTGATTTTCCTGTTCGGGCGGTTCCAGGCGGTCAAGGGCCCGGGCATCATCATCCTGATTCCGGTGATGCAGCAAATGGTCCGGATCGACCTGCGCACGATCGTGGTGGAGGTGCCGCCGCAGGACGTGATCTCGCGCGACAACGTGCCGGTGAAGGTCAATGCGATGATCCTGTATCGCGTGATCGATCCGGAAAAAGCGGTGATCCAGGTGGAAGATGCGCGCGAAGCCACCAGCCAGCTCGCCCAGACCACGCTGCGCTCGGTGCTGGGCCGGCACGAACTGGACGAGATGCTGAGCGAGCGCGAGAAGCTCAATGCCGACATCCAGGGCATCCTCGACCAACACACTGACGCATGGGGCATCAAGGTCTCCAA
>DASTIS010000016.1:0-3912 GCA_035717365.1 Rhodanobacteraceae bacterium
TCGTTCATTCTGCTGACCTCCGCGTGGAAACCGAAATGAGCGTAGTACTCGCTCGCTCCTGCGGCTCTGGCATCACGCCAACCCGCGTACATGGCCCCGCGGGGGTCAGCGCTCGCCAACGCGAAAGTCATACTGTCTAGGTACGAACGTGCAGTCATTTCGCGAGTCCAAGAAGCTTCACCTGCTGTCCGGTGGCTGCTTCATCGCAGTAGCCGTGATGGCCGCAACAGCGGCAATAGGTGGCGATCCTGCAAGCACGCGCGACTGGTTCGGTGTCGGCCTGTTCGCGTTGGCGGCGACATTTCAGTTTGCCGCCTATTTCAGGGCGCGCCGTGCATAGGGTCTCGTCAAGGGTCATGCCGGCCGTGGGCGTTGCTTACCGAGGGCAATCAGGGTCTGAGCGTTCGCACGTCGCATCAAGTTTGAAATGCACAATTGATCAGCCTTCCCGAGAGCGGACAGTGGCGACTGGCTCCTTCGGGTCGACAGCGCAGCCCGGACTAGGAACGCCGATGCCGTTGATCCATTGACGCCTTCTTTTCGAGCCTTGGTGCACCATCGAAGTCCCGGCTGGAGATTTCGATGGAACCCCTGCAACGACAGCCTTGGAACAAGGGCAAACTTGTCGGCCAGAAGGTCCCCCTCAAGCTGCGTGACATCTGGGCGATCCGCATTCGCCTGCAGTTACGACATAGGACTTGCGATCTGGCGATATTCAATCTGGCGATAACGCACCATCCACTTGCCACGGCATCCTGCGAGGTGCACGCTTCCTCTACTTGAGGGGGCTGCGATGCGACAAGTGATCAACACGGGTTTGCGTGCAACAGCCGCACTCGGAATCGCCTGGTTACTCGCGAGCTGTGCACCCATCCGCGTTTCATCGCGCGCAGTTTCCATTCCCGATACGAGCGCGCAGCACGTCGAAGCTGTGCTGGCTCAGGCGGCCACGCAGCTGGACAAGGGCGGACCAGATCGTTTGGGTACAACACTCGATGACATCACCCATAGCGCGAGTTTTGCGCGCTTCTCCTCGAATCTGCGCTATCGCACGTTGCTCGCTGCAGCGCTGGTTGCCGAGCAGCAACAGCGCGACACCGACGCTCACGAGCTTGCAACGCAGGCAACGCGCATGGAGGGCGCCGGCGATGTCGCGTGGTCGATCCGCCTGAACGCGGCAGCCGATGTTCGCGATTACCGCGATGCGGCGCATAGCCTTGTCACGCTCGCACGGCGTTGGCCCGCGTCGGTACAGGACTTCAATCCGGATGCGGTCGGGAACCTTCACAGCCTGCTCAGTCGAGCCGGGGAGCACGCGGCCGATCGCGAGATGCTGGATGCACTGTTCGACGCCCACTGGCAAATCGATGGCCGCGAGCCGAGCCTCCTGTGGCGGCAATTGGTGCTGTACCACCTCACCGACCGCGGATTATCACGCGCGGGCGCGATCGCTCTTCGGATCACTTCCGCCGAAGCCGTCATCGGTATGTTGGCCGACAATCGCTTTGGTCCCGTCATTCGCAGGCATCCGCAGCACTTCAACGTTCGGCGCCTGCTTGCTGCCGAGATCGCGGAGCGCAGTGCCAGGATGGTCGCGCATCCCGATGAGATCGAACCCATCACCGATCTCGAAATACTTTTCCTGATGACGCGCAAGTATCCCGATGTACTCGGCATCAGCGATGCCACCGTCGCACATGTCGAATTCGGCCACGGCAAAACGGCGTACGTGGATTTTGACCGCTGGTACGTCTGGGTGCTCGACTACCGTGCGCGTGCGCTCATGCGAGAGCAGCGCTGGAGCGATGCCACGAGGGTGGAAACTCGCGCGGCCAGATACCTCGAGCAAGGCGCGCCTAATACCAGCCAATACATCAACCTCGGGACATGGCTCGCCAATCGTCTCAAGCCCGACGAGGCTGCCGAAGCAATCTCGAAAGCGGGTGCCGTCAGTGCATTCGGGGGCATGCAATATCAGGGTGTGAAGCTGCGCATCGCCATCGCGCGGCGCGACGAACCGGCTATCGCCGCAGCGATGACATATATGGGCACGCATCGGGCGGAGGACATGACGGGCTGGGAAGACGCACTGTTGTTGCGGGGAAACAAGAACGCCGCGGCTGCATTGCTGGTCCAGCGACTCAAGGAGCCTGGGCAGCGGTTGGACGCGCTCACCGAAATGCAACGTTATGCGTCCTGCACCAGAACCCCGCTCGAGCAATTGATACGCCGGCGTTGGCACGCCGTCACTGCACGCGCCGATGTTCAGGCCGCGCTCCGCCGGGTGGGGCGTGTCCGTCACTACGACCTGTGCGCACCGATTCGCTGATCTACGGCGAGGCATTCTCCGTGCTCGGTTTCTGCATCGAGATGGTTCCGTGAGATCGCCTCGCCCACGCAATCCCTGACCGTTAACAACGTGCCCGCGCCGGAACCGCCCGGGGATCCCCCCAGAAAGACAGAAGTGGAATTCTCTTGATCTGACTCGGCGCGCGTGCTGGTAGTGCGTCGTGATCGATCCATGGAGGCCATTTGTGGATTTCGGCTGCACGGCACATGGGCGCGATCAATGTGATTGCACTGTGTCCAAAGTTTGCGAAATCATGACTCCGTCGAGCGCTGCTCAGCTTAAGCGTCGCATGATCGGCCGTCCCGGGAGCAGACATACATCAAGGCAGCAACGAGTCGGATTCCGCCATACGGGCCCTCTGGCCGCGTGAGGCCGACAAAGTTCTGCGAGGCGCTCGGACTCAGGCTTCCAGCGACGCCAGGTCGCCTTTTTCTTCCAGCCAGGTGCGGCGATCGGACGCGCGCTTCTTGGCGAGCAGCATGTCCATCAGCTTCGCGGTGGCTTCGCCGTCGTCCACGGTGAGCTGGACGAGCCGGCGGGTGTCGGGATGGATGGTCGATTCGCGCAACTGCGCGGGATTCATTTCACCCAGACCCTTGAAGCGCGTCACGGCGATGGCGCCCTTGATTTTTTCGCGTTCGATTCGCGTCAGCAGCGCGTCGCGCTCGCCTTCGTCAAGGCAATAGAACACCTGCTTGCCGACGTCCACGCGGAACAATGGTGGCATCGCGACGTACACGTGGCCGCCTTGTACCAGTGCGGGAAAGTGTTTGAGGAACAGCGCCGACAACAGCGTTGCAATGTGCAGGCCGTCGGAATCGGCGTCGGCGAGGATGATGACCTTGCCGTAGCGCAATCCGGAGATGTCGTCCTTGCCGGGATCGCAACCGATCGCGACTGCGAGGTTGTGGACTTCTTCGGACGCCAACACCGATTGCGATTCCACTTCCCAGGTGTTGAGGATCTTGCCGCGCAACGGCAGGATCGCCTGGAAATCCTTGTCGCGTGCCTGTTTGGCCGAGCCGCCGGCGGAATCGCCTTCGACCAGGAAGAGTTCGGTCCGGTCGGGATCCGAGGACGCACAGTCGGCGAGCTTGCCGGGCAGGGCGGGGCCCTGGGTGATCTTCTTGCGCACCACGCGCTTGGCCGCCTTCATGCGCGCTGCGGCGTGGTCGATCGCCAACTGCGCGATGGCTTCGCCCACCGCGACGTTCTGGTTCAGCCACAACGAAAACGCGTCGTGCAGCGTGTTTTCGGTCGTGCCCGCGGCGTCGCGCGAACTCAGGCGTTCCTTGGTCTGGCCGGCGAATTGCGGATCGCGCATCTTCACCGACAGCACGAATGCCACGCGCTCCCACACGTCTTCGGGTGAAAGTTTCATTCCGCGCGGAAGCAGATTGCGCAGATCGCAGAATTCGCGGAGCGCATTGGTCAGGCCCGAACGCAGGCCGTTGACGTGGGTGCCGCCCTGGATGGTGGGGATCAGGTTGACGTAGCTCTCCTGAACCAGCTCGCCTTCCGGCACCCACGCCAGCGCGGCGTCGATGCCGCCATCATTGTGC
>DASTIS010000017.1:0-2606 GCA_035717365.1 Rhodanobacteraceae bacterium
GGGACGCGTTAGTCGTGCGATCGTCCATGATCGCCGCACCATGCGCGGGCCTGCGAGTCTGAGCCGCCCAGCACCCGTCGATATCAGAACGGCCATCCATGGCCTGACTGTTCGCAACAGCCGCTTCGCATGAAGTCTCATTGAACGGTCAGCACTGACCAGTTCAATTCCACTCGACACGGGTCACGCTGCGCCCCAACGCCTTCTCCACGCGTTTGCACAGCTTGGGGGTGGCATTGACCAGCACTGCCTCGGCAGCCAGCGCGAGTATCGGCAGGTCGTGACGCGAATCGCTGTAGGCCGACTGCCACGCCTCGATGTCGTGTTGCGCCAACAATTCCACCTTGCGGCGTCCCACGTTGTGCCACTCGGAGCGCATGCCCAGCGGGCCTGCGCGCAAGCGCGACGCCAGCACCTCGACACCGTCGACCCCCAACCCTTCCAGCACGCCACGCACCAGCGTGTCTTCGCAACCCGTAACGACGACGACGCGATCACCCGCGGCCATATGCGAGCGCAGGGTCCGCACGCCTTCGCGGCAGAACTGGCGCGGACGATGCACCAGCACGCGAGCGAACGCCTGCGCCAACTCGCGGTAACGCGCCTCGCCCACCCCCAGCAAGCCGATACGCACCAGCGTGCGGATGATCCGCCGCC
Source organism: Rhodanobacteraceae bacterium (assembly GCA_035717365.1). GTDB lineage: Bacteria > Pseudomonadota > Gammaproteobacteria > Xanthomonadales > Rhodanobacteraceae > 66-474. Next base: position 658 of record DASTIS010000017.1, read on the forward strand.
GCGAGAACGGCAACACCAACAGCAGCCACGGGCTGGCCAGCAGCACCAGCAGCTTGCGCCACCACGCGCGCGCATAACGGTCGCGGATGAACATCCCGAAGGCGTCATCGCGGATCAGCACGCCGTCGAAGTCGAACAGCACAACGCGTCGTCCCGCGTCCGGCGCCCCCTGTTGCAGGCTCATGGCTCCGCGAACAGCCGCGCCAATTCGACACCGGGATCGGGCGCGCGCATGAAGGTTTCGCCGACGAGGAACGCGGAGATCCCCGCGGCCCGCAGGTTCGCCACATCATCGCGCGTGGCGATGCCGCTCTCGGTGACCAGCAACCGGTCGGCCGGCACGTCGGGCTGGAGCAGCAAGGTGGTCTCGATGCCGGTTTCGAACGTCTGCAGATTGCGATTGTTGATGCCGATCGGGGTGTGTTCGGGATTCGGCAACGGCAGCACCCGCTGCAGATCGGCGGCGTTGTGGACTTCGACGAGCGCATCGAGGCCGCATTGCATGGCGTAGGCGTGCAGGTTGGCCAGTGCCGCGTTGTCGAGCGCCGCCGCGATCAGCAGGATCGCATCGGCGCCCAGGGCACGCGCCTCGGCGACCTGGTACCGGTCGAGGATGAAATCCTTGCGCAGCACCGGCAACGCGCAGGCCGCGCGCGCCTGCTGCAGATGGGCGTCGCTGCCCCGGAAGAAGTCGACGTCGGTCAGCACCGACAGGCACGTCGCGCCACCCTGCTCATAGCTGCGTGCAATGGCGGCCGGGTCGAAAGTCGCGCGGATGACTCCCTGCGACGGGCTGGCCTGCTTGATCTCCGCAATCACTGCCGGCCGACCCGCCTCCACGCGGGCACGCAATGCGGCGGCGAACCCGCGCACGGGCGGTGCGCCGTGGCTGCGTTCGCGCAACGCCGCCATTGAAACCCGCGCCTTGCGTTCGGCAATCTCCTCGCGCTTGCGTCCGAGGATCCGTTTCAGGATGTCGTTCATGGAGATCGCGACCCGGGACCGGGGACCCGGGACCCGGCAGAAGCAAGCATTTGCGTGGCCTCGACGAATTCGTCGAGCTTGGCGCGTGCCGAACCGTCGTCGATGACCGCGCCCGCCCGTTCGATTCCCGCCGCGATGGACGCGGCGTGGCCCGCCGCGTACAGCGCCGCGCCGGCGTTGAACAACACGATGTTGCGCGGCACGCCATCGCCACCGTCCAGCACGTGCAGCAGCATCGCCTTCGATTCGGCGGCGTCGGCGACCCGCAGGTTGCGGCTGGATGCCATCGGAATGCCGAACTGCTCGGGCTCGATCTGGTACTCGCGCACATTGCCGTCGCGCAGTTCGCCAACCAGCGTCGCGCCGCCCAGCGAGATTTCGTCGAGCCCGTCCTTGCCGTGCACCACCAGCGCGCGTTGCACGCCGAGCCGCTGCAGCACGCGCACCTGGATGCCGACCAGGTCGGGATGGAACACGCCCATCAGGATGTTGGGCGCATCGGCGGGATTGGTGAGTGGCCCGAGGATGTTGAACAGCGTGCGCACGCCCATTTCGCGGCGCACCGCCGCGACCGCCTTCATCGCCGGATGGAAGCGTGGCGCAAACATGAAACCGATGCCGGTTTGCCGGATGCACCGCGTGACCTGTGCGGCGCCGAGGTCGATCTTCGCCCCCAGCGCTTCGAGCACATCGGCGCTGCCGGACGACGACGACACGCTGCGGTTGCCGTGCTTGGCCACGCGCACGCCCGCGGCCGCGGCGACGAACATCGACGCAGTCGAAATATTGAAGCTGTGCGCGCCATCGCCGCCGGTCCCGACGATATCGAGCATGTGCGGGTCCGGCGGTACCGTGACCTTCTCGGCCAGTTCGCGCATCACGCTGGCGGCGCCCGCGATCTCGCCCACGGTTTCCTTCTTGACCCGGAGCCCGGTCAGGATCGCCGCAGTCATCGTGGGCGACAC
>DASTIS010000018.1:0-2269 GCA_035717365.1 Rhodanobacteraceae bacterium
GCAGGCCAGGGAGTTCGTGCACTTCGCTTGCACCAGCGAAGACATCAACAACCTCTCGTATGCACTGATGCTGAGTGACGCGCGCGACACGGTGTTGTTGCCCGAACTGGACAAGGTCGCAGGCAAACTGCGGGAGTTGGCGCACGCGCATGCGGATGTCCCCATGCTGTCACGCACCCACGGCCAGACCGCCAGTCCCACCACGCTGGGCAAGGAAATGGCCAACACCGTCGCACGGCTGGCGCGCCAGCGCGCACAGCTGGCAGCGGTCGAGATTGCCGGCAAGATCAACGGCGCGGTCGGGAACTTCAATGCACACGTCGTTGCCTACCCTGAAATCGATTGGCGCGCGTTCTCGAAACGCTTCGTCGAATCGCTGGGCCTGGCCTGGCAGGAATACACCACGCAAATCGAACCGCACGACGGCATCGCGGAACTTTGCGACGCGCAGCGTCGCATCGACACCATCCTGATCGACCTCGCGCGCGATCTGTGGGGCTACATCTCGCTGGGTTATTTCAGGCAGAAACTGAAGGCGGGCGAGGTCGGCTCCTCGACCATGCCGCACAAGGTCAACCCGATCGACTTCGAAAACGCCGAGGGCAATTTCGGGGTCGCCAACGCACTGTTCGGCCATTTCAGCGGGAAACTTCCGATCAGCCGCTGGCAGCGCGACCTCACCGACTCCACCACCTTGCGCGCGCTGGGCGAAGCCTTCGGCCACGCGCTGGTCGGCTTTGCTTCGCTGGAAAAGGGCCTCGGCAAACTGGAAGTCAACGCCGAACGGATCGCCGCCGACCTCGACTCGGCGTGGGAGGTCCTGGCCGAGGCCATCCAGACCGTGATGCGCCGTCACGGCCTACCCGAGCCCTACGAACAATTGAAGGCCCTGACACGCGGCAAGGGCATCACGCGTGACACGCTGAAAACCTTCATTGCCTCGCTCGAATTGCCGGACGCCGACAAGCAGCGCCTGTTGGCGCTGACTCCGGAAAGTTATACGGGCCTTGCTTCCAGGTTTGCGCAATCCATTTGACACCGGCCGTGCGGCAATGGCGATCGTGACACACACTCCCGCGTTGACCGATGCCGAGATCCGTCGCCGCATCCTCATCCGTCAAATTTTGGTGTTTGGCGGCATTACTACCGCCATCTGCACGGTCAACATTTTCACAACCCTTGCCGACCACGCGCGCGTTGGCGAGCCCCTGCAACCGTGGGAGCCCGTGCTGTGGGAATATTCCAGCGCAGTGCTGGTGTTGGCCCTGATCCCGTTGATCGCGTGGCTGCACCGTCGCGCGCCACTGACGGCCGGCACCTGGCGCTGGGCCGTACCGTTGCACCTCGCCGCCACGCCGATATTCTCGATCCTGCACGTCACCGGCATGGTGCTGCTGCGAAAGCTCGGTTACCTCGCGATGCACGGGCACTACAGCTTCGGTCCCCTGTGGCCGGACTGGCTCTACGAATACCGCAAGGACTTCGTCACCTACGCATTGATCCTGGCGGGGCTGCAGGCGTTCCGCACATACCGGCTCTGGCTGGAATCCCGGCGCGAGCCCGCGGCAAGTCCGGCCGCGGCTACCGGCACCTCCGCGGCAGGGCTCCCAGGCGAACAGCCGGTGGCACCCATCCAGCGCCTGGTGGTGAAGAAGCTCAACCGCGAGTTCATCCTCAACACCGCCGACATCGACCGCATCGACGCCGACGGCAATTACGTCACCATCCACGCCCAGGGCGCGACCTGGCCGCTGCGCGAATCGCTCAGCGGCCTCGAACGCAAACTGGATCCGAAGCACTTCGCGCGGGTGCATCGCCGCCACATCGTGAACCTGGACCGCATCCGCGAAATCCAGCCCTGGGACAGCGGCGACTACCGCATCATGCTGGCCGACGGGAATTTCGTGAACTTCAGCCGCCGCTACCGCAGCCGGTTGCCGCAACTGTTCAATTGATTGGCGGCGCGGGCATCGCCGCTCGTCACCAGCCTGCGCCGCTCACCCCTTTTCGACTTGCCGACGCGCCGCGCCGCAACTAATTTTCGCGCATTCCCCATCGGGAGCCGCGCGATGCGCTTGCCTGTCCGTTGCTGCATGACCCTCGGCTTCGCCGCCCTGCTGACCGGCTGCGGCGGCGATTACACCACCCCGCCCCCGGCGGCCGACACTGGCTGGGCGCATTACGGCGCCGATGCGGGCGGCTCACGCTACTCGACCGCGGCGCAGATCACGCCAGCAAACGTGAAACACCTGAAAGTCGCCTGGACCTT
>DASTIS010000019.1:0-2162 GCA_035717365.1 Rhodanobacteraceae bacterium
CCCAGTGCATTGCCGCTCCAGTACGTCACCAGGTACGCGACGATCACCGCCGAAAGGACCAGCAGATAATCCCGGCGCGCGGCCTGGAACAACATCGCAAACGCGATCGCCGCGACCACCAGCGCCGGCCATTGCGTCCACGGCGGCAAGGAAGGCAATGAATGGGCGGCCGGCACCATGCCGAGAACCACGCAAATCTGTGCCGCCGCGATGGTGCCGAAGGTCAATTTCAGGACGGTCGCCGCCGCGCCCGCGAAACGCGCGACACCCGAGGCCAGGTGCTGGCTGGTCAATTCGCGCACCGCGTTGGTCAGCGACATGCCCGGCACCAGCACGATCAGCGCCGACAGCACCACCAGTTTCAAACTCAGCGGGACCAGCCACGCACTGACCATCGTGGCGATGAACGTCGCCACCAGCGCGGCGATCGCGTCACCGGCCACCGACAGCCGCGGCCGCCCGTAACCCGCCACCACGATGCCGCCGATCAACACGCCGATCACGCCGGCGACCAGTGCGTCCTGCCACGAGGTATGGAACAGCACCGCAATGCTGCCCGCGGCCAGCCCATAGCCCACCATCGTCGCCCACAATGCCGGTCGCGACAGCGGCCGGCCGAGTGCGTGCAACTGCGCCATGCCGCGACGCGGTTCGAGGCTTCCATCGGCTACCTGGTCGGCGATCTCGTCGGCGCTGCACAACCGCGCGAGGTTCACGTCGCCGGGGGCGATCCTGACGACCTGGGTGATGTCCGCGATGCCATCACCGCCGGGCGCGCTGAACGAGAGCACGATCGAGGTCGGCGTCGACAACACGTCGCAGGCCAGGCCAAGCCGCTGGGTCACGTTGCCAATGGCCTGTTCGAGGCGCGGTGCGGCGGCGCCGTATTGGTGCAGCCGGCGCGCCAGTTCGATCACGAAACCGATGCGCGCGCGCTGCCGGTCGTCGAGCGCTGCCGCGTCGCCCATGTGTCCGTTCCTCGCGTGGATCCGGCGCAGTATAGCCAGCCGCCGACGGCAAATCGCATCCCTCTCGATCCCGTCCCGTGGAAGGGGCAAGATAAAGCGTGCGCCGATCGCCCCCTTCAAGGCCGCGGGTCGATGCATCGGCCCGTCGGGTCCATCGGGAGATGCCTTCGCAAACCGGTCAGATACGGGACGCGGGCAGCGACACGCTGACCCGCAAGCCGCCTTTCTCGCGGTTGGCCAGCACGATCCGGCCACCATGGGCTTCGATGATTTCGCGCGCCAGCGCCAACCCGAGGCCGGTGCCCGAACGCTTGGTGGAATAGAACGGCAACAACGCCTGCGCCAGCACCGTGCCGCTCATGCCGGGTCCGCGGTCGGCGACTTCGATGCGCCAGCTTTGCAGCACGTGATTGATCGCCACGGTCACCTCATCCCCGCTGCTGCCGGATTCATGCGCGTTCTTGATCAGGTTGATCAGCACCTGTTCGACCTGCGTGGCATCGAACCGGCCCGGCTCGGCCGGTACCTCGCCCACCAGGCGGAACTCGCAATGCATCCGCAGCGCATCCAGAAAGACCGCCCAGTCGACCGGCGCCGGATTCGGTTGCGGCAACTTTGCAAAGCTTGCGTAGCCCGCCGTGAACGAGTGCAGGTGCCGGACGCGCTCTCCGATACCCTCGAACACCTTCGGCAACCGGGCCATGTCGCTGCGACGCGCCAGTTCCGCGCCCGAATGCGCCAGCGAAGAAATCGGCGCCAGCGAATTGTTGAGCTCGTGGCTGATCACGCGGATCACGCGCTTCCACACCGCGACTTCCTGGCGCGACAGCTCGCGGGTCATGCGTTGCACCAGGTACAGTCGATGCGGGCTTCCCTGCAGGCGAAAATCGCGCCGTGACAGGTGAAAGTATTCTTCATCGTTACCCATCTCGACCCCGAACAGACTGTCCTCGCTGGCGGTCAACGCCTGCCGCATCGGCTCCGGGCAGGCGTCGAGCAGTTCCCCGAAACTCATGCCCACGGGGCTCTTGCCGTCGTTGAACAAGTGCCGCGCGGCAAGATTCGCATACACGATGTGGTCGCCGGCGTCGGTCAGCACCAGTGCGGTCGGTGAATGCTGCACCACGGTGTCCAGCAGCAGCTCGCGCTGGACCAGGTTCTGGCGTTGCTCGCGCAACGCATGGCCGAGCTCGT
>DASTIS010000020.1:0-4203 GCA_035717365.1 Rhodanobacteraceae bacterium
CACCTGGAGGTGTGCTGGTACACCCACCGGATTGCCCGCATTGACCTCACCCTGCACACTTCCACCCATGGGCGAAACCTGCCCTGACATGTCCACCATGTCTCCGAACAAAGTGTCAACCATGTCCCCGGTCCATACACCTTGGAAGGGGGTGAATCCCTGCCGCCGCGACTTCTCCCGTCTCCCGCTTCTCGTCTCCCGGCTCCCGCGTCCCGGGTTCCCGCGTCCCGGCTTCATTGCCACATTCAGCTTGCGTTCGGGTAGGCTTGGCCGATCGCCATCGAACAGGGGTGTCCCCCGAACATGAATTCCGCCATGCCCACCGTTTCCAGGACCCGCTCATTCTCGACCGTTTTCCTGATCGAGATGTGGGAGCGCTTCGGCTATTACGGCATGCAGGCGCTGATCATCTACTACATGGTGCAGCGGCTGGGTTTCCAGGATACGCCCGCCAACCTCACCTGGGGCGCGGCGGCCGCCCTGATCTACGTGTCCCCGGCGATCGGCGGCTGGGTCGGCGACAAGTTCTTCGGCACCCGCCACACCATGCTGCTGGGCGCCGTCGTGCTGGCGGTGGGCTACGCGTTGATGGTGGTGCCGGCGCACAGCACCAACTTCCTGTTCCTGGCGCTGGGGGTGATCGTGGTCGGCAACGGCCTGTTCAAGGCCAACGCCGGCAACCTGGTGCGCAAGATCTACGAGGGCGACGACACCAAGATCGACAGCGCGTTCACCATCTACTACATGGCGGTGAACATCGGCTCGATGTTCTCGATGCTGCTGACGCCGGCCATCAAGAATTACTTCAACGCTCCCTACGCTGGCCAGTTGTCGTGGGTACCGGCGGGCTGGAACGCCGCGGCACTGTTCGGAGACAACCTGGGCTGGCACATCGCCTTCGCGGTGTGCTGCGTCGGCCTGCTGGTGGGCCTCGGCAACTACGCGGTAATGAGCCACACGCTGAAGCACATCGGCTCTGAACCCGACCGCCAACCCTTCAAGTTCTGGAAATTGCTCGCAGTGCTTGCCGGCGGGATCGTGGTGATGTTCATCTCGACCATCATCCTGAAGTACACCGGCGTGGCGAGGATCTTCGTGTACGCGGCCGGCGCCTGCGTCGCGTTGATCTTCGGCTGGCTGATCGTCAAGAGCCACCACACCGAGAAGGCCGGGATCATCATCGCCCTGGTGCTGGTGATCGAGACGGTGTTCTTCTTCATCTTCTACCAGCAGATGTCGACCTCGCTGAACCTGTTCGCGTTGCGCAACGTGGACACCGAGTTCCAGATTTTCGGCTGGCACGCCTTCACCTGGGACCCGGCCCAGTTCCAGGCGCTGAACCCGATCTGGATCTTCATCCTCAGTCCGATCCTGGCGATCCTCTACGCGCGCGCGGCCAAGGGCGGCAAGGACCTTTCGATCGCCAGCAAGTTCGCGGTGGGTTTCGCGGCGGTGGCGATCGGCTTCTTCATCTACGGAGCCGCCGCCAGCTTCACCACTTCGCCGGGCCAGACCAGCCAGTGGGTGATGGTTGGCGGCTACGGATTCGGCGCGCTGGGCGAACTGCTGACTTCGGGGCTTGGCCTGGCCTTCGTTGCGCGTTACGTGCCGGCGCGGATGGGCGGATTCATGATGGGCGCCTACTTCGTGGCGTCCGGCGTGGCGCAATACCTGGGCGGCCTGGTGGCTACCTTCGCGAGCGTGCCGGACAAGATCAGCAAGATCATTGCGGGTACGCCCGGCGGCGACACGGTGGCCGCCATACACCAGCAGTTCCCCTCGATCCTGTCCATGAACCTCGGCGGCTTCCGCGACTGGATGACCGGCACGGGTGACGCCGCGAAGGCGGCCGCGCAGGCGCACCTGCCGGCGTTTGCCGACCTGCCGCTGCAAAGCCAGTTGCTGGTGCAGCAGTTCAACACCCACCTCAACGTGGTCACGATGCCGATCTACACGCGCCTGTACAACTGGCTGGGCGTTGCGGGTGTCGGCTGCACGATCTTCGCGCTGATCGTGGCCTTCGTCCTGTGGTGGCTGGATCGCCGCGGCATCATGAGGTTTGGACCGACCACACCCGGCACGGCTTCCGAATTCGACGAGGAAACGCCGACCGACCGGGCGGGCCACTAGCAAGACCTGCACCCCTGCCGGATGGCATGTCCACGCGGCATGCCGTTCGGCAGGGGCGCAGCGGGGGCCGATCCGCTAACTTAAAGCAGTCCCGCATGGGCTGCGCGTGGCGAACCCCTTGTCGCGCCGATGGTCCAACCGGCGGCTCATTGAATCCGGACGACACCGATGTCGCGAACAAAATGGATCTTGACGCTGGTCGGCGTCGTCATCGTGGCCGTGATCCTGTGGCGCGTATTTGCCGGTGACGGCAAGTCGCACCGCCCGGGCGAGTCCGGCCCCAACGCGGCGGTTCCCGTGACCGTGGTACCGGTCACCGCCCAGAACGTGCCGGTCTACTTCACGGCGCAGGGCACGGTTACGCCGATCAGCACGGTCAGCGTGCAGCCGCAGGTCGGCGGCCAGTTGCTGAAACTGGATTTCGTCGAAGGCGGACCGGTGACGAAAGGACAAGTGCTGGCCCAGATCGATCCGCGCACGCTGCAGGCGCAACTGGACCAGGCCACCGCCAACCGCGCGCGCGACCAGACGCAGCTCGCCACCGCCCGGGCCAACCTCGAGCGCTCCGAAGACCCGAAATACCGCCAGTACGTCGCCGAGATCGACCGCATCACCCAGAAAAACACGGTCGCGCAGTACCAGGCAGCGGTGGCAGCCGACAATGCCGCGATCGCCGATACCCGGGTGCAACTCGGCTTCACCAAGATCAAGTCGCCGATCGACGGCGTTGCCGGCATCCGCCAGGTCGATCCCGGCAACGTGATCACGACCTCCAGCACGATCGTCACGATCACCCAGATGCATCCGATCGACGTGATCTTCACGCTGGCCGGCAAATACCTCGACGCGGTACGCGCGGCACAAGCCAAGGCGCCGCTCAAGGTCGCGGTGCTGGATGCCGACAACAACGTGGTCGAAGGCGACGGCGTGCTGAAGGTGATCGACAACCGCATCGACCCGGACACCGGTTCGTTCAAGCTCAAGGCCGAGTTCCCGAACGCCAACAACCAGTTGTTCCCGGGCCAGTACGTTTCCGTCCGGCTCGAGGTCAGCGTGGATGCCAATGCGTTGGTGGTGCCGACCGCGGCAGTGCAGCGCGGTCCCAACGGCGACTACGTGTGGCTGGTGACCGACAAGCCGCCACCTGGCAGCGACGCGGCCGAGGCGGCCAAGGACAAGTCCCGGAACGGCAAATCCGACGACAAGCCCGCCGCGCAGGGCAAGCCGGCGGACAACAAGCCCCCCGAATACGTCACCATGCAGACCGTCACCACCGGCGGCGAGGCCGGCGACACCGGGCTGATCATCGCATCGGGACTCAAGGCCGGCGACCGGGTGGTGACCGCCGGCCAATTCCGGCTGAAACAGGGCATCAAGATCCTTGCGATGAAACCCGGTGAAGTCCCGGCGCCGCCCACCACCGCGGAAATCAAGGCCGCGGCGAAGCAAGGCGGGCGGCGGAGACGCTAATGGAAACGATCAACGGGACCCGGGACCCGGGACCCGGGACCCGCGAAGGCACCACAGGCGCACGCGGAGGACTTCGCCCCCGACGGCTGTCATTCGCGAGCAGAACGCCACCTCCCTCACCCAGCGCGACGCGCTCGGCCTGCGGCCGCCTCTCCCCACGCGATGAATCCGCTTGGAGGAGAAGGAGCATTCATGCGCTGCCGGTTGGGTCGCACTTTCCACGAGTCCCGGGACCCGGGTCCCGGGTCCCGCCAACATGAGCTTCTCCAGCATCTTCATCCGCCGGCCGATCGCGACTTCGCTGTTGATGGCGGCGGTGTTGCTGATCGGCATCATCGGTTACCAGGCGTTGCCGGTGTCGGCGCTGCCGGAAATCGAGGCGCCGAGCCTGGTGGTGTCCACGCAATACCCGGGCGCCAGCGCGAGCACCGTGGCAACGCTCGTCACCACGCCGCTGGAACAGCAGCTCGGGCAAATCAGCGGCCTGACGATGATGAGTTCCAACAGCGCCGCCGGCCTGTCGACCATCACCCTGCAGTTCGGGATGAATACCGACCTCGACGTCGCGGCGCAGGACGTGCAGTCGGCGCTGCGCACCGCGCG
>DASTIS010000021.1:0-19244 GCA_035717365.1 Rhodanobacteraceae bacterium
TCGGGATCGGCTCGAAACTGCTCGGGCTGCCGCCCGTGTCCGACCACACCGTTTCACCCTGCCAAGTGGTGGTGGTTGCATTCAGCGTAGTGCCGCCGACTGCCACCACGTAGGGCGAGCTGGCGGGCCAGCTCGGCGTGGCGCCTTTCGGGCTGCCGTTGCATTCGTTGGAACCGGAGTCCCCCGAGGACACCGAGAACGTCTGCCCCTGCGCATCGGCCTGCTGGAAGAGGGCGTCGGCGGCCGCGGCCGAACCGTCCTGCTCGGCATAGGTCTCGCACTCACCCAGCGACACGTTGATGACCTTGGCGGCGTTCGCGCTCACCACGGTGTTGAAATCGGCCACCATGCTCGAGTTCGCCAGCGTCGGAATGTTGTAGAACACGATCTTGCCGACCTGGCCGCCGCCCATGCCGACGATGTCCTGGCTGTCGAGATCCCACTCGGCGGTGCCACTGGTATCGGTACCCGTCCCGCCGGTATTGACGATCTGCGTCGCCACCGTCGCCAAGCCGTTCTGCGAGGTGAAGGTGTTGAGGTCGGCGAGCGTCTGCGTGAGGTCGCCGTTCGAGATGATGCCGACGGTCACGCCGGCCGCGGTCGGCAGGCCGGTGCCACCATAGATCGACGGGAACTGCACCGGGTTGTGGCCGATGATCGAACCGCCGCCCCCACCACTGCCGGGTTTGCCCTTGGCCAGATGCGGCACGTGCACCGTCTGCAGGCCGATGACCCCGCTCACGGCGTGCAGCGCAGCCGGAATCACCGCATTGCTGGAATTGGCATACGCGTTGCGTCCGTCATGGGTGCGGACCCGCACCATGTTGGTGTGAAACGCCGACTGTACCGCCGCGACCGATGCGGTCGCTGAAACCAGCACGCGGTTGGGCGAGATCGTGACGTTGGAGAAGCCATGTTGCTTCAACCAGGCCGCGACCGCATTGGCGTTCGCCTCGCTCGGCCCGTACTGCGCGATGAACTGCGCCGGCGTCAGGTTGGGATGATGCGGATCGGCGATGAACGCCTGCAACGACGCCTCATTGCGCAGCTTCAGCGAAAGCGCCACGGGCAGCGATCGGGTCAGCGCCATCGGGCCCGTCACCGTGTCACCGGCATGCAGCCCGGTGGCATGCGCCACGACCGCGGCATTGGCAAAGGCGGTGGAAGTGGGTGCGGCACAGGCCAGGGTGGTGGCGGTCAGGCTGAGGGCAACGACCAGAGCCTTCAAACGGAGCGTGCTTGGCATTACGGTCTCCTCGGAATGGACTAAAAGAACGCGGTAACACCAGCGCGCGCGCAACCGCACACGCAGAATGCACCCGCGCTTGTGCCCCTCCCCGTTCGGAGATTCGTGTTGTCAGGACCTGGCCACCACCCTGCGTATTGCGCACGGGCAGCTGCAGGCACACGAATCACTTGCAGACGCCCTCACGCGTGCAAGCCGGCGAATGCTATTCGTATCCATGCCGGACAGTCACGCTGCAGCGCAGCACGCTGTGGGTGCGTGGCATCTCCACAAACGACACACGCCGCGGCGTGCCCGGCATCCAACGCCGCAGGGGCGAGGAGGGCCATCGGAGCACACCGTCACGAAGCCGCGCCGCGTCGACAAGTGAGCGACGAGGCGAATGGACGCACCAGGGGGCAAAAGGCCCGGTCGCGAACGGCCGGGCCCGGCATGCACCGGAAGCGCCAGGCCCGCCGGCCGACAATCCCGATTGCTGCGGTGGTGATCACGGAGACCACGCCAATACGCCGTCCTCAATGCCGCGCGCTGCCGATCAGGTGGGTTTCGCGGCTGCGCAGGACCCACGCCGCCAGTGCGAGCACCAGCAGCAACGGGGCGGACCAGAACAAGACGATCAGGATCCCCCGCAACGGTCCGCGCGATTCACGGAACAGGAGGTTGTCCGCGGTCGCGGGCGCCGCCGTCATCGCCGGGTAGGCGTCGCTGAATGCGGCGGACGCCACGTACCTCCCGGACGCCCCGAGATGCGTGGCGATCGGTCTGCCCAGCACGATATAGGCATGCAGCAGCGGCGCGTGGGCGCTCGCGGACGATGTCAACGCCGGCCCGACGCCGGGCTCGCCGGCGAGCGATCCGTAGACCCACGCATCGAACGCGAGGCAGAGCACGAACAGCGCGAACAGCACCCGGTATTTGCGCAGCCGCATTGTCCGCTCCTCCTGCGCTGCAAAGCATGGCAAACGGCGCGATCGCGGTCAACATGCCGGAATTGTCCGGCCGCTGGCTACATCATGCCGGTCTGCAGCTTGGCTTCGTCCGACATCATCGTCTGGTTCCACGGGGGATCGAATACGAGGTCGATCTGCGCCTCGGCGATGGTCGGAATCATTTCCAGCTTGGTGCGCGCGTCCTCGACCAGGATGTCGCCCATGCCGCAGCCCGGAGCGGTGAGCGTCAGTTTCACATAGACCTTGCGCTGTCCGTCCTCGCGGTGCTCCATGCTGAGGTCGTAGACCAGTCCCAGATCGACGACGTTGATGGGAATCTCCGGATCGAAAACGGTCCGCAACTGCTCCCACACCACCAGTTCGACGTCCTCGTCGTTGGCGTTCTCGGGCACGCTCAGCGGCTCCGGCGGCGGCTTGCCGAGCGCGTCGGCGTCCTGGCCATCCACCCGGAACAGGCTGCCCTCGACGTACACGGTGAAACTGCCGCCGAGCGACTGGGTGATGTAGCCGGTTTGCCCGGCGGGCAGATTGACCACGTCGCCATACGGCACGTGCACCGCGTGGCAGTCGCGCTGCAGGGTGAAGGGTTCGCTGCTGGCACTGAATCCGGGCATGGTCCTTGCGGCGGTGGCGATGAGGGAGGGAAGAGCTGCACCCGACAGAATAGCAACCCGCCGCGGCATCACTCATTGATGGAGGTCACGGCCGGCTCACGCAACCCCCCGCATGTCGCCGCGATTTTGCGGCAAACTCGCCGCGGCACGGGCCGCTGGTTTATCATCGGGCATTCGACTGTCTTGCCGGGTTCGTGTGGACGACTCCATCCCTTCCATGGCCGCCACCGAATCCACGCCCAGGCGGGATGCCATCCTCGACCGCGTGATCGGCGGCGTCACTTCGGCCTTCGGGTGGCTGATGTGCACCCTGGCGGCCGGTGCGCTCGCGGCGTTCGCGGCATTGGTGATCGGCATACGCCCGAGCTGGTTGATCCTGGTGCTCGCGTTGCCGCTCGCGTGGGTGTTGAAAGTATGCGGTTGCCTCGTTGCGCGCTGGGCGGCACCGATTGCCGCAGCGGCGGTCCTGCTGGCGGGCTTTTACGCGACGTGCCTCGTGGCGATCGCACGCATCGCCGCGGTGACCGGGTTTCCGTTTGGCCTGGCGTTCCGTACCGGCGGCATCGGCCTGACCCTGCAGGTCGCGGAACTCGGCCTGGACGCGCTGTCGATCCTGATCTATGCCGCGGCGGCGGTGGCCGCGGCGGTCCTGGCTACCTGGCTGGCATCGCCAAGGTCATGACATCACGCCGTCGCGCTTACGCGTCAAGGCTTTTCAATCCCGTCACCAGTTCGCCCGCGGCGGCCTGGCCGTCGCCGTATAGCATCCTGGTGTTGTCGGCATAGAACAGTGCGTTCTCGATCCCGGCAAAGCCCTTGCCGCGGCCGCGCTTGATCACGATCACGTTCTTCGCCTTCGAGACATCCAGGATCGGCATGCCGTAGATCGGAGAGCCCTTGTCGGTGCGGGCAACCGGATTGACCACGTCGTTGGCGCCGATCACCAGCGCGACATCGGTATTCGGAAACTCGGGGTTGATGTCGTCCATGTCGGCGATCAGGTCGTACGGCACCCCGGCCTCGGCCAGCAACACGTTCATGTGCCCGGGCATGCGGCCCGCGACCGGATGGATCGCGAACTTCACCTTGACGCCGCGCTCGATCAGCAGCCTGGCGAATTCCCAGACCTTGTGCTGGGCCTGGGCGACGGCCATGCCGTAGCCCGGCACGATCGCCACACGCTCGGCGTAGGCCATCATCACCGCCGCGTCATTGGCGTCGATCGGTTTCAGCGCGCCCGCGATTTCCTGTTGTTCGCCACCGCCGCCCGCGCCGAAATTGCTGAACAACACGTTCGCCAGCGAACGGTTCATGGCCTTGGCCATCAACTGCGTCAACAGCGTGCCGGCCGCGCCCACCACCATGCCGGCGATGATCATCGCCTCGTTCTGCAGCACGAAGCCTTCGAACGCGACCGCGAGGCCGGTGAAGGCGTTGTACATCGAGATCACCACCGGCATGTCGGCGCCGCCGATCGGCAGGGTCATCGCGATGCCGAACACCAGCGCCAGCACGAAGAACGCAATCAGCAGCCCCCATGCAAATGGATATCCACCGATGGCCGCGACCAGCGCCAGCGCCCCACACACGACCGCCGCGACGAAGATGGCGAGGTTCACCCAGCGCTGCAGCGGGAACACGAAACGCCGGTCCATCCAACCCTGCAATTTCGCGAACGCAATCAGCGAGCCGGTGAACGATACGGCGCCGATCAGTGCGCCCACGAACGCCAGCACCAACTCGGTCGTGCCAAGGTGTCCGGCCACGGAAGCCCATGCCTCCGGCTGGATCGGCGAGGTGTCGGGCACCAGTTTGAGTGCCGCATTGAACCTGATCAGTTCGACCGCGCCGATCGCCGCCGCCGCACCGCCGCCCATGCCGTTGAACAACGCCACCATTTGCGGCATCGCGGTCATCGGCACGCGCCGTCCGACCCACCACGACAGCCCCACGCCGACCACGATCGCGGCGATCATCCAACCGAGGTTGTGCATGCCCGGCAGGAAGAACGTGACCAGGATCGCCGCCGCCATGCCGACGCCCGCCCAGACGATCCCGTTGCGCGCGGTGCGCGGCGAGCTCATCCGCTTCAGCCCCCAGATGAAAAGGACCGCCGCGATGAAATAAACCGCTTCGACGATGGTGGACATGTAGCTGGGCAATGTCATCGTTACTCCCCAACGCGTCGCAGGAGCGAGCCTGCGCGCGACCGATGTATCTGTCGCGCGCAAGGCGCGCTCCCACACGGAAACAAACCCCGGATCACCGCGCTTTTTCTTTTGACTGATCGGGTTTCGAAGACTTGAACATTTCGAGCATCCGTTCGGTGACCACGTAGCCGCCGGCGACGTTGCCCGCGGAAAGCAGCACCGCGATCACGCCGATCGTGATTTCGACCGGGGTGTCGGCGTGCCCCAGCGCCACCATCGCGCCCACCAGCACGATCCCGTGCACGAAATTCGACCCCGACATCAACGGCGTGTGCAGGATGACCGGGACACGACTGATGATTTCGTAACCGGTGAACGCGGCCAGCATGAAAATGTACAGTGCAAGAAAGCCGGTAATCATGTTTCCCTCCCGCGGGTGCGGTCATCATAACGGCACGTGTCGATGGCACCATTGCAGCCATGCCGAGGCAGGAACCATTCAGGCCCCCGTACCGAACAGCACCTTGCCGTCGCGTACGACACAGCTTTTTGCGACGAGTTCGTCGTCGAAATCCGGATTCAGTTCGCCTTCCGTCACCAGCAGCTCGCTGAAGTGGGCAAGATTGCGCGCGTACATTTCCGACGCGTGCAACGGCGCGCCGGACGGCAGGTTCAGCGGACCGATCACGGTCACGCCATGGCGCTCGACGCGCTCGCCCGGCTGCGTCGCCTCGCAGTTGCCGCCGCCCTCGGCGGCAAGATCCACGACCACCGCGCCGGCCTTCATCCCGTCCACCATCGCCAGCGGAATGATCTTCGGCGACGGGCGGCCCGGCACCGCGGCGGTCGTCACGATCACGTCCACGGTTTTGACGTGCTCGGCCAGTTTGGCCTGCTGCGCGGCGCGTTCCTCGGCCGTCAGCTCGCGCGCGTAACCACCGCTGCCCGCCGCGCTGACCCCGAGATCGAGGAACTTCGCGCCCAGCGACTCGATCTGCTCGCGGGTTTCCGGGCGCACGTCGAAACCCTCCACCATCGCGCCCAGACGGCGTGCGGTCGCGATCGCCTGCAACCCCGCAACACCCGCGCCGATCACCAGCACTTTCGACGGACGCAACGTGCCCGCGGCCGTGGTCAGCATCGGGAAAAACTTGGGGGCGGCCTCGGCCGCGATCAGCATCGCGCGATAACCCGCGACGGCCGCCTGCGAGGACAACACGTCCATCGACTGCGCACGGGTGGTGCGCGGCAGGAGTTCCAGCGAGAAGGCGGTGAGCTTGCGCTGCGCGTAGCCGGCAAGACGGTCCGCGCCGTTGTGCGGCTGCAATTGCCCGACCAGCACCGCGCCTTCCTTCATCGCGGACACGTTCTGGTCCGAGGGCGGCTGCACGCACAGCACGATCCCGGCCTGCCCCGCCACGCCGTCCGCATCGGCAAACGCCACATCGGCATAGGCCGAATCGGGAAACCCCGCGCGTTCGCCGGCGCCATGCTCCATGGCCACGCGCATTCCGCGCGCCGTGAATTTTTTCGCGGTTTCCGGCGTCAGGGCGACGCGGCGTTCGCCTGCGGCCGTTTCGCGCAAGGCGGCAATCGTGATCGGCATGGCTTCCTCCTCGGCAACCCCGGCATCGTAGCCCATGCCCGGTCCGGGCGATACGCCACGGCTGCTAGACTGCCCGGATGCACGACGAACGCCACCTTGATCAGCAGGCGCTCGGGTTCCTGCGAAATCGCCGGTCGGTCCCTGCTGCAAAACTGGCGCCGCCGGGCCCGACGCCGGAACAACTGCGCGAAATCATAGCCGCCGCGATCCGCGTCCCGGACCACGGCAAGCTGACGCCGTGGCGCCTGATCACGTTCACCGGCGACGCTGGCGCGCGTTATGGCGAGGCGCTCGCGACGCTGCATGCACGGGTGGATCCGGGCGTGCCGGCGGCGAAGCTGGCCAAGGACCGCGATCGTTTCACGCACTCGCCGTCCATCCTGGCGGTGATCGCGCGGATCGACGAACACAACGCGAAGATCCCGGCGCAGGAACAACTCCTGTCGGCGGGCTGCCTCGCATTCAACCTGCTGCTCGCGACGCAGGCGTCGGGATTCGCAGCGCAATGGCTGACCGGCTGGTCGTGTTACGACCGCGACGCCGCGAAACTGCTGGGGCTGGCCGACAACGAGCGCGCCATCGCGTACATCCACATCGGCAGCACGGAATTCGAGCCGCCGGAGCGTACGCGTCCGGAGGTTGACCAGATCGCGGGCGCGTGGGCGGGATGAGGGCCGCGGCGCCAACGCCGGTCTCGACGCCAGGCCCGACCGTCTACCTGATTGACGCCAGCATGTACGTATTCCGCGCTTGGCATTCGATGCCGGACGCGTTTTTCGACACCGAGGGCAACCCCGTCAACGCGGTCCACGGCTTCGCGCGTTTCCTGCTGGATTTCATCGAGCGGACCCACGCGAGCCATGCGGTCGCCGCGTTCGACATCGCACTCACGAGTTCCTTCCGCAACGCGATTTATCCGGCGTACAAGGCCAACCGCGACCCCGCGCCGCCGGAATTGAAGCGGCAGTTCGGCTACTGCCGCGAGCTCGCGGCCGCGTTCGGCCTGACCGTGCTGGCCGATGCCGCCTACGAGGCGGATGACCTGATCGGCAGCGTGTTGCACGCCACGCACGACCACGGCGTGCACGCCGTCATCGTCTCGGCCGACAAGGATTTCGGGCAGTTGCTGTGGAACGGCGCCGAACAATGGGATTACGCACGCGGCCAGCGCTGGGGTGCGGACGGCGTGCCGGCGCGGCTGGGCGTGAGGTCGGACCAGGTGGTCGATTACCTCGCCCTGACCGGCGACGCGAGCGACAACATTCCCGGCGTGCCCGGCATCGGCGCCAAGGGTGCTGGCGCACTGCTGGCGCACTTCGGCGATCTCGAAAGCCTGCTCGCGCGCATCGACGAGGTGCCGTTCCTGCGCCTGCGTGGCGCCGCGTCGCTGGCCGCGAAACTGCGCGCGCACACCGAACTGGCGCGCCTGTCGCAACGCCTCGCGAGGATCGCGCTGGATGCGCCGGTGCCGGATCACCCCGACGGCTTGCTGAGGCAGGTGCCCGATGCGGCCGCACTCGATCTGTTGTTCGAGCGGCTCAGGATCGGACCGCTCACGCGCACGCGCGCCCACCAGATCCTGCAATCGTGCGTCACGGCATGAATCGCGACCCCCGCATCCCCGGCGACATGGACGCGCCGACCGAAATCCTGCACGCCGGCAACTGGTTGACGCTCAAGCAGCGCGGCCGCTGGGAGTACGTCGAGCGCAACAACCCGCAAGGCGCGGTGATCATCGTTGCCGTCACGCCGGACGATTGCGTGTTGTTCGTCGAACAATACCGGGTACCGATCGGGCAATTCACGATCGAGATGCCGGCGGGCCTGATCGGCGACGCCGGCCACACGCAAGACGACAGCATCGCCGTCGCCGCCCGCCGCGAGCTCGAAGAGGAAACCGGCTACACCTGCGCGCGCGTGGTGCCACTCCACTCCGGTCCGTCTTCCGCGGGCATGAGCACCGAGATGATGCACTTCGTGCGCGCGCTGGACGTGCGCAGGATCGGCGAAGGCGGCGGCGACGCCACCGAAGACATCGTGGTGCATGCCATACCGCGCAACCTGGCCGGGACCTGGCTGCACGCGATGTCGGAGAAGCGCTACTCGATCGATCCGAAACTGTTCGCCGGGCTGTGGTTCCTGGAACACGCTTGATCTGTGCGATCGTCCCTGATCGCGGCATGGAGGCGCTCGTCTGCCCGCGATGGCGACTCAGCCTCGGGGAAGATCAGAACGGCCTTCCATGGCCTGACTTTTCACAACAGCCGCCCTGACTGGGGCTGGCGAAGTTTCGTAGCCTGGATGGAACAAAGTGGAAGCCGGGAAGACCCCTCGCGCATTGCCCCGGATTCCGGCGCCGCGCGCCTGCATCTTGGGCTACACGTTGCCGGCGAAGCGGTGTTGTGAGTCGTTGCGGCAACCCCGTGGCGTGGCCGCGTGGCGATCACGGACGATCGCATCACCAATGCATCATCGCGAAACGCACGATCAACAGGATCGCCATCGCCAGCGTCACCAACACCGTCAAGCCGATCCCGGCCAAGCGCCCGAACGAGCGCCCGGACGCCGACGACAGGCCGACCGCGTGCAGGATCCGGCCAACGATCAGCACGATGCCGAACAGGTGCAGCAAACCCGGGCGCGTTTGCTCGATTGCAAGCAGGACCAGCAGCAGCAACGCGATCGGGAGGTACTCGACGGCATTCGCATGGACGCGGATCGCGCGGCCGAGGTCCGCATCGCCGCCGCTGCCCAACCCCACGCGGCGCGTGTTGCGCAACCACATGACGCGCGCCGCCAGCGCAAGGATCAGGAGCGCCCCCAGGGCGACATAGAATCCAGCAATCAGCACCGTTCAGTCCTCGCGCAACCCGTGCCGAATGCGCCACGCGGCGAGCGCGGCCGCCAGCACCACGACCACCACCAGGATCGATGCGGCCAGGTTGCGCACATCGAACCAGTACGCCGCGGCCAGCGCGGCCAGCGGCACCGCCGCGAGCGCCGGCGACAGCGCGCGATCGTGGCGGAGCCGGTGCGGCAGCAGCCATGCCACCCCGGCCCACGCCAACAACACGGCCAGCACGCGGCGCGCCCACTTGAAGTGGGGTGGTTGCGGGGCATCGGTCAGCACGTCGGTCAGGGAATGCCGTCCGATCATCACCTGCGCGATCGGATCGCCCGCCGGGTTGCGCGCCGGCACCAGCGTGCCGTCCCGGTTGCGCGCGAACACGGTGAGATACGACGGCGCGATCCGCATCCAGCTGATGCGCAAATCGCCGACCTGGGGCCGCGCCTGATTCGCGCTGGTCACCAGTGCGCCGTCGTGCGGCTGGAACGTCGCGGCCATGTTGGGCGGCAGCCGCGAAAGATCCGGCTTGAACGGTTCCGGGCCAGGGACCAGGTGCACGATCTCCGGTGCGAGCCTGAAACCCGCAACCGCCACGTCCGGCGCATCGAAGCGGGCGTGCCCGATCGGCAACGCGCCGGGATTCGCATGCCCCGCCGGATCGTTGAACGCCGACGAATCGATCGGGTGGTCGAACCAGTCCAGCTCGTAGTTGCGCTGCCCCGCGTAACGGGTTTCGTTCCACTGGAACATTTCGACCTTGCGGACCAGCGCGGGCGCGCCGACCGTGACCCCGAACTGCGCATCCCGTGCCGGGACTTTCACGTTGGGCGCGCCGACCGCCAGCACCAGTCGACCATTGGTCGCGGGCCCGGGTTTTGCGGCCATGCCGGTCACCACGAAGCCGCCGAGCGCGTCCTCACCCATCGCGCGCAGCCGGTCGGCGTGCTCGGTGAAGCCCAGCAGCACCAGGCCGAGCACCAGCAATGCCACGCCCAGCACCGCGGCGTTGCGGGAAGGATTATGGAAGAATCCGGGAAGGCGCCTCACGCCGCGAGCTTACAACGAAGCGCCGGCGAATTGCGCCTGCTCGTCCGTGACGCCGTAACGACCGCGTTCGTCGCGGCGCGGCGTGGCCATCGCGACGGCATGATCGTGGGTGAAGAACAACCGCACCCCGCGCGCAAGCTTGTCATCGAGGAATTCGCGCTTTTCGTCGATCAGCATCTCGGGTGCGCGGTCGTAGCCCATCGTGACCGGCAGGTGCACCCACGGCCGTCCGGGGACCAGGTCGGCGCAATACACCACGCCGCCCCGGTCACCCGGCCCGACGATTTCCGCCAGCATCAGCCCCGGCGTGTGACCCTGCGAATAATGGAAACGCACGGCCTTGCCGAGCGTGCGCGAGTACTCGCCATCGACCTTCTCCAGCCGCCCACTTTGCTCCAGCAATTCCGGCACGCCCGGCACGAACGACGCGCGGTCGCGCGGGTGCGGGTGCGTGGCACGCATCCAGTGCCCCGCGCTGACGAGGTAGGTCGCGTTCGGGAACAACAGGCGCAAGGGAGCGTCCGGTTCCCACGCCGCTAGCAGGCCACCCACATGATCGAAATGCAGGTGCGAAAGCACCACGACGTCGATGTCCTCGTGCGAAAGTCCGGCTGCGCGCAACGATTCCAGCAGCACGTGCCGGTCCTCGACGACGCCATAGCGTTCGCGCAACTTCGGCTCGAAGAACGCGCCGATGCCCGTCTCGAACAACACGTTGCGGCCATCGAAATCGGTCGCCAACAAACAGCGGCACGCCAGCGGAATGCGATTTTCGCCGTCGACCGGCACCCATTTCGACCACATCGCCTTTGGCGCATTGCCGAACATTGCGCCACCATCCAGCTTCTGGGTGTTGCCTTCGATCGAATACAGTTTCATGCAATTGATCGCGTCGTGTTGCCGATGCAATCATGATACTCGACGGCATCCCCCTGCTGCTTTGCCTGCGGCAGACGCCACAACCCCCTTCCCTTCGGAAGGGGGTCATTGCGTTTACGCTTCCCCGGGTCCCGGAGAATTACTTCTCCGGCACGCTGATCGCGATGAACAGGTTCTGGCCGTTGTGCGAAACCAACAGCAACACGGTGCTGCCCGGTTTCACGTTGGCGGTCTCGCGGCGGAACGCGTCCACGTTGTCCACCGGCTTGTTGCCCACGCGCAGGATCACGTCGCCGGGCGACAGTTGCGCATCGGCAGCCGGTCCCTTGACGTCGGTGATCACCACGCCGCCCTTGCCGCTGTAGCCGAGTTGCTGGCGCATGCCGGGGGTGATGTCCTGCACGCTGAGGCCGAGCAGACTGCTGCCGCCCCGGGCCGCCGGCGCCCCGGCGAGGAATTCCTGGCTGAGGCCGTTGCGTGGCATTTCGCCGACCTTGACCTTGACCGTCATCGGCTTGCCGTCGCGCAGGAATTGCACCTTCGACTCGGTTCCCGGCCGGGTCATGGCCACGATCGGCGGCAACTGCGCCGAATCGTAGATCTTCTTGCCGTCGAACCCGGTAATCACGTCACCGATCTTGAGGCCCGCCTTGGCTGCGGGGCCACCCTGTTGCACCTGGGAGACCAGCGCGCCCCGAGTCTGCTTGAGGCTTTTGGATTTGGCGATAGCTTCGTTGACGTTCTGGATGCCGACCCCGATCATCCCGCGGCTGACGTAGCCCTTGGTCTTGAGCTGGCGCTCGGCGTTCATCGCGAGGTTGATCGGGATCGAGAACGACAGCCCCATCGCACCGCCGCTGGTCGAAAAGATCTGCGAATTGATGCCGACAACCTGGCCGTCCAGGTTGAACAGCGGGCCACCTGAATTGCCACGGTTGATCGGCACGTCGGTCTGGATGAACGGTACGGTCGGCTGGTCGCCCCTGCCGAGGTTGCGGCCAACGTAGCTGACGATTCCCGCGCTGACCGAATGGTCGAGGCCGTAAGGCGATCCGATCGCGACCACCCACTGCCCCGGTTTCAGATCGCCCGAATTGCCGATCTGCACGGTGGGCAGGTTGTTGGCATCGATCTTCAGCAACGCAATGTCGTAGATCTTGTCGGTACCGACGATCTTCGCCGTGAAGGTGCGGTGGTCCGTCAGGTGCACCTTCACCGAATCGGCGTTGGCGACCACGTGGTTGTTGGTGAGGATGTAACCGTCTGAGGAGATGATGAAGCCCGATCCCATCGACTCGGCGCCGCGGTCAGGCTGCTGGAATTGCGGCCCGAACGGCATGCCGAAGAAGTGCCGCAGGATTTCCGGCATCTGCGGTTGCTGGGTCTGCATCGGGCTGTCGTTGCCCATTTCGCTGGCGTGCTTGTAGCGGGCCACGACGTTCACCACGGCCGGTCCGTACTTCTGGACGATGCCGGTGAAGTCCGGCAGCGCCACCGTCGGCGTCGCCGCCAATGCAACGCCGGTGCCGGAAAAGCACAACAGCACGAAGACGGCAGCGAACTGCCTTGCCCGTTTCAGCATGGTGTTCTCCTTCTCATTTTCCAAAAATTTCGGGTCACGGCAGCAGCACGGCGCGGACGTCGATCCGCCCGCGGTCGGGCGCAGCGAGGGTGGGCGTGCGCGGGGTTCACGCAGCGCGGCGGAACCCGGGCCCACCCGCGCAACTACCCGGCAAGGAGCCTGTACGCTGGCGACCGGTCGCGCGCAGGCGCGCCCCTGCAAAACCACGACGACCCGCCCTTCGTGGACGCTCAGTGCCGGGGCGCAGGCGCGCTCGACGAAGACGGCGGCTCCGGCAGCAACACGATCGAAAACGGCAGCCCGGATTGCCCAGCCTGGGCCGCCGACGCATACGGCAACACCGCACCACGCGCGTAGGTCGCGCGCCGCAGGTACTCGGGCTGCATCAGGCCGGTGCCATAAACCACGTTGGCCGAAGCGGGTTGCGCGCCGAACACGGTCGGCTGGCGCGCAAGCAGCCACGGCGGCGGCGCGTCCGCGGTGGGGGTGGCGTCGGCCAGCGACGTCGGCACCGCCGAACCAAGTGCGGTTGGGCCGGGCGCGGGACGACTTTGCGCAACCGGGGCCGGCGCGCCGGTGCGGGAATCCGGGACGTTCAACATCAGCGCGGCGACCGCCACGCTGGCGGCGATCGCACCGCCGCCCACGTAGCGTGCCCAGTGCCGTGGCCGCGCCTGTGGGGTCGGCTCGGTCTGGAGTACGGCAGCGACGCGCGCCGCGAAATCATTGTCGGTCTGCTGCGCCGACATCCGCGCAGAATCCGATGCGAGACAGGCGCGGATTAAATGCCAGCGCGACCAGGTCGCACCCAATTCGGGATCGTGGTCGAGTCGCCGCAACAGGAAGCGGGTCGGTTCGGCGGCAAGCTCGCCGTCCATGAGGGCGGAAAGGTCTTCGCGACTGGTCGGGTCCATCAACAACATCCTCTCAGGGCGCGGATTGGGTACTCAATCATCATCGTTGGACAGCAGCGGACGCAATTGTTCGTCGATCGCTTCGCGGGCGCGGAAGATGCGCGAGCGCACGGTGCCGATCGGACAACCCATGCGTTCGGCGATTTCCTCGTAGGACAGGCCATCGACTTCGCGCAGGGTGATTGCATCCCGCAATTCCTCCGGCAACTTTTCGACCGTGGCGAACACGGTTTGTTCAATTTCGTGGCGCGCCAGTTCGTGCTCGGGGGTGGCTTCGTCGCGCAGGCGGCTGCCCGAATCGAACTGGACCGCGGTATCGGCGTCGATGTCCTCGGCGGGTGGGCGGCGCCCCTGGGCAACCAGGTGGTTCTTGGCGGTATTCACGGCGATCTTGTACATCCATGTGTAGAAGGCGCTGTCGCCGCGGAACGCACCGATCGCGCGGTAGGCGCGGATGAACGCTTCCTGCGCGACGTCTTCGCATTCGCTCCAGTCATGCACATACCTCGACACCAGTCCGATGATCTTGTGCTGGTATTTGCGAACCAGCAGGTCGAAGGCCTTGTTGTCGCCTTTGCGCACACGTGCGACCAGCGCGCGATCGGTTTCCACATCGCCCATCAGGGCGGCACTCCCTACCGGACCGGACGCATTGTGCGCACCGGTGTGACCGCGCTCGTCGCGCGAAAGTTCAACGGACTCCACCATTTGGCAACCCTTGGACCCTGTCTGCTGACATCGTGATGATTGGGTCGATGCCGAGCAGGATCAAGCGTAGCGCAAGCCGCATGAACGGCACGTCGGGGGAACGGACGCCCGACCGACCGCGTCAACCGGTTGCGCCGCGCCGCCGGTCCGGCGGAAGCGGAAGGTCGTCGGTAGCCGCGCCACGGCCGGATTCACCGGCGTGGATGGGCGCCGGATCCGCCCCATCGGGGCAGGCCGCCCGACCGCGCCGCCCCGCCAACAGCGTGGCGAATGCGCTGGCCGTCAGCGGCTGGGAGAACAGATAGCCCTGGGCGCCGTCACAGCCGCGCTCGCGCAGGAATTCGAACTGGCGTTCGGTCTCGACGCCCTCGGCGACCACCCGCAGCCCCCGGCCATGTGCGGCATCGAGCATTGCGGACACCACGGCTTCGTCGTCGGGATCGCTCCCGATGTTGTGCACGAAGCTCCGGTCGATCTTGACCGCATCGATCGGAAACGCCGTCGCGTGATCGGGCGACATGTGCCCCACACCGGCGTCGTCGATCACGATGCGGCATCCCATCCTTTGCAGGGCCCGGAGTGTTCCGCCCAACTCCTGCGGCGGCTGCGCGAGGACGCTCTCGGTCACCTCGAGATCGAGCGTGCGCGGCTCCAGTTTCGCATCGCGGCACGCCGCTTCGACCACCGTCACCAGGTTGGGTTGCATCCATTGCAGGGCCGACAGGTTCACGGCCAGCCGCAGGGGAACGCTCGCGCGGCGCTGCCATACCGCCGCGTCGGCGCACGCGCGCCGCAGCACCCATTCGCCAATCGGGATGATCAGCCCGGTTTCCTCCGCCAACGGCAGGAAGAATCCGGGACTCAGAATTCCCAGCACCGGGTGCCGCCAACGCACCAGCGCTTCAACCCCGACGATATCCAGGGTCGCGACGTCTATCTGCGGATGGTAGTGAACGCACAACTCGCCGTTGGCCTGGGCGTGGCGCAAGCGTGATTCCATTTCCGCGCGCTGACGGTGCGCCGTGCCCGGGACGTTCCCGAACGCCTGTACGTTGTTGCGGCCGCGCCCCTTGGCACTGTACATGGCCATGTCGGCATGCTTGACGAGGCCCTCCACGTCGGTCGCGTCGGCCGGGTAGACGCTGATGCCGATCGACGCGGTGACCTGCAGTTCGGATCCGTTGTCGAGCGTGAGCGGCGCATGCATGCATTCCAGCAGATTGTCCGCGACGCGCTCGATGTCGGCCCGGTCGTCGACGTGGCGCAGGATCAACGTGAACTCGTCACCGGCGTAACGGGCCACCGTGTCGGAGGCGCGCACGGCGTCACGCATGCGCGTCGCTTCGGTCGCCAGTACCTCGTCGCCCACGCCGTGCCCCAGCGAATCGTTGATGTCCTTGAAGCGGTCCAGGTCCACGAACAGCACCGCAAACACTTCGCCGGTGCGACGCGCGTCCTTCAGCGTCGACTCCAGGCGATCGTTGAACAGCATCCGGTTCGGCAGTCCGGTCAGGCCGTCGAGCAGCGCGCGGCTGCGGCCGCGCTCGTGTTCGGCCCGCAGCTCGAGCACCGCCGCGAAACGCGCCGCAACGATTCCGAGCAGAGGAGTCAGCAGGTCGACGGTCATCGCATCCGCGCGTCGCGACGCGCACACCATCACGCCCAGCACGCTGCGGTGCGCATCGAACAACGGCAAGGCCGCGTATCGCGCGCAGCCCGTGGCACGGGCGAAGGGGTCGCGCCGCATTGCGGCTTCCGAATCGCCGGCGCGAATGACCGCGTCGCCGCCCAGCGCCTGCTGCACGAAGGGCTGCTGCAGGGGATCGGGAGCGCCCGGTGCGGAAAGGCGATCCATGCGCGCAAGCGGCTTCAGCGTCGCGTCGACGGCACTGCGCTCGGCCACGACCATGAGGTCCATCTCCAGCGCTTCCATCGCGCGTTCCAGGAGGCCCGACAACCCGGCTACGTCTCGGCCCGGTTGCAGCAGCGCGGCGACCGTACGCAACGTGGCGATCGTGTTCGCGGTGTTCTGCGGGTCGACGGAGCCCGAGCCCCCCGCACGAGGTACCGGCGGCGGCGCAGGCGTCGCGTCACCGACCCGCGCTTCGCGGATCCGCAATCGCGCTTCGGTCGCATCGACCGGAGCCCGCAGCCAGGCCTTGATGTTGCTGCATGCCGCCAACCGCGCGCCATCGTGACTCGCGTCGAAGCCCGCGCCGAACAGGCCGATCACCGGTACTTCGGCGAGTTGCGTGCAAAGCATCCACGACTGGGTCGGCGCATGTTCGAAATCCAGGATCGCGAGCGCCGGCCGCGGGACATGCCGAAGCAACGCGTGCGCATGGACGGAATCCCGTGCACTCAGGATCTCGCCAGGGTCCAATCCATCCAGCGCGTCGAACAGCGCGCGGCGATCCTCGCGCGACGAGGCCACCACCAGCACCGGGCGCCGGTCATCCGACATCAACGCACCCGGCACCGGGATCGTCGCATCGCGACGCCAGCCACGGCAGGTGCGGGCCGGGTACGCGATCGGGAAGGCGGTCTTGCACGAAGTCCTTTGGCGAACCGGTTTCTGTCACGGCTACTCCCTCGCCCGGGCGTTGACCCGAATCCTCCCCCGCCCGATGATGATGCTTACATGGCGACCACGGGTCTGAGAAGTGTTCGACGGTTTGAGATTCAGCCATTGGAAAGCTTCGACTGGCGCCGACCGCGTGCTCGTACTGACCCTTGAGCGTGCCGGCAGCAGCGTCAACGCGCTGTCACGGGCGGTGCTCGACGAACTGGACGCGCTGCTGGAGCGCGTGGCCATCGGCAAGCCCGCCGCGGTCGTGATCCATTCCGGCAAGGCATCGGGTTTCGCGGTCGGCGCCGATCTCAAGGAATTCGAGGGCTACGCGCGCAAGGGGGCGGTGCGCGCGGAAATCGAGCACGGCCAGCGGGTGTTCGAACGCCTGGCCCGGCTGCCGATGCCGACGGTCGCCGCGATCCACGGCGCATGCATGGGTGGCGGCACCGAACTCGCGTTGGCGTGCCGGATGCGCGTCGCCGCGCGCACACCGGAAACCCGGATCGCACTGCCCGAGGTGCAACTCGGGATCCACCCGGGTTGGGGCGGCACCGCGCGGCTTCCGCGCCTGATCGGCGCGCCGAAGGCACTGGCCATGATGCTGACCGGGCGCGCGGCGTCGGTCGAACGCGCCCTCGGCGAAGGGCTCGTCGACCGGCTGGCCGCGCCGGATGCCCTGCTGGAAGAGGCACGCAAGCTGGCGCTGCGCCCCATCGCACGACCTTTCGCGCAACGGGCCATGGCCTGGTTCACCAATTGCTGGCCGGCACGCCAGGTCCTCGCGCCGATCATGCGCAAACAGGCGGCGGCCAAGGCGCCGCCCCGCCACTACCCCGCGCCATCCGCGCTGATCGAGGTGTGGCGCCGGGGCGGCGGCGACATCCGGCAACGTCTGCGGCTGGAAGCGCGTTCCGTCGCCCGACTTGCGGAAACCGCCACCGCGCACAACCTGATCCGGATCTTCTTCCTGCGCGAGCGCATGCGCGGCCTGGCCGGCGACACGCCCCACGATATCGGCCACGTGCACGTGGTCGGCGCCGGCGTGATGGGCGGGGACATCGCGGCCTGGAGCGCGTTGCGCGGCTTCGAGGTGAGTTTGCAGGATCGCGAAATGAAGTTCGTCGAACCGGCGCTGACGCGTGCGCGCAAATTGTTCGAGAAAAAACTGAAAACCGCGGATCGCATCGGCGCGGCACGCAAGCGCCTGGTCGCCGACGTCGAAGGCTCGGGCATCGCTTCGTCGCAACTCGCGATCGAGGCGATCCACGAAAACCCGGAAGCCAAGGCAGCGGCCTACCGCGACCTCGAACCCGCGATCGCCGACGACGCGCTGATCGCGACCAACACCTCGTCGATCCCGCTGGATGAGCTGAGCGGCGCGCTGGCGCGCCCGCAACGTTTCCTCGGCCTGCACTTCTTCAATCCGGTGGCGCAGATGCCGCTGGTGGAAGTGGTGCGCCACGACGAGCTCGATCCGGCCATCGAAAAGCGCGCGCTGGCGTGGGTGAAAGCCATCGGCAAATTGCCGCTGCCCGTCGCGGGTACGCCCGGGTTCCTGGTCAACCGGATCCTGATGCCGTACCTGCTGGAAGCCGTGCGCTGCCATACCGAGGGCATTCCCGATCCCGTGATCGACCGCGCCGCAAAACATTTCGGGATGCCGATGGGTCCGATCGAACTGGCCGACACCGTGGGACTGGACGTCGCCCTGTCGGTGGGCCGCGAACTCGGCCCGTTCCTCAAACTCGACCTGCCCGACGGCATCGCCGACAAGGTCGAAGCCGGCAAGCGCGGCAAGAAGGACGGCGAAGGTTTCTATCTGTGGAAGGAAGGCAAGCCTGAAAAACCCAGAGTCGATCCCGGCTACCGCGCACCTTCCGACCTCGAAGACCGCCTGATCCTGCCGCTGCTCAACGAAGCGGTGGCGTGTTTGCACGACGACGTCGTCGGCGACGCGGACCTGCTGGATGCCGGCGTGATTTTCGGCACCGGCTTCGCGCCGTTTCGCGGCGGCCCGATCCAGCACATCCGCGCCACCGGCGCGGGCGAACTGCGCGAAAAACTCGAAGCGCTGGCCCAGACCCACGGCGCGCGTTTCGCGCCGAAGCAGGGCTGGTTCAATACTTCC
>DASTIS010000022.1:0-12463 GCA_035717365.1 Rhodanobacteraceae bacterium
CCTGAACTGCAATTCATCGCTGAATCACTAAGGTTCAAAGGTTTGGACGTCTTGCATCGATGAACTTTCGTCCACCTGCAAGCCGCCCACACAAGTCACCTGTGCACACTGTCAAGGAGCTTTGCGGTGCGTCACCTTGCGGTTCCGCGTTGCGTAACGTTTCGTCACGCGAGCCGCCCATTGTAGCTGGCGTTTCGGGGCTGTCAACAACTTTCAGGGAAAGTTTTCGCGCCCGAAACGTCCCGCACGACACCTTGCGCTGCGCGGGCCGACAAGGATACCGGGATCGTTCCGGGTTGGAAAGAGGTTTCGCGCAAATGGCGTTACACTGCGGCTTTCCGCCCCGAAGGCCGACCCCGAATGCACGCCCCGTCCTGGCTGCTCGCGCCTGCCCTTTCCGCTGTGTTGGCGTGCACGAGCTGCGCCGCGGCGCAGGGCGGGCCGTCCGCCGCGCCGAGTGTCGTGTTGCACGGTGTCCGGTTCTCGGTGGAGCTCGCCGATACGCCCGCCGAACAGGCGCACGGACTGATGGGCCGCACCCATATGCCCGGCGATCACGGCATGTTGTTCGTGTTCCGGGATTCCGAGCCACGCACGTTCTGGATGAAGGACACCCTGATCCCGCTGGACATGTTGTTCTTCGATGCCACCGGCCGGCTGGTCGCGATCCAGGCCGATGCCCAACCCTGCAAGGCCGATCCCTGCAAGCTGTATCCGAGCGGCACGCCCGCCCGCTACGTGCTGGAACTCAACGCGGGGGCCGCGGCCAAACTTGGCGTGCGCAAAGGCGACGTGATCACCTTTTCCGGCGTGCCCTCGGGCACCCAGTGAAAGACGCCATCGTCGCTGCGCACGCACGCGGCGTTGCTCGGCAACGGCACCAGCGGTCCCGGCGGCTCCGTGTCGTACCAGCGATCGTCGAACGGAATGAACTCGCGCACCGCGGTCTCCTTGCCCTTTGACGCTTTCATCCAAGCACACCAGGGTGAACGCGCGATGACCCAAATCGGGCAAGGATGTGGCGAAATCGCGCCTCCGGGCGTGCGATGTCGAGGCGCCGCAAGGGAATTCGCGGGCGTGGCGGTGCGTCAGTCCAGCTCGATCATCTCGAAGTCGTCCTTCGTGACACCGCAATCGGGACACGTCCAGGTGTCCGGAATGTCCTCCCAGCGCGTGCCGGGGTCGATGCCCTCTTCAGGCAGACCGGCTTCCTCGTCGTAGATGAAGCCGCACACCACGCACATGAATTTGCGATAGGTGACGATGGTTTCGGCGGGAGCATTCATGGACTGGGTGACGCAATGACGAATTCAGCTTATTGTCGCAAGTTGCGCGTCCACATGAAAGCAAGTGGTTGATCTGCGTCAATCCGCGTCCGATGTCCCATTCCAAGCCCAATCCTCCACGACTGCCGCGTCGAGGCCTGTACGCGATCACCGACGGCCCTCGCGACGACCTTCTGGCGGTCGTGCGCGCGGCACTGGAAGGCGGCGCGTCGGTTCTGCAATACCGCGACAAGACCCGCGATGCCGCTCGCCGAATGCGCGAGGCGCGTGCACTGGCCGATCTGTGCGCGCAGTTCCGGGTGCCACTGATCGTCAATGACGATGTCGAACTCGCCCGCGCGAGCGGTGCGTCGGGCGTCCATCTGGGCGAGGACGACGATGCCATCGTGGACGCACGCAGCAAGCTGGGGCCGCGCGCCATCATCGGCGTGTCCTGTTACGACTCGCTGCAGCGCGCGCGCGATGCCGCAGCGGCGGGCGCCAACCATCTGGCCTTCGGTGCGTTCTTCCCGACCGCCACCAAGACAGGCACCCGCCACGCGAGCCCCGCATTGCTGCACGAGGCCGCACAATTCGGGTTGCCGCGGGTGGCGATCGGCGGGATCACCCCCGACAATGGCGGGTCGTTGATCGAGGCCGGCGCGGATTTCCTAGCGGCAGTTTCCGCGCTGTTCGGCGCGCAAGACGTGCGTGCTCAGGCGCGCCGCTTTGCCACACTGTTCGAGCCGCGGGACAAGGATCCGGCATGACCACCAATCGCGAACTCTTCGAACGTGCGCAGGCCGTACTCCCGGGCGGCGTCGATTCGCCGGTACGCGCGTTCAAGGCGGTCGGCGACGAACCCTTCATCACCGCACGCGCCGACGGCCCGTATCTCTGGGACGTCGAGGGCAAGCGCTACATCGACTACGTCGGCTCGTGGGGCCCGATGATCGCCGGCCACAACCACCCGCACGTACGCGAGGCGGTGGAACGGGCGGTGCGCGACGGGCTGTCGTTCGGCACGCCGTGTGCAGCCGAAGCCGAACTGGCCGAAGCGATCCAGTCGCTGATGCCATCGCTGGAAATGCTGCGCTTCGTCAATTCCGGCACCGAGGCCACGATGTCGGCGCTGCGGCTTGCAAGGGGTGCCACCGGTCGCGAGCGCTTCGTGAAGTTCGAAGGCTGCTACCACGGCCACGGTGATTCGTTTCTGGTCAAGGCGGGCTCCGGTGCCTTGACGCTGGGCGTCCCGGATTCACCCGGCGTGCCGAAGGCGCTGGCCGACCTCACCATCACCCTGCCCTATAACGATGCCGACGCCGCGCGGGCGCTGTTCGATGAAATCGGAAAGGACCTCGCCTGCGTGATCGTGGAGCCCGTCGCCGGCAACATGAACTGCGTGCCGCCGCGGGCCGGCTTTCTCGAAACCCTGCGCGAGCTGTGCACGCGCGACGGCGCCCTGCTGATCTTCGACGAGGTCATGACGGGCTTCCGGGTCGCCGCGGGAGGCGCGCAAGCCCTGTACGGCATCACCCCCGACCTCACCACGCTTGGCAAGGTGATCGGCGGTGGCATGCCGGTGGGCGCCTACGGCGGGCGCCGCGAGCTGATGGAACAGATCTCGCCGGCGGGCCCCGTCTACCAGGCGGGCACGCTGTCCGGCAATCCGGTCGCCATGGCGGCGGGTCTGGCGATGCTGGATCTGGTGCGCGAACCCAGATTCCACGCGGAACTCGAGCGCAAGACGGGGGCGCTCACCGACGGTCTCTCGGCTTGCGCGAAGGAAGCCGGCGTCGAATTCACCACCCACCACGTCGGCGGGATGTTCGGGCTGTTCTTCAGCGCCGGTCCGGTCGAAACGTTCGCGCAGGCCACCGCGTGCGACCGGGCGGCGTTCCGGCATTTCTTCCACGCGATGCTCGCGCGCGGCGTGTACTTTGCGCCGAGCCCGTTCGAGGCGGGCTTCATGTCCAGCGCGCACAGTGACGAGGTGGTTGCCGCGACGCTGGAGGCCGCGCGGGCCGCGTTCGCCGAAGCGGCGAAGGCCTGACAGAAGAAGAAGGGGGTCAGGTTCACTTTCCGAGGGATCCGTGCCTCGTCGTGGGCATGGGAAAGTGAACCTGACCCCGTTCTTTGCGTCACCACACCCCGGTATTCGGCATCGACGCCCAAGGCTCGGCGGGCGGCAACGCATCGCCTTCCTGCAGCAATTCGATCGAGATCAGGTCCGGCGAACGCACGAAGGCCATGTGGCCGTCGCGCGGCGGCCGGTTGATGGTGACGCCCATCCCCTGCAGGTGCGCACAGGTGGCGTAGATGTCGCCGACACGGAACGCCAGGTGGCCGAAGTTGCGCGCCGAACCGTAGTCCTCGTCCGAGTTCCAATTGTGGGTCAACTCGATCTCCGCCTCGGGACTGTCCGGCGCCGACAGGAACACCAGCGTGAACTTGCCTTCGGGCACGTCCCGGCGCCGGACCTCGCGCAGGCCCAATCCATCGCAATAAAAGCGCAACGCGGCATCCAGGTCGCGCACGCGCACCATGCCGTGCAGGTATTTCATGTCGGCTCCTTTGCGTGCATGCCATCAAGGCAACGGCCATCGTGTGTGCAATCGGGCCGCAAGCGCAACCCGGAGCTCCCAAAACGGGGACGGGAGTAATCAGTTCCGGAATAAAGAGTGGACGGAGGAAATCAACGCCGCGCCTTTCGGGTTCACTCCCGGCGCGGGTCGGCAATCAATTGCCCCCGTTCCCTTTTTGGGGTCCCGGCAATCCAAGCCGGAAGCGACATGCGGGTGCGCCGTGCAGCATGCACTGGGTACGCTGCACCGGGCGCCCGGTAGCGGCCCCCATGAAGGCGAGATCAAATTTGCAGACGTCGGGATGCTGGCGCGCCAGCGAGTGGAATACGCAATTCCACGCCTCGACCTCCGTGTGCCCTTCCGCCTCGACCACCTGCGCTTCGTAACCCAGCGTGTCCAGTTGCTCGGCCAGCAGCTGGGTGGCCTCCTCCGGGTCCGTGGCCGTCGCGAGTCGTGTGGCGGCATCGTTGCCGAAGCGGGCGCCCATTTCCGACAGCAGGTGTTGCACGGCCTGGGTGCCGGCATGCGCGTACAGGTATTCGATCATGCCGTCCGCGATCAGCGCGTAGTTGCGGGGGAACAGTTCGCGCCCGGCCGGCAACAACACGAAACACGCGCGCGGGCGGCCTCCGCTGGCCATTGATTTCCCGCGCGCGACGAAGCGGGCTGCCATCAACGCATTCAGGTGTTGCCTTACCGCGTTGTGGGTCACGCCAAGCGTTCGACAAAGATCCTCCACGGTCGCGCCCTGCGGCGACTGCAACAATCGCCGCAACAACTTCTGCTGGGTCATGCCGAGTTGACGCAGGGCGCCCGCGCGTTTCATTGCATCAATTCACCTTGTCCGGAAACTGCTTGGCGATGCCATCGCTCAATACGTCGGCGATCATGTCCATGTGGTGCTGCATCGCGGACCAGGATTTCGCCTGTTCGGCCTCGGGCGCGTTGGACATCATCTCGTTGAGCTGGGTCTGGTGGTCGTCAACGTGCATCATCAGCGCACCCTGGAGTGCGCCCTCGGTCCAGTTGGGGTTGGCACCTGCCAGAAACTTGGCAATCGCGGTGGCATTGCCGGCCAGATCCTGCATCGCCTTCTGCTCGCCGGCGCTGTTGCCCGCCTTGGTCGTGTCGGTCAACGCCTTGACACCGGCCCAGTGGCCACCCAGCAGCTTCAACAAACCGGCGCCGGCATCCTTGCCGTAAAACCCGGCCACCGCGTTGGCGATCTGCTTGGCATCCGCCACCACCGCATCGGCGGCCTTGGCGGCAGCAGCCTGGTCGCCCGCGTGCACGGCAAGCGCGTAATCACGGGTCGCGACGATGTGACCATGCCAGAGGCTCCGCATCGCGGCGTGCAATTGTGGAGCAGCCGGCGCGGCGGTCGCAGCCGACGCGGCCTGTGCAGCGGGCGCGGCCCATGCAACCGGGGTTGCCACGGCCATTGCAGCGCCCAGCGCCATCGCACAACAAATCGAAAGGGATTTCATGTCTCGTCTCCTGGAAGAATATCGCCGGTCAGCGACCCTCCCATCATCGCCATCTGGAACATATAGTAAATACATATATGTCTAAACATTGTGACAGCTAGCTTCAAGCGTGTCACGAATCGCCGGTCAGGGCTTCTGGAAACGGGGCACGGCGTTCCTGAGCTCGGCCAGCCGCTCGATCGGATCGGTGATTTCCAGCAGATGTTGGCGTTCGGCGTCGCCGAGCGGCAGCAGCTCGGCCAGGCGGAATCCGACCCAGCTCGCATCCTCGTAGCGTTCGCGCGGACCGTTCCGCCACGAAAGACCGGCCTGTTCGGCCAGGCGTTCGAGGATGGTCGGCAGCAGCGAGAACTCGACCGGCACTTGCACCGCCGGTTCGGCGGGCCACCGGCGTACCCCGCCGATCACCAGACCGTTGTTGCGGATGCGCGTTTCCTGCACCCTGAAACGCGTCCCGCCGGTGACACTGATGCCGAGCAGCCCGTCGGGCAGCGTGTCGAAGTCGATGATGTGCGCAAGGGTACCGACTGCCGCGGGCAATGCAGGATCGCCGGCTTCCTGCCCCTGCATGATCAGGCACACCCCGAATACGTCGTCGTTGCGCGCGCACTCGCGCACCATGTCGACGTAACGCAGTTCGAAGATCCTCAGGCCAAGCGTGCTGCCCGGGAACAGCACGGCGTTGAGCGGGAACAGCGGGATCTCGTGGCGTTTCACACCCCGAGTCTAGCCTGCGCGCAACACCTCCAGGAACCGCCGGGGCGCGTTCTCGAAACCGCCGTTGGACATGAACACCACGTGGTCGCCCGGCCGCGCTTCCGCTGCCAGCCACCGGACCAGGTCGGCCACGGTCGGCACCGCGTCGCCGCGACCGCCCAGCGCGCCGGTGACGCGGTGTGCGTCCCACGACAGTTCCGGACGCTGCAACAACGCCACGCGATCGGCATCCGCGAGCGCGGGTGCCAGCGCCGCCGCGTGCGCGCCCGCACGCATCGAATTGGAGCGCGGCTCCAGCGCAACCAGGATCCGCGCCGGGCCGACCTTCGCGCGCAAACCGGCCAGTGTCGTCGCGATCGCGGTCGGATGGTGCGCGAAATCGTCGTAGACGCGCACCCCGTTCACTTCACCAAGTTCTTGCATCCGCCGTTTGACGCTTTGGAAACCTGCGAACGCGGGCAACAGCGCTTTCGGATCGACGCCCGCCGCGCTGGCCGCCGCCAGTGCCGCCAGCGCGTTCATCACGTTGTGGCGGCCGTTGAGGTTCCAGCGTACTTCGCCGATCGAAATACCCATCCGCGCCACCTCGAACACGGAGCCGTCCGGCTCGCTCAATCGCGCGCGCCAGTCACCGTCGTCGATCCCGAAGGTCTCGACCGGCGTCCAGCAACCCATCGCCAGCACCTCGGCAAGACGCGCATCCTCGGCATTCACGATCAGCCGCCCATTGCCGGGCACCGTGCGGATCAGGTGATGAAACTGGCGCTGGATGGCCGCCACATCGGGAAAGATGTCGGCGTGGTCGTATTCGAGGTTGTTGAGGATCGCGATGTTCGGGTGGTAATGCACGAACTTCGAGCGCTTGTCGAAGAACGCGGTGTCGTATTCGTCCGCTTCGATCACAAATGGCGAAACGGCGTCCCAAAGAACGGGGTCAGGTTCACTTTTCCGCGCGCTTTTCCCCTCCGCGAGCGCGCCGCGTGAAAAGTGAACCTGACCCCGTTCTTTACCCATCCTGGCCGACACCCCGAAGTTCTCCGGCACCCCACCGATCAGGAACCCCGGCGCGAGCCCGGCGGCGTCGAGCAGGTGCGCGAGCAGGCTGCTGGTCGTGGTCTTGCCGTGGGTGCCCGCGACCGCGAGCACCGCGCGACCGCGCAACACGTTTTCACCCAGCCATTGCGGCCCCGAGGTGTAGGACAACGCTTCGTCCAGCATGTATTCGACCGCGGGATTGCCGCGCGACAACGCATTGCCGACCACCACTCGATCCGGCGCGGGCTTCAGGTGTTCGGCCGACCAGCCCTCCTGCAACGCAATCCCCAGGGCACGCAACTGGTCGCTCATCGGCGGGTACACGTTGGCGTCGGAGCCTGCGACGTCGATGCCGAGTTCACGCGCCAGCACCGCGATGCCGCCCATGAAGGTGCCGCAGATGCCGAGGATGTGGATGCGCATGTCGCTCCGCCGGACGCTCAGGCCACGCCGATCACGCTGGCGACCACGCTCGTGACGATCAAATTGACGAGCACCAGCATCAGGAATACCAGAACGCCACCCGCGAGGGGGATGTCCAGCGCACGACGCAGGGTGCCGATCCAGATGCACAGCTGCCAGATTCCCAATGCCGTGATCGCCACCATCACGAGTGTCTGGCTGCCGGTCAGCGGTGGCAAATGGGCAGGCTCGGACAGCAACTGTTCCCGCAGCTCCTTCATTGGAAGCAACAGCGTCAGAAAACTGGTGGCGATGCCGAACAACAGGTACACGATCGCAAGGGCCATCGTCGTTTGCACGAACCGCTCGGATTTGGCACGCCCACGCAACAGCAGGAAGACGGCCGCGATGGCGGCCAGGCTGCCGAG
This sequence comes from Rhodanobacteraceae bacterium, assembly GCA_035717365.1. Classification (GTDB taxonomy): domain Bacteria; phylum Pseudomonadota; class Gammaproteobacteria; order Xanthomonadales; family Rhodanobacteraceae; genus 66-474. Next base: position 7,920 of record DASTIS010000022.1, read on the forward strand.
GACCGAGCCTGCGACCAGCGCCGGCCGGACACCGTCGTGGAGATTGAAGCCCACCTGCAGCACGCCGCCCGCGATGAGCAACGCGATCAACAACCGAGGCGAATATGGCATGTCCTCCGGACCACGCCGGAACAGGCACAAATCGCGGACGCTGGCGAGATACGCGGGCAAGATCAGGCGCTGGTGCCCGTGCCGACGCGTGCGCGCAGCGCGGCGAGCACCCGGTCGCCAATTGCCCCGATGTCCCCCACCCCATCGATTTCGGCCAGCAGCCCGCGCTGCGAGTAGAAATCCGCCAGCGGCGCGGTCTGTTCGGCATACACCGCGAGGCGTTTGCGCACGGTCTCCGGATTGTCGTCGGCGCGGTGCTCCTGCTCGAAGCGGATTTCACAGCGCTTGACGATGACGGCGTCGGGCACGTTCAACTTCACCACTGCGTCGAGCGGCCGCTCGAGACGCGTCAGCAATTCGTCCAGTGCACCGGCTTGCGCGAGATTGCGGGGATAGCCATCGAGGATGAAGCCGGCTTGCGCGTCCGGCTGCGCAAGGCGCTCGTCCAGCAGGCCCAGCACGATGTCGTCCGACACCAATTGCCCGGCTTCCATCACTGCCTTCGCCTTGCGGCCCAGCGGCGTGCCGGCCTTGACTGCCGCGCGCAGCAGATCACCAGTCGAGATGTGTGCAATACCCAGCTCCACCTTCAGACGCTTGGCCTGGGTTCCCTTGCCCGATCCGGGCGCGCCGAGCAATACGATGCGCATGCGATTCCTCATTTAGCAGTCTGCCGAAAAAGTGCCGACCTGCACTTTCCCGACACGCCGAGCCCGGTACACGCCCGGACCCGGCTTCGCCGGATCAAGCGCTGCTTGATCCGCGGTGGACCATCCATGGCCCGCCCCGACGGGCTGCGACAGCCCGTCGGCCCGCGGAAGCGGCGGCGCCTTCGTTAACAAATTCCCGTTTGGCAAGTACGCTAGCGGCTGAACAACCGCCCCGTCAACGCCACGTCCGGCACGGAACCCGCATGAACGCGACCTCGAAAACGACAGCCCCGAACCCGGCAGGCAAGCTATTGTACGCGCAGTCGGGGGGGGTCACCGCCGTGATCAACGCCACCGCCGCAGCGGTGATCGAGGCCTGCCGCCGCCACAAGGTCACCGCGTACGCCGCGCGCAACGGGATCCTCGGCGCGCTGCGCGAGGACCTGATCGATACCGCGAAGGAGTCGCCGGCCGCGATCGCCGCGTTGAAACACACGCCCGGCGGCGCGTTCGGGTCGTGCCGGGTCAAGCTGAAATCGCTCGAGGACGATCGCGCCCGATACGAGCGCCTGATCGAGGTTTTCCGCGCCCACGGGATCCGCTGGTTCCTCTACAACGGCGGCAACGATTCGGCCGACACCGCGCTGAAGCTGTCGAAGCTCGGCAAGGCGATGGGCTACGATCTTCGTTGCATCGGCGTACCCAAGACCGTGGACAACGACCTCGCGGTCACCGACTGCTGCCCGGGTTTCGGCTCGGTCGCCAAGTACACCGCGGTCAGCTTGCGCGAATGCGCGCTGGACGTGATGTCGATGATGGACACCTCGACCAGGGTGTTCGTGATGGAGGTGATGGGCCGGCACGCCGGCTGGATTGCGGCCTCCGCAGGGCTGGCCGCCCAAAGCCGCGACGACGCGCCCCACCTCATCCTGTTTCCCGAACTCGTGTTCGAACCGGATGCGTTCCTGCAGCGCGTGCGCGAAACCGTCGAACGGGTCGGTTGCTGCGTGGTCGCCGCCAGCGAAGGCATCCGCTATCCGGACGGCAAATTCGTCGCCGATGCACACGCCGGCACCGATGCATTCGGCCACACCCAGTTGGGCGGGGTCGCGCCGGCGCTGGCGGGACTGATCCGCGCCAAACTGGAATTGAAGACGCACTGGGCGCTGCCGGATTACCTGCAACGTTCGGCCCGCCACATCGCGTCGAAAACCGACCTCGAACAGGCCATTGCGGTCGGCAAGGCGGCGGTCGAACTGGCACTGGCGGGCGAGAATGCGGTGATGCCGGTGATCGAGCGCACCTCCGATTCGCCGTACCGCTGGAAAATCGCAACGGCAAAGCTCGACAGGATCGCCAATCGCGAAAAGAAACTGCCGCGCTCCTTCATCACCAGGGACGGATTGCACATCACCGCCGCGGCCCGCCGTTACCTCTCCCCGTTGATCCGCGGCGAAGCGCCGCCGCCGTTCGGCAAGGATGGCCTGCCGGAGTACGTCACGTTGAAAAATGTCGCGTTGAAGAAGAAGCTTCCGCCGTTCGAGTAGGTTGGGCTGAGCGGCTCCTCGCGAAGCCCAACAAAAAGCCGCGCCGGGCCTCATCCGGGGATGCCCAACGACACCGAACGACGCTGTTGGGCTTCATCCGCAAACAGCGCGGATTCAACCCAACCTACGTGCCGCTGTTCACAACGCAGGTTGGACTGAGCGGCTCCTCGCGAAGCCCAACAAAAAGCCGCGCCGGGCCTCATCCGGTGATGCCCAACGATACCGAACGACGCTGTTGGGCTTCACCCGCAAACAGCGCGGATTCAACCCAACCTACGATGTCGACAGGTCATTCAATTCACCGTGGCTGGCGTTGTCGGCGAAGCCGTCGAAACGTCCAGCCGCCAAACTGCGCGCGGCGCGCAGGAAACCGCCCCACGCGGCACCGGCCAGCGCACCGCCGACGCTGACGCGGCGCACGCCGAGCTTCGCCATATCGGCCAGCGTGTACGGCGCAGGCCCGCCGACCAGCACGTTCACCGGCTTGGGCGCGACGGCCTGCACGATCGCGGCGATTTGTTCGGGCTTGCCTGCGCCCGGCGCATACAGGCAATCGGCACCGGCCTCGGCATAGGCGCGCAGGCGTTTCAGCGATTCATGCAACGGGTCGGGATGGCCGACCAGAAAACACTCGGCGCGTCCGATCAACATCACGTCCGCACCCGACGCGTCGATGGCTTCGCGCGCCGCTCGCATCCGCGCGACGGCCTCGTCGAACTCGTACAGGGGTTGCGTGGCGTCGCCGGTCGAATCCTCGATCGACAATCCGGCGACACCGGTTTCGACGCAACGTCGCACGTTTTTCTTCAACCCATCCAGGGCGCGTGCATGTCCGTCCTCGAAATCGACGTTGACCGGCAACCCGGTGGCCTCGACGATCTCGCGGCAATGCGCCAGCACCTCGTCCAGGTCCGGCGCGTGATCGGGCTTGGCGCGTGACCAGGCAAACCCGGAACTGGTGGTCGCCAGCGCATTGAAGCCGAGCGCCGCCAACGCGTGCGCGGAACCGGCATCCCACGGATTCGGGATCAGGAAACAGCCGCTCTCGTGCAGCTTTCGGAACGCGGCGCGGCACGCCGCAAAACGATTGGCATTCATGCAAGCTCCCTCGCGTGCCCTTGCCTGCAGGGCGGACACGGCATTCTAGGCCTGAAACGTCACCACTACCCTGCGTCGCGAAGCTGCTCCGGCGGCGCGTCGCCGCTATACTGGGAGGATTGCCCGTTGCGGGTTCCTGTGAAAGGGGTTTCCGATGTTGCAGCAGTATGGGATGTGGGTCGCGCTGGGTTGCGCGATCGTCGCGATTCTCTATGGCGTCGTTTCCACGGGCTGGATCATGAAGCAGCCCGCCGGCAACGATCGCATGCGCGAAATCGCGGGCGCCATCCAGGAAGGCGCACGCGCGTATCTGAACCGCCAGTACGGCACCATCGCCATCGCCGGCGTCGTGCTGTTCCTGCTGGTCGGCTTCTTTCTCAACTGGGCCACGGCGATCGGTTTCGCCATCGGTGCGATCCTTTCCGGCGCCACCGGCTACATCGGCATGAATGTCTCGGTGCGTGCGAACGTGCGCACCGCCGAGGCGGCGCGTCGCGGCATCGGCCCGGCCATGAACGTGGCGTTTCGCGGCGGCGCCATCACCGGCATGCTGGTGGTGGGGCTGGCGCTGCTGGGGGTCACCGGCTACTTCATGATCCTGCCGCACTTCGGCTACACCGGCGAGGCCGCGCTGCACGCGCTGGTCGGCCTGGCCTTCGGTTCCTCGCTGATCTCGATCTTCGCGCGCCTGGGCGGCGGCATCTTCACCAAGGGCGCGGACGTCGGCGCAGACCTCGTGGGCAAGGTCGAGGCCGGTATTCCCGAGGACGACCCGCGCAACCCGGCGGTGATTGCCGACAACGTCGGGGACAATGTCGGCGACTGCGCCGGCATGGCCGCCGACCTGTTCGAGACCTACGCGGTGACCGTGGTCGCCACCATGCTGCTGGGCGGGCTGGCATTTGCCGCCAATCCGGATGCCGTACTGTATCCGCTCGTCCTCGGCGCAGCCTCGATCATCGCCTCGATCATCGGCACCTTTTTCGTGCGCGTGAAGCAGGGCGGCTCGATCATGGGCGCGTTGTACAAGGGCGTGATCGTCTCGGCGGTGCTGGCGGCGATCGCGTTCTGGTTCATCACCCACTCGATGTTCCCGGCCGGACTGACCGGCGACGACGGCGTGACGATCTCCGGCAAC
>DASTIS010000023.1:0-4536 GCA_035717365.1 Rhodanobacteraceae bacterium
TGCACGAACGCCTTGTAGATCGGCATGGTCAAGTAGAGCCGGCCGATCCGGGTTGCATGCTCGGCCGCCGCGGGCCACACCGCCTTGTCGCCGGCCGCGATCGCGTGCACGTACCAACGCATGCCGATCTCGGCGTTCGGGTTGCCGGTAAGGTGCCAGGCGGCGTCGAGTTCCTGCATTTTCGCAAGCGGTGGCGCATCGGGCAGGCGGTCGAGGAAATACATCCACTCCTGGGTGTTCCATGTCCCTGCGTCCAGCTTGTCGGCGGCGAGCTGGCCATCGAGGAATGCCGAGCGCTCCTGGTCGATTGCATCGAAGCGTGGCGAGTCCGGAATCGGCGCGTCCTTCGGGATCCCCGCGCCATACACCCAGTCCTTCACCTCGTCCCAACTCATCTTGCCGGGGTATTTCCCGATCAGGTTGGGCTTCACGTACGCCAGCATCTGCTCGGTGGTGATGCTGTGCCAGGCGAAGTGGTTGAAATAGCCTTCGAGGTATTCGTCGAAATCCTCGCGCCCGAATTTCTGCTCAAGCGTGCGCATGAACCACGAGCCCTTGTCGTAGGCAACGTCGGAAAGCTCGTCGTCGGCGTCGATCTCGCGCGGCTCGGGGGCAAGCCGCTGCGCGTTTTCCGACATCTTGCCAATGGTTTTCTCGAGATTGCGGATCGCGAGCAGGGTTTCCTCGTTGGCCTGACCCTTGCCGTACAGCGCTTCGGTGATGCGGCCCTGCACGTAGGTCGTGATGCCCTCGTTGAGCCAGATGTCGCGCCAGGACGCAGCGGTCACCAGATTGCCCGACCACGAATGCGCGAGCTCGTGCGCGACCAGCGACACCAGCGACTTGTCGCCCACCAGCACCGTCGGCGTCGCGAAGGTCATGTTGGGATTTTCCATGCCGCCGTACGGGAACGATGGCGGCAGCACCAGGATGTCGTAGCGGCCCCAGCGGTACGGGCCATACAACGACTCCGCCGTTTCGATCATCTTTTCGGTGTCCTCGAACTCGTGCGCGGCCTTGTCGACCACCGACGGCTCGGCATACACCGCGCTGCGCGGCCCGGTCTCGCGAACGGCCAGGTCGCCCGCCGCGATCGCCATCAAATACGAGGGCACCGGATGGGTCTGGGTGAAATCGAACGAACCGTCCAGCGAATGTTTCGGATCGTTGGGCGCGCTCATCACCACCCGCAGGTCCCGCGGCGCGCTGACGTGGGCGTGCCAGGTGAAGCGGATCGCGGGGGAATCCTGCAACGGGATCCACGAGCGCGCGTGGGTCGCTTCCGATTGCGAGAACAGGAACGGCGCCTGCTTGTCGGCGGTCTGTGCCGGCGCCAGCCACTGCAGGCCGGACGCATCGGGCGACGTCTTGTAGGCGATCCGCACTTCCCGCGGGTGTGCGGGCGCGTCAATGGTGAGCCTGGACCCCATTGCCTTGACGGGTTCGGCCAGCTGGAACGGCAGCGCATGCGCATGGCCCTGCGCGTCCAGTGCTTCCACGGAGGCGATCGTGAGCGCGCTGGTGTCCAGCACCAGGTCGCGCGCGTCTGGATTCTTCCAGTCCAGCGTCAGCGTGGCGACGCCGTCGAGCTGCTCATGCGCGAAGTCGACGGTGAGGTCCAGGTCGATGTGATTGACGACGACGTCCTGTGGCTGCGCATAGGAATGCGGATCGGTGGCCTGTGCCGCGACCGGCAACACGAAAGCGCCGAGGGCGAGTGTGGAAAGAAGGCGCATGGACGCTCCTGTGGATCGATGAAACACCGAGTATGCCAGCCGCCTGCGGTCCTTGCGCGTGCGGAACGCCGTGCGCAACGCCACCCCTCCGCAGCGTAGAATCGGCGGCTCCCCCGCGCAGGAATTCCCCATGTTCAGCCTGTACCTCGCCAACAAGAACTATTCCTCGTGGTCGCTGCGTCCATGGGTGCTGCTGCGTGAACGCGGCATTCCGTTCGAGGAGAAACTGGTCCAGTTCGAGACGGGCTCGAGCTGGGAAAAATTCCGCACGTTCTCGCCCAGCGGCAAGGTGCCGTGCCTGGTCGACGGCGACACGGTGGTCTGGGACTCGCTGGCGATCGCCGAGTACGTCGCCGAACGCCACCCCGGCGCGTGGCCGGCCGATGCCACGGCGCGTGCCTTCGCGCGCTCGGCAGCGGCGGAAATGCACTCCGGATTTCCCGCGTTGCGGGAGCAGTGCACGATGAACTGCGGCATCCGCGTGAAGCTGCACCGGATCGTGGACGCGCTGTCGCGCGATCTCGCGCGCGTGGACGAATTGTGGAACGAGGGGTTCGAGCGTTTCGGCGGCCCGTTCCTCGCCGGTGCCGAATTCACCGCGGCGGATGCGTTTTACGCACCGGTCGCGTTCCGCATCCAGACCTACTCGCCGCCGCTCGGCGACCGCGCCAACGAATACGCACAACGCCTGCTGGCGCTGCCATCCATGCAGGACTGGTACGCGTCCGCGCTGGCGGAAACCTGGCGCGACGCGCCGCACGAAGCCGAAGTCGCGAACTGGGGCACGATCACCGAGGATCTGCGCGCAGCTTGATGCAATCCGTCATCCCGACAACTCGCGCCCGCTGTGCGGGTCTTCGTCACAGGGTTGCATCGGGAACGCAAGGAAAGCAAATGAGCAACGTCACCGGGCTGTCTGGTCCTTGCTTCATTCGCGCTCATTCGCGGACACTCTGCTTTTGCTCCCGTTTTCAAGACAAGCGATCGGCGAACGCGTCGGTCGCCTCGACGAGTTTGTCCACGATTGCGGGCTCGGACGCCGCGTGACCGGCCACCACCACGTGGAACTCCGCTTCCGGCCACGCGGCATGCAGGTCGAACGCGGTCTTGGCCGGGCAGATGATGTCATAACGGCCGTGCACGATGACCGCGGGAATGTGTCGGATCCGGTCGATGTCGCGCAGCAACTGGTTCGGTTCCAGGAACACCCGGTTGCGGAAGTAGTGGGCCTCGATGCGCGCCAAACTTACCGCGACCCCGGGCTCGGAAAATTCGGCCACGGTTTCGGGTGATTGCGCCAGGGTGAGCGCGCTGCCTTCCCACGCGGCCCACGCGCGCGCGGCGGCGATACGCACCGCTTCGTCGTCGGAAGTCAGCCGCTTCCAGTACGCCCCCAGCATGTCCCCGCGCTCGTCGGGGGGAATCGCCGAAGCAAAACGCTGCCAGGCTTCCGGCCATATCCGCGACGCGCCGCCTTCCTGAAACAACCAGCTGTCCTCCTCGGGGCGGCCCAGGAAGATGCCGCGCACCACCAGCGCGGTCACACGCTCCGGGTGGGTTTCGGCGTACGCCAGCGCAAGGGTCGAACCCCACGAACCGCCAAACACCAGCCAGCGTTCGATGCCGAGGTGCACGCGGATTTTCTCGAGGTCGGCGATGAGCGCCTGCGTCGTGTTGTCCTCGAGGTCGGCGAACGGCGTCGATTTGCCGGCGCCGCGCTGGTCGAACAGCACGACGCGGTACCGCTGCGGATCGAAGAACCGACGGTGATACACCTCCAGCCCCGCCCCGGGCCCACCATGCAGGAACACCACCGGCAGGCCCTCGGAATTGCCGCATTCCTCGAGATACAGGGTATGCCGGTCGCTGACCGGGAAGCGTTCGGTGCGGTAAGGCTCGATTTCGGGGTATAGCTCGCGCATGACGGCTTGTTCCTCCGATGTCCGACATTACATCAATAGCGTTGTCATTCCGGACAAGCCCGCGCAGCGGGCGCGATCCGGAATCGGTTTCAATGCATCCGACAACCGATTCCGGGTTCGGCCTGCGATGGAGCCGCAGACCGCCCCGGAATGACGACACGAATGTGGGTCTCTCGCTAGATCTTGTAACCGCGATGGATCGCGACGATGCCGGCAGAAAGATTGCGCACTTGAACGTTGCGGAAGCCAGCGGTCTCCATCATCGCCTTCAATGCGGCCTGATCGGGATGCTTGCGGATCGACTCGGCGAGGTAGCGGTAGCTGCCTTCGTCGTGGGCGACCAGCTTGCCGATGCGTGGCAGCACCTGGAACGAATGAAAATCGTACAGCGGCTTCAGCCAGTCCTGGTTGACCCGCGAAAACTCCAGGATCAACACGCGGCCGCCCGGCTTCAGGACGCGTTGCATTTCGCGCAGCGCCTTGTCCTTGTCGGTGACGTTGCGCAGGCCGAAGGCCATCGTCACCGCATCGAAGACTGTGTCGGGGAACGGCAACGCCTCGGCATCGAGCTGCGCCCAGCGCAGGCCCTCCAGCAAGCCCCGGTCCAGCAGGTGATCGCGCCCCGCGTGCAGCATCGCGGCATTGACGTCACCAATCACGACTCCACCCGCCCTGCCCACCCGCGGCAGCAGCAGTGCCGCGATGTCGCCGGTGCCACCGGCAAGATCCAGTACGCGATCGCCTTTGCGGATCCCGGAGGTCGCGACGAAATGCCGCTTCCAAAGGCGATGGATGCCGAACGACATCAGGTCGTTCATCACGTCGTATTTGCCGGCGACGGACGAGAACACCTCGCCGACCAGTTTCCGCTTTTCAGT
>DASTIS010000024.1:0-9465 GCA_035717365.1 Rhodanobacteraceae bacterium
CCTTTTGCCGCAGTCCGGAACCACGAATCCAGTCCGATGCCAAATATCCTGAAGAATCTCCTGGGTAGCCGCAATGAACGCGTGCTGCGCCAAATGTCGAAGGCGGTGGCGCGCATCAGCGCGCTCGAGCCCGAGATGCAGAGTCTGAACGACGACGCCCTGCGCGCCAAGACTGCCGAGTTCAAGCAGCGCATCGCCAACGGCGAGAGCCTGGACAAGATCCTTCCCGAGGCCTTTGCGGTGGTGCGTGAAGCCAGCCAGCGCGTGATCGGCATGCGGCACTACGACGTGCAGATGATCGGCGGCATCGTGCTGCACCAGGGCAAGATCGCCGAGATGCGCACCGGCGAGGGCAAGACCCTGGTCGCGACCTTGCCGGTGTACCTGAACGCGCTCGAAGGCAAGGGCGTGCACGTGGTCACCGTCAACGACTACCTCGCCAAGCGCGACGCGGCGTGGATGGGCAAGGTCTACAGCTTCCTCGGGCTGACCGTGGGCGTGGTGTGGCCGGGCATGGAGATGTCGGACAAGGCCGAGGCCTACGCCGCCGACATCACCTACGGCACCAACAACGAATTCGGCTTCGACTACCTGCGCGACAACATGGCGGTGTCGAAGGACCAGCGCTACCAGCGCGGCCTGCACTACGCGATCGTCGACGAGGTCGATTCGATCCTGATCGACGAGGCGCGCACCCCGCTGATCATTTCCGGGCCGGCCGAGGAATCGCCCGAGCTGTACATCCGGGTCAACCGGGTCGTCCCGCACCTGACCCGCCAGGCCAAGGAATCGGTGGCCGGCGAGCCGCCCGAGCCCGGCGACTACTACGTCGATGAAAAGCAGAAGCAGGTCCACCTGTCCGAGGAGGGCATGGAGCACGCCGAGCAGCTGCTGCGGCAGAACGGCATCCTGGATGACGACTCGACGCTGTACGACGCGCGCAACCTGGCCGTGGTGCACCATCTCAATCAGGGTCTGCGCGCCCATGCGTTGTACCAGCGCGATGTCGATTACATCGTGCGCGATGGCGAGATCATCATCGTCGACGAGTTTACCGGCCGTACCCTTGCGGGGCGGCGCTGGTCCGAAGGCCTGCACCAGGCCGTCGAGGCCAAGGAAGGCGTGCCGATCCAGCGTGAAAACCAGACGATGGCGACCATCACCTTCCAGAACCTGTTCCGGATGTACGACAAGCTGTCGGGCATGACCGGTACGGCGGATACGGAAGCCTTCGAGTTCCAGTCGATCTACAGCCTGGACGTGGTGGTGATCCCGACCAACAAGCCGATGATCCGCAAGGACAATGCCGACCTGGTGTTCCTCCAGCCCGACGCCAAGTTCAAGGCGGTGCTTGAGGACGTCCGGGAGTGCCGCAAGCGCGGCCAGCCAGTGCTGGTGGGTACTGCGTCCATCGAGGTGTCGGAACTGGTCCACGGCTTGCTGCAGAAGGCCGGGGTCACGCACGAGGTGTTGAACGCCAAGCAACACGAACGCGAGGCCAAGATCGTCGAGCAGGCCGGTGCGCCGGGTGCGGTGACCATCGCCACCAACATGGCCGGCCGCGGCACCGACATCGTGCTGGGCGGCAGCCTCGAGGCCGCGCTGGCCGAGTTGCCGGAAGACGCCACCGATGCCGACAAGGAACGCGTCAAGACCGAGTGGAAGGAACGCCACCAGCAGGTGATCCAGTCCGGCGGGTTGCACATCATCGGCACCGAGCGCCACGAATCGCGGCGCGTCGACAACCAGTTGCGCGGACGTTCCGGGCGCCAGGGCGACCCGGGTTCCTCGCGCTTCTACCTGTCGTTGCAGGACAACCTGATGCGCATCTTCGGCGGCGCCGGGCTGGTGCGCTGGATGCAGCGCTTCGGCATGAAGGATGACGATGCGCTGGAGGACAAGCTGGTCAGCCGCCAGATCGAGAAGGCCCAGCGCAAGGTCGAAGCGCACAACTTCGATATCCGCAAGCAGTTGCTGGAGTTCGATGACACCGCCAACGACCAGCGCAAGGTGATCTACGAGCAGCGCAGGGAGCTGCTCGAATCCGAGGACGTCGCCGAAACCGTCGCCGACATCCGTCGCGACGTGTTCGAATCGTTGGCCCAGCAGTACGTTCCCAACGAAAGCATCGACGAGCAATGGGACCTTCCCGGCTTGCAGAAAGCGTTGGAATCGGATTTCGGCATGGAGTTGGATCTGGCGCGCTGGATGGAAACAGCCGAGGAAGCCGATGCGGCAACCATCCATCAACACGTGGCCGACGCCGCCGACACCATGTTCGCGGCCAAGGAGCAGCAGGTCGGGCCCGAGGTGATGCGCGCGCTGGAAAAGCACGTGATGCTGACCGTCGTCGACGGCGCGTGGAAAGACCACCTTGCCAGCATGGACTACCTTCGCCAGGGCATCTACCTGCGCAGCTACGCGCAGGTCGATCCCAAGAAGGAATACAAGCGCGAGGCATTCCGGCTGTTCCAGGACATGCTCGAGCGCATCAAGCGCGAACTCGTGCAAACCCTTGCGCGCGTGCGCATTCGCAGCGAGGAAGAAGTCGCCGCGCTCGAAGCCGAGCAGCGCCGCGCCGCCGAAGCCCGCGCGATGGAATTCCAGCACGCACAGACCACCGGCTTCGATTCGTCACCGCAGCCCGGCGGCGATGGCGAACACGCAGGCGCCGCGGCGGGCGCGGTCGCCACCGCAACCGCCCCCGTCGTGCGCAGCGGCCCCAAGATCGGCCGCAACGACCCGTGCCCGTGCGGCAGCGGCAAGAAATACAAACACTGCCACGGCGCACTCCACTAGCGCATTTCATCCCCTTCGGAACGAAGGGGATCGCGCCGTCGGCGGGCCCAAGCGGCGAGCACGATCGCGCGCAGGTACGCTCCTGCGAAAATCCCGCCGGCATGGTTTGGTAGGAGCCTGCCTGCAGGCGACCAGTGGCGCCGTGCTTGCTGGAAGGCGACAGGTCGCACGCGGCTGTACTCCTGCAACGGCGATTGCCCAAGAGCCGGCCGGCGCGCAGCGTCTACCCTGTCCTTTCCGGCAACGCTCGCCATGCCTGCGGCCCCAGGTGCCGTCCCAATGCGGAGAGACGGAAGCGGGAATTCCTGCCCGGCAACAAGCATCGGAGCCGCACACGGTCTAGTCCACCACATCCGGCTCGAAGAAGCTCCAGCGCACCTCGCTGAATTCAGCTTTCATCGCCGCCTCGACGGCATTGATCGCCTCGACCAGGCCGTGCCCGCTGCTGCCGGGTTGCATGCGCGCCTTGACCGACACCATGACATCGTCGCCGATCTGCAGGGTGATGAGGTGGAGCACCTCGGCGATTTCCTCGCGGCCGTGCAGGAACGCCAGCAGTTCGGCACGGCGGCGGGGTTCGACGCCCTGGCCGATCAGCAGCGCCTTGACCTCGATGGCGATCAGCACTGACACCACGATCAGCAACACCCCGATCGCGACGGTGCCGGCCGCGTCGAACATCAGGTTGCCCGTGAGCATGGTGGCGCCCACGGCGATGGTGGCGAAGCACAGGCCGAGCAGGGCCGCCAGGTCCTCGCCGAAGATCACCAGCAGCGCGCTGGAGCGGGTCTGGCGAAACCATGTCCACAACGTTTGTTCGCCACGCGCCTTGTTCACTTCGTGCAAACAGCCACGCATCGAAATACCTTCGACAATGATGCCGAACACCAGCACGCCTATGGCCAGCCACGGCCATTTGAGCGGTTCCGGCGCGGTCAACTTGTGGATGCCTTCGTAGATCGAGAACATGCCCCCCACGCTGAACAGCAGGATCGCCACGAGGAATGACCAGAAGTACAAGGCGCGGCCCCAGCCCAGAGGATATTCGTCGGATGGCGGGCGTTTGGCCTGGCGGATGCCAAGCAGGAGCAATCCCTGGTTGCCGCAGTCGGCCAGCGAATGCACCGCTTCGGCCATCATCGCCCCGGAGCTGGTGACGATGGCGGCGCCAAGTTTGGCGACGAAGATCGCAAAATTGGCGCCCAGCGCGAGCAGGATCGCCTTGATCGGGTTGGCGTGGCCGGATGACATGTGGGGGGTGCCTCTCGAGCAGCGAAGCCGTCAATTTAGCGGCGCCCGGGTCAACATTCGACCGTTGCCGACGCGACGGCAACGTGCGTCATGCCATCAATGCCGCCACGTGTGCCGCAACGCCCTCGCGCAGCGCGTCGAGGTCGTACCCACCTTCGAGCGTTGACACGATGCGGCCGTCGGCGTGCCGGTCGGCGAGTCTGCACAGACGTCGGGTGATCCATGCGTAGTCGTCGGGCATGAGTTGCAGTTGCGCCAACGGGTCGCGGGCGTCGGCGTCGAACCCGGCGGAAATCAGCAACAGTTGTGGACGGAACAGGTCGAGTTCGGGCAGCAGTTTTTCTTCCCACGCCGCACGGAATTCGGCGGACCGTGCGCCCGGCGGCAGCGGGGCGTTGTGGATGTTGCCCACACCGCGTTCGCTGGCCGCGCCGGTGCCGGGGTACAGCGGCATCTGGTGACTGGATGCGTAGGACACACGTGCATCGTGCTGGAAGATGTCCTGGGTTCCGTTGCCATGGTGGACGTCGAAATCGACAATTGCGACGCGGTCGATATCGCGGGTAGCCAGCGCGTGTGCCGCGGCGACCGCGACGCTGTTGAACAGGCAGAATCCCATGGCCTGGTCGCGGGTGGCGTGGTGGCCGGGAGGACGCACCGCGCAGAAGGCGCGGCGTGTTGCGTCGTCCAGGACCGCATCGACCGCCGCACACGCAGCGCCGGCCGCGCGTAACGCGGCTTCCAGTGATCCCGGCGACATCACGGTATCGGGATCGAGACGCGCGTGACCTTGCGCCGGCGCACTGGCGAAGACGTGATCGATGTAGCTGGCGGCATGAACGCGTTGGAGTTGCTCGCGCGTCGCGCGCGGCGCCTCGAAACGCTCGAGTGCGGCAAAACGGGGATCGCCCAGCGCCGTGAACACCGCACGCAGCCGCGCCGGCGATTCGGGATGATCACCACCGGGGTCGTGATCGAAGCAGGCGGGATGGGTGTAGATCCGCATGCTGGACGCGCCTCTTGTCAAGTTTGCGGCTTGGGACGCGGACGCTTTTCGTGTTGCCACAAGACCTCGCCGTGCCCGCTGGCGCGGGCGAGTACGCGGGACAGCACGAACAGCAGGTCGGACAGGCGGTTGAGGTACTTCACCGCCTGCGGGCGTACGGTCTCGTTGCGCGCCAGGGTCACCACGCGACGTTCGGCGCGCCGGCACACCGTGCGAGCGACGTGGCATTGTGCGGCGGCCATGCCGCCACCCGGAAGGATGAATTCCTTGAGCATTGGGAGGTCGGCGTTGTAGTGGTCGAGCGTCTGTTCCAGCCCGGCGACGTCGGCGTCGTGGATCATCTCCATGCCGGGGACGCACAGCTCCCCGCCGAGGTCGAACAGCGCGTGCTGGATGCGGACGAGGTGTTCGCGCACGTCGTCGGGCACACCGTCACAGGCAAGCATCACGCCGATCACGGAATTCAATTCGTCGATCGTGCCGTAGGCTTCGACGCGCGCGGAATCCTTGGGCGTGCGCGACCCGTCACCCAGCCCGGTGGTGCCGTCGTCACCTGTGCGCGTATAGATTTTCGAAAGGCGATTGCCCACGGTCCGGCATCAATGCGCGGCCGTGAGCCGTAGCGTGGCCCAGCGACGGCCGAGCAGGGCAAAGCCGCCGAACAGTACCGCCGTCCACAGCAACGTGCCGGGCAGGCTGCCGTACTGGTAGAACGGCCAACCTGCCACGTAGGACGCCATGAGGCCGGACGTGGTATGCGGATACATCGTGCCGCCCAGCCACACGAAGAAGTTGGTGACCAGGTAGAAACCGGTCGCGCTGCCGATCGCCGCCAGTGCGGTGTTGGCGACGCGCACGCGTCCGCGCAACGAAAACCCGACCATCGCGGTCAGCACCACGCAGCCGTACACCACCGGCATCATCCAGCCGTAGAAACCGATGAAGCAATCCGCGATGAACAGCGCCACCAGGGGCACCGCAATCGCAAGCTTGCGATTCGCGAAATATGCGCCGCCGAACAGCGCCATCGCCTCGACCGGGGTGAAGTTCCACGGCATCGAGCCCGCGGCGAAATGCACGCCCAGGCGATAGATGACGGTGAATGCGATCATCCCGCACAACACCAGGGTGCCGGGGGAAAAGACGGTCGATTGCGGGGAGCGTGCGGGCAATTGTTGCGACATGGAATCCATCCTCATTGCGACTTTTTTGCGGGAGAGCCTGATTTGGCTCGTCACCCCGGAATCGCCAGGCGATATCCGGGAACCAGCGACCTTGGACATTGTGGAAAAGGCGCCGGGTTGCCGTTTTCGCGGGAACGACGACGAGCAAGCCTGATCTGACCGCCCCTAGCTTACTGCAACCGGCGCGCGCCGCGGGCTGACCCGCATCAACCGGTTATCATCGCGCGATGATGGAACGCAGCGACATCTTGATCGTGGGTGGTGGCTTGGTCGGCACGAGCCTTGCGCTGGCGCTCGATGCGGCGGGCCGTCGCGCGACCCTGGTCGAGGCCACGCCGCCGCGCGCGCCAATCGCGGACGCCGTCCGCGGCGGCGGTGACGACAACGATCGCAATCTGGTGCTTGCGCGCGCGTCGGTGAACGCGCTGCGCGCGTTGCAGGTGTGGCCGTACCTGGAAGCCGCGGCGGGCACCATCCGGCGCCTCGAAGTGTGCCGGGCCGGCGAGTTTGGGCGGGTGCGCATGAGCGCGGACGAGGTCGGCGTGGACGCGCTGGGCCGGGTCGTTCCCGGTCGGATGCTCGCGTCGGCGCTGGAAGCACGGCTTGCGGAATGCCGGAATGTGCAGCGGCTTGCACCGGCGAAGCTGGAAGCTCTGGTTCCGGGTGAGTCCGGTTGGCGCGCGCGCGTCACCACGAACGACGGAGCGCAGGAAATCGAGGCGCGCCTGGTGGTCGGTGCGGACGGCAGCGATTCGAACGTACGCGCGCAGGTCGGCATCGGCGCGCAGGAACACGATTACCGACAAAGTCTGTTCGTCTGCACCGTGGGCTGCGGACACGATATCCCGGATTGCGCGTTCGAACGCTTCACCGATGACGGCCCCGTGGCATTGTTGCCGCTGCCCAATCGCCGGCGCGGGCTGGTATTGACCGTGTCCGCGGATCGGCACGACGAAGTCGCCGCGATGGACGACGCGGGCTTTCTCGCCCTGGCCCAGCGACGCTTCGGCTGGAAGCTCGGTGCCCTGACGCGCCCCGGCAAACGCTTCGCGCACCGTATCCGGCGCGTGGTGGCCGAAACGTTGACGGCGCCGCGCGTGGTGCTGGTCGGCAATGCCGCACAGACCGTGCATCCGATCGGCGCGCAAGGGTTCAACCTCGGTTTGCGCGACGCACTGACACTGGCGGAGTTGGTCGACGGCGCCGACGATCCGGGCGCAGCGGCATTGCTGAGCGACTATGCCGCGCGCCGCCGGCCCGACCGCGACGGCGTGGTGGCATTCAGCCATGGACTGGTCTCGCTGGCCTGCCTCGCCCAGCCGTCGCTGGCGCCGTTGCGCTCACTGGGGATGTTCGCCCTGGATCGGGTGCCGCCGTTGCGGCACGCCATTGCGCGTCGCGGCATGGGGTTTCGCGGCGAGCCGCCGGCGGCAACGTTGGACCCGGCGCCGTGAGCGCGCGCCGGCCCGCCCTGGATATCGCGGTCGCGGGTGGCGGCATGGTCGGCGCAGCATGCGCACTGGCGCTGGCGCGGTGCGGGTTCGCGGTCGCGCTGCTGGAGGCCCGCGAGCCCGCGCATTGGCGCGCGGACGACCCCGAGGACCTGCGCGTGATTGCCTTGGCGCCCTCGTCAGCGCGGCTGTTGGATGAGCTCGGCGTGTGGCCTGCCATCAAGGCGGCGCGGGTGTCGCCGTACCACCAGATGCGCGTTTGGGATGCGGCCTCGGGCGCGGAAATCGCGTTTGACGCGGCAAGCGAAGGGTGCGCACAGCTCGGCTGGATCGTCGAGAACAAGCTGGTGGCCTCCGTATTGTGGAGCGCGCTGGATGGCGCCGGTGTTCGCCGCCTGTGCCCCGCGCACGTCGAGTCTTTCGCCGTTCGCGACAACCGCGTCACGCTGGATCTTGCCGACGGCGCGACGCTCTCGACCGCGTTGCTGGTGATCGCCGACGGCGCGCGCTCGCGGTTGCGCAAGCAGGCCGGCATCGCGGTGCGCGGACGCGATTACCACCAGCGCGCGGTGGTGGCACACGTCGCGACGGAGCGTGCGCATCAGGCGACCGCCTGGCAGCGGTTCACGCGCGAGGGCCCGATCGCGTTGCTGCCGCTCGCCGATGGGCGCAGTTCGATCGTGTGGTCGCTGCCGGATGCGCGGGCGCGCGAAGTGCTCGCGCTCGATGACGAGGGGTTTTGCGCGGCGACGGGCGTGGCTTCGGATTTTCGGCTCGGTTCGGTCACGGCGACCACGCCACGCGCGTCGTTTCCGTTGAAATTGCAGCTTGCGCAGACGTATGCAACCGATCGTTGCGTCCTGTTGGGCGATGCCGCGCACGCGGTGCACCCGCTGGCCGGGCAGGGTGCAAACCTCGGGTTGCGCGATGTGGCCGAACTGGCGAGCGTGCTGGGCGATGCGCGCGCCGCCGGACGCGACTTCGCCGCGCCGCATGTGTTGCAACGTTACGCGCGCCGTCGGCGTGCGGCCGCCGCGCTGGATGCTCGTGCGTTCGACTCGATCGAACGCCTGTTCGCGCGGCAGTCGCCGGGCTGGACTGCATTGCGCGGCATCGGCATCCGCGCGGTCGATGCGTTCGGCCCATTGAAACGCCGTCTCTCGGCACACGCGGCAGGCAGAGCGTGAAGCGCGGTACGCTTTTGTTCTTCCCCCTTCAAGAGGGAGGTCGTCGCTTTTCTCCCTCCCCTTCAAGGGGAGGGCTGCGCTTTTCTCCCTCCCCTTCAAGGGGAGGGTCGGGGTGGGGATGGGTTTGCGCTCACATTAACCAATGCAACCCCACCCCCACCCAACCCTCCCCCTGAGGGGGAGGGCTACAGCTTTTCTCCTCCCCTAAAGGGGAGGGCTTTCCACGCGTTCCCAGCCCACAGATACGCAGAGGAGACGATCATGCGAATTCGATGGATGTTGATCGCGGTACTGTTGTTCGGTTTTGCACCACTCGTTCACGCGGCGATGCAGACGAAAACGATCGACTACACGGTCGATGGCAAGGCCATGCAGGGCGTGCTGGTCTGGGACGATGCCGTGAAAACGGCGCGGCCCGGGTTGCTGATGATCCCGGACTGGACCGGCATCAACGCCACCAACATCGATTTCGCCAAGACCATCGCCGGACGCGATTACGTGATCTTCATGGGCGACATGTATGGCAAGGACCTGCGCCCGAAAAACAGCACCGAGGCGCGGGCTGCGACGAAACCGCTGTACGCGAA
>DASTIS010000025.1:0-3284 GCA_035717365.1 Rhodanobacteraceae bacterium
TAGAGCGGTTCACGGATTTATTGAATCGGAAGGGATTCCGGAGCTGGGGCGAATATGATTCAAGATGCTGGCTGGGCTGGAGGCCAGCATCCGATGGTCCGACCAATTTCCAACGATTTACGTAAGCGCGCGGTATCCGCCGTTGCCAAAGGTGAGAGCTGCCGATCTGTGGCGGAACGGTTTGGCGTTGCGGTCTCGTCAGTTGTGAAGTGGTCACAGCGTTATCGAACGACCGGCTCGGTAGCGCCTGGCAAGATGGGTGGTCACCGTAAGCCTGTGCTTGATCCACACCGCGCCTTCATCGTCGAGCGGATCACTCAGACGCCGCACCTGACGCTGCATGGTCTGAAGGCGGAACTGGCAGCCCGCGGGGTCAAGGTCTCACACAATGCGGTCTGGCTGTTCCTGCGCCGGGAAGGGCTGCGGTTCAAAAAAAACACTGTTCGCCCTCGAACAGGCTCGCGCCGACGTCTCTCGTAGGCGCTTGCGTTGGCGATCCTGGCAGGCCGGGCTCGATCCGGGCCGGCTCGTCTTCATT
This sequence comes from Rhodanobacteraceae bacterium, assembly GCA_035717365.1. Classification (GTDB taxonomy): domain Bacteria; phylum Pseudomonadota; class Gammaproteobacteria; order Xanthomonadales; family Rhodanobacteraceae; genus 66-474. Next base: position 539 of record DASTIS010000025.1, read on the forward strand.
GATGAGACCTGGATCAAGACCAACATGGCCCCTTTGCGAGGCTGGGGACCCAAAGGGGCCCGCCTGCGCGGCTTCGCTCCGCACGGTCACTGGCGTACCCTCACATTCCTCGGCGCGCTCCGCCATGACCAACTCACGGCACCCTGCGTCTTCGACGGTCCGATCAACGGGGAATGCTTCCGCGGTTACGTGAAGCACATTCTCCTGCCGACCCTGCGCGAAGGCGACATCGTCATTCTCGACAACCTCGGAAGCCACAAGTCGAAAGCCGTCAGGCAGATGATCAAGGCGGCTGGCGCCAGGCTCTGGTACCTGCCGCCATACTCGCCCGACCTTAACCCGATCGAACAGGCTTTCTCCAAGATCAAACATTGGATGCGGCAAGCTCAGAAGCGCACCATCGAGGACACTTGGCGCCATATCGGTCACCTCGTCCAGGACATCCAGCCTCGCGAATGCGCCAACTACTTCGCCAGTGCTGGTTATGCTTCAATCAAAATGTGAAACGCTCTAGCGCCCACCCGAATGAGGACAGATAGCTACGCCGCGGCTACCGTCAGGCTCGCGCCATCCGCCTGCACGATCTTGACTCGGCTGCCGGCCGGCGTATCGGGGCCAGCGACGCGCCATATGGTATCGTCGATTCGCACGGTGCCGCAGCCGTCGACGATCGGCTTTTCCAGCGTGAACACGCGGCCCACCAGCGCGTCGGTCCGCTTGTTAAGGAATGGATTGCTCTTGCTGGCGAAATTATTGGAACGGGCAATGCGCCGCCATAGCGGCACCGCCGCGGCCGAGAACGCCGCAAACATCAGGATTTGCATCTGCCAGGACGGATGGATCGCAAACGACAACAGCCCGACCAGCAGCGCGGCAAGACCGAGCCAGAACAAAAACACGCCTGGCGCCATCAATTCCAGCGCCATCAGGATGATGCCGAACACCAGCCAGTTCCAGGTGCCCAACGTCGAAAACATCTCGGCCATGACACGACCTCTCGTTTGAACGCTATATCCAGCCGCTATTGTCGCGGCGGCGCAGCCGGCGGGGTCGGACCAGCGCTTGGCACCGAAGCGCGGCGGGCGGCGGCCTGCGCGGAGGCGGCGCTTTCGCCGAAGGTGGCCTTGGCGATTTCGCCAATACCGGCGAGCGAGCCGAGCATGCTGGTGGCCTCGATCGGCAGCATGATGACTTTCTGGTTCGGCGAGTCCGCCAGTTGCCCGAACGCCTTGATGTATTTGTCGGCGATAAAATAGTTCAGCGCGGCGACATCGCCCTTGGCGATCGCCTCCGAGACCATCTGGGTCGCCTTGGCTTCGGCTTCCGCCGATCGCTCGCGCGCCTCGGCATCGCGGAAGGCGGCTTCCCTGCGACCCTCGGCTTGCAGGATCTGGCCCTGTTTGGCGCCTTCGGCCCTGAGAATTTCCGATTGCCGCTGGCCTTCCGCCTGCAGGATGTCGGCGCGCTTGACGCGTTCGGCCTTCATCTGCCGTCCCATCGCTTCGACGAGGTCGGTGGGCGGCACGATGTCCTTGATCTCGATGCGGTTGACCTTCAGTCCCCACGGCGAGACCGCGGCATCGACGACACGCAGCAAACGCTCGTTGATCTCGTCGCGATGCGACAGCACCTGATCGAGGTCCATCGAGCCCATCACCGAGCGGATATTGGTCATGGTCAGAACGATGATCGCCTGGTTGAGATTGGCGACCTCGTAGCTCGCCTTCGCGGCATCGAACACCTGGTAGAACGCGACGCCGTCCACCGTCACGGTGGCGTTGTCCTTGGTGATCACTTCCTGCTCGGGAATCGAGATCACCTGCTCCATCATGTTGATTTTGCGCCCGACACGATCGAAATAGGGAATGATGAGGTTAAGTCCCGGCGCCAGCGTGCGGGTATATTTGCCGAATCGTTCGATGGTCCAGTCATAGCCCTGCGGTACCGTCTTGACGCCGGCAAACAGCGTCACGATGACCAATAGCACCAGCGCAATGGTGAAAATGCTGAAGCCGTCCATAAAGATCTCCCTGAACTCGCGCTGATGACCCAAGGCGCCTGAAACGCAAACCCGACCATATTGCGAGCGCTGTCACGTTGCAGCGTGACGAACCGTCAGTTGGTCGCCAGAGCCGGATGTAGGGTTCGACCCGCCGAAAAACCAGCGGCGCAGAATGCGATGTATTTTTTGATTAAAGAAAGCCCTAAGATTAAAGCCAGCCTTGAAGCTCGCGCAGCACCAATTGACGGATCACATCCATGCCGGGCTCGCTGTCATTGAGACAGGGAATCGCGGCAAATTGCTCGCCGCCATTGTGCTTGAAGATCTCGGCATTCTCCTGCGCGATTTCCTCCAGCGTCTCCAGGCAATCGGCGGAAAACCCCGGCGTGACCACGGCGATGCGGCGTACGCCGTCTTGGGCAAGCTTCTTGATCGTCATGTCGGTGTAGGGCTGCAGCCACTGATCGAAGCCGAAGCGCGACTGGAAGGTCAGCATCAGCTTGGAAGCATCCAGCCCCATCCGCCTGCGCAGCGCTTCCGTCGTGGCAACGCACTGCGCCTGATAGGGATCGCCCTTGTCGATATATTTTTGCGGCATGCCATGAAAAGAGGCCACGATCAACTCCGGCACGAACGATAGCGTCTTCAGATGCGCATCGATCGAGACCGCCAACGCGTCGATATAATCTGGCTCGTCGTAATAAGGTGGCGCCACCCGCAAGATCGGCTGCGCGCGCATATTGG
>DASTIS010000026.1:0-9003 GCA_035717365.1 Rhodanobacteraceae bacterium
GTGCCCTGGTGGCCGGTGAAGCCCTGGCAGATGACCTTGGTGTTCTTGTTGACGAGGACAGACATGTTTTTGATCCTGTTTTTCGTAGGAGCGCGCCTTGCGCGCGACCACGGCGGACTTCAAGAATCGCGCGCAGGGCGCGCTCCTGCATCGTTACGCGGCTTTTGCGGCGACGACGGCTTTCTGCGCGGCATCGTTCAAGTCGTCCGCGGGCGTGATCTTGAGGCCGGAACCGCGGAGCAATTCGCGGCCCTTTTCGACATTGGTGCCTTCCAGGCGCACCACCACCGGAATCTTCAGGCCCACTTCCTTGACTGCCGCGATGATGCCCTCGGCAATCAGGTCGCAACGCACGATGCCGCCGAAAATGTTGACCAGGATGCAGCTGACCTTCGGCGAGGACAGGATCAGCTTGAACGCCGCGGTCACGCGTTCGGTGGTGGCGCCGCCGCCGACGTCGAGGAAATTGGCGGGTTCGCCGCCGGCCAGCTTGATCACGTCCATCGTCGCCATCGCCAGACCGGCGCCATTGACCATGCAACCGATCGAGCCATCCATGGTCACGTAGTTGAGATGGTCGGCCGCCGCTTCGGCCTCGGCCGGATCCTCCTGCGACACGTCGCGCATCGCCGCAAGCTCGGGATGCCGGAACTCGGCGTTGTCGTCCGAATTGACCTTGCCGTCCAGCGCCATCAGGTCGCCCGATTTCACGATCGCGAGCGGATTCAGCTCGATCAGCGACAGGTCCTTCGCGTTGAACAGCTTGTACATGCCCAACATGATCTTCGAAAGCTGGTTGACCTGCTTGGCGGTGAGGCCCAGCGCGAATCCGAGCTCGCGGCATTGATAGGGCTGCAAGCCTTCGGTGAAGTTCACCGTGACGGTGTGGATGTCCTCCGGCGTTTCACGCGCAACCTGTTCGATGTCCACGCCACCGCGCGCCGAGGCAATGAAGGTGACAGCCTTCTCGCCGCGGTCGACCAGGGTCGAGAGATACAACTCCTTGGCGATGTCGCTGGCCTCCGTGACCAGCACCAGATTCACCGGCAGCGCACGACCGCCGGACTGGTAGGTTTCCATTTTCTTGCCGAGCATGCCGGTCGCGGCGGCCTTGACCTCGTCCAGCGACTTGCAGAACTTGACGCCGCCCGCCTTGCCGCGGCCGCCGGCGTGGATCTGCGCCTTGACCATCCATTGTTCGCCGCCCAGCGCGCGCGCCATCTCGACCGCTTCGACCGGCGTCGATGCCACCTTGCCGGGCGGTACCGCGATGCCGAACTCGGCGAACAATTGCTTGGCCTGATATTCGTGGAAATTCATGGACGAGCCTCGTGATTCCGGAAAATGCCGGCGGCGGCAAGCGCCGTCGTCACGTGCCGCGGGCAGGGCTCACGCAGGCACGACAGCCGCCTATTGTTGCGGGAGACGGCTTGCGTGTCCAATCCCCGTGTGTGTATTCGTGCGATCGTCCATGATCGCGGCGTCGCCGAAGCATCTGTCGAAAGTTAGCCGCTTCGACCATGGGACTTCAGAACGGCCATCCATGGCCTGACTTTTCACAACAGCCGCTTCGTATGGGATTTCACGGCTGGCTGGTTTGCTTCCCGAACAACCCGAACACGATCAGAAGGACCGCGCCGATGGTGATCGCCGAATCGGCGAGGTTGAAGGTCGGGTATGCCCAGGTCCGCCAATAGACCTGGATGAAGTCGGTGACGTGACCGTGCACGACACGGTCGATCAGGTTGCCGAGCGCGCCGCCGATGATCAACGCGACCGGCAGCGCGGTGCGCCAGTCGCCGCGGTGCGTGCGCGCCAGCCACGCGATCAGGCCGATGCTGACCACCACCGCGAGGATGCCGAACAGCCACGTCTGCCAGCCGCCCCCGTCAGCGAGGAAACTGAAGGCGGCTCCGCGGTTGAACGCCAAGGTCCAGTTGAGGAAATGCGGGATCACCGCGTGCGGCATGTAAGGCACCAGCGTGCCCAGCACGATGGCCTTGGTGAGCTGGTCGAGCACGATCACCACGCCGGACACGACCAGCCAGACCAGCGCATTGGGTTTGGGAAGGCTCAAGATGGATTTCCTGGCGGCAGTCGAGAAATTTCACGACCCGATGCAGCGCGCATGATAGCGGTATGCGCGCGCTACCCGTCGCCAAGCGCGCGGCGCGCGGACGGCAGAATCGCATCGACCCAGCGTGCGTACTGCCGCGCGGAAGGGTGCAAGCCGTCAGCCGCCAGCCACCCGCGCGTCTCGGGCGCACGCGAAATCGCGGTCACATCGACCCAGTGGGCCCCGGTGCGTTCCACTTCCGCACACGCCGCGGCGTTGAACGCGTCGATCCCGCGCGCGATCGGTGCCACGTCCCGTCCTTCCGCACGCGCGAACGGCGTGACGCCCCAGTCCGGGATCGAGACCACCACGACACGCGAAGCATCGTCACTGGCCAGCGCAATCGCACGTTGCAGCAACATCCGAAACTGGTCGCGATATTCATCGAGCGCCCCCCCGCGATACTGGTTGTTGACGCCGGTCGAGAGCGTCACCAGCGAATACGGCGGCGCGAAGTTCGCCGCATCCATCGCGGCCGACAATTCGCCGGCGGTCCAGCCGGTGGTCGCGATGATGTGCGGTTCGCGAATGTCGATGCCTGCGCCCCGCAAGCGCGCTGCCAGCTGGGCGGGCCAATTCGCGCTGCACGGCACGCCCTCGCCGATGGTGTAGGAATCGCCCAGTGCCAAGTATGCGGAGTGCGTGGTTCTTGGTCCGGAACGGCTGTTCATCATAGTCAGGCCACGGAGCTCTCGGCCATGGACGGCGGCTCTGATGGCCGTTCTGGTGTCAGGTGACCATGAACCGTGACGCGGGCGAAGAATCTGAACGAAAAGGCGATCAGGGACGATCGCAAAAAAAGCGCCTGGCTGCAAACGATCGCATGATCGGGCATGCTAACGGGACGCGACGCCCCGAAACACCCATCGACCCCATCCTTCGATCTCCGGAACCGGCGATCTCCCGCCATGGCAACCGTTTCCTCGCAATCGGCATCGGCGCTGCAGCGTATCGGATGGCGCGGCGAATTTCCTGCAATCGCCGGCCCGGGCTGCCTGGCCCGCGTCTCGGCCCAGCACCGCGCCGGCTATGAAGTCCACGACGGCGCGCACACCTTCAACGCGCAACCGGCGCCGAAATTCCTGAAGCGCAATCTCGATCCCGCAGAACGTCCCGCGGTCGGCGATTTCGTCGTGGTCGAACCGGGTGCGCCGCCGCATATCGTGGACGTGCTGCCACGCCGCAGCGTGCTCGCGCGTGCCGCCGCCGGCGAGCGCTACGCACGCCAGATCATCGCCGCCAACGTCGACATCGTGCTGGTGTTGACCGGGCTCGATGACGACTTCAACGCAGCGCGCATCGAACGTTACCTGGCGTTGATCGAGGATTCCGGGGCGCATGCCGCAGTGATCCTGACCAAGCTCGACAAGGTGGATCGGGCGGATGCCGACGAGGCCATCGCTGCGCTGCGCAAGCGCCTGCCCGCGGACACCCTGATCCACGCCGTCAACGGCAAGGACGCCGCGAGCGTCGCGGCGCTGGCGCCGCATCTCGGTCCAGGCATCACCGCGGCGCTGGTCGGATCCTCCGGCGCCGGCAAGTCCACCCTCACCAACACCCTGCTGGGCGAAGAGCGCATGGCCACCGCCGCCACCCGTGCCGGCGACGACCACGGTCGCCACACCACCACCCACCGCGCCCTGCTCCCGCTGCCCGGCGGCGCCTGCCTGATCGACACCCCCGGCATGCGCGAGCTGAAGTTGACGGGCGACGAAGACCTCGAACTGTTCGCCGACATTGACGATTTGACCGGGCAATGTCGTTTTGCCGACTGCAGCCACAGCAACGAACCAGGCTGCGCCGTGCGCGATGCGCTCGACAATGGCGAACTGGATCCCGAGCGCTGGCGGCATTACCGGAAGCTGCACGAGGAACGCGAGCTACAGGCCGCGCGGTTCGAAGACCGGGCGCGAGGTTCGCATGAACCCATCCGCGCACATCGGCGTCGCGACCGCGAGGACCGCGAATAGTCCGGCCGCGATCGGCAATACCCGGCGCTAAGGTTTACTCCCCTGCCGGGGCGCGTCCCCGCCCGTACGGCTGTGCTGCGGCAACGGCTGCCCCACCTTCCAGGCCGACACCAGGTGTTGCACCTCCTCGCGTTGCGCGCTGGACAAGCCCGGGATCAACCTGGCCGAAGGTTGATAAACCGAATGGGGTCCGTCGCCAATCGGCTCGCCGGACAGTTCGAACAAGGTCACGGCAATCACCGGGTCGCGCGGCACGCCGATTCCGCGGGCATACATGTCGGCAAGTCTTTCCAGTGCCGCCGGATTCGCCTGCTCGGCCGACTTTCGCAACCAACGGGTTCCCTCGGCCAGGTCGCGCTGGTACACCAGCGTGCTCCCAAGCCGCCATTGCGCAATGGCGTTGCCCGCCGCAGCCAGCTTGCGCAGACAGGCACGGCCAACCGGGCCGAAATCCCCGAGTTGCATGATGGCATTGAAGGCGGTCACACCGTGGCCCCACCCGGCGGCCCGGCACTTCCAGTTTGCAGCGACGGCAATATTCGCCGGCACGCCCTCGCCCGCGCGGTACATGATCGACAACCAGTCGGCCGCGTCGGTATTGCCCTGCGCATCGGCACGCCGCAGCCATCGCAGCGCCTGCTGGTAATCCCTGCGGACTCCGTCACCACTCTCGTAAAGGAAACCCAACAGCCACTGGGCATGGGCAACGCCCTGTCGCGCGGCCCCGCGCATCCAGCGCGCCGCCGGCGCAAGCTCTTTGGCCGTGTAGTACAGATCAGCCAGTTTCATCTGGTACATGGGATTGCCCGCGGCCGCAGCCTTGCGCAACCAGTAGGCTGCCTGTTGGCGCACGGCAAAACCGCTTCCGGGCTCGGCCTGGATCATCAGTCCCAGATTGAATTGTGCTTCGGCCAGACCCTGCCGGGCCGCCTTGAAATACCACTGCTCGGCCTGATCGCGGTTGCGCCGCAGGCCCCAGCCGTGCTGATACATGCGGCCCAGCTGGTATTCGGCTTTGGCGAGGCCCTGGCGGGCGGCCTGGTGAAACCAGTCCGCCGCAACGGGATCATCGCGCGCCACATCCAGGCCACCGTGGTAGATCAGGCCGAGGTAATACTGGCTCCAGGCGTCACCGTGGCGCGCATGGGGAGCAAACTCGCGCAGCGCAGCCCGGTAGCGCTCGTTGCGGAAGTCGTCGACGCCGGCCTCGAACTCGGGCTCGAATCTCGCCTCCAGCCGGGTCGCCCGGACACTGGGATCCAGGTGCACGACCAGCGGAGAGGTATCGCGCGTCTGCGCGTGCACCAATGCGGGTACAACCGCCAACAGGACGACGAGCAACAGGGTGCGCAGCATGCTTCCTCCTTGATGGACGTGATCGTGGCGCGCGCCGGACGCGCGCCTCCCGCGCCCAACTGATTCCGATGGCAAGGCTCGGCCACTGCGACGATGCTTGGAGGAGCCCGCGCACGCCGGTTGCAATGCGGGCGCAAGCGCGGCCGGAACCAGCGCTGCGCCTCGCCTGTGCCGCGGCCCTCGAAGGCCGCGACATCTCCGACGCAACAGCCGGTAATCAGTCAACGGCCGGCCCGATGTTCGCATCGAGGAACGCGTCCACCTTCTCGAACAATTCGGCGATGTTCTTCTCGTCGTAGAAGCCGTGCCATTCGTTGGCCTTGTACAGCCATTGGTGCTGGATGCCGCGTTTCAGGAGGGCCGCATGCAGCTCCTCGCCCTGCACCGGCGGCACGCGGGTGTCGCGCCCGCCCACGATCAGCATCACCTTGGCCTTGAGGTTGTCCAGCTGGTAGATCGGCGAATGCTGCGCCAGCACCGTCATGTCGGTGCCGAGTACGCGCTTGAGGTAGTCCTCGCCGTAAAGATTTTGCGGGATGTCGCCGCGGGTATACATCAGCCGCAGGTTGTAAACGCCGACGTAGCCGATTGCGCACTGGTACAGGTCGGGCTCCTTGACCGCGCCCTCGAGCGCCGCGTAACCGCCATAGCTGCCGCCGTAGATGCAGATGCGGTTCTTGTCGGCGATGCCCTGCGCGATCGCCCAGCGCGTGGCGTCGGTGACATCGTCCTGCATGGTGCCGCCCCATTGCTTCCAGCCGGCCTTGATGAAGTCGTGTCCGTAGCCACCCGAGCCACGGAAATTGACCTGCAGCACCGCGTAGCCGCGCGTCGCCATCGCCTGCACGTAGGGATCATATTCCCACCAGTCGCGGACGCCGTAGGGCCCTCCGTGCACGAACACCACCATCGGAAGATCCCTGGCGTTCTCCTTGCCGGGCGGATAAGTGACGTACCCCTGTTCGCTGAGCCCGTCGCGGGTGGTAAAGGTGAACGGCGTCGCGCGGCCTAGCTGGTTGGGGTCGATCCAGGACGCGCGTTGCGCCAGCGGCGAGAACTTGTTGGAGGCGCGGTCGTAAAGGAAAAACGTACCCGGATCGACGTCGGCTTCCACCAGCGCGACCGCCTTGCTGCCGTCGACGGTGCCGGACACGAAATGCACGTCCTCGCCAGGGTATTGCTGCATCAATTCGATCAGCGCTTGCACGCCCGGCGCCTGGTTGTCGAATACCGAAACCGCGGGACGCCCGTCGGTGAACTCCACCCCGATCACCGAATCTTCCGCCAAACCCTGTGCCAGCGCCGTCATCTCGACGTGTGGATTGCTCCACGCGTTCGTCAGCTTCCGCGTGGCGGGATCAAACCTGCAGACGCCGAAGCCCGGCGAACCCGGGCACGTGAACCAAACGGTCCGGTCATCGGCGCTGAACGCGATGGGCCAGCCGCGATCGGCGCTGGCCTGCTCCAACAACTGCCAGTCGCCGCCGTCGACCGGGCGCATGTAGATCACGCGATTGCCCGAGAGATCGTCGCCCATCGCGAACCGCACATTGCCGTGGTGGTCGGCGAGGAAATCGGCTTCACGCATCGGTGCGCCGGTGACACGCACCTTGTTGCCGTTGCGCACGTCCAGCTTGTAAACCTCGGTCAGCGCACCGGCGGAGCCAGCCGCCGACCACCGGGCAACAATGATCAACACATGGTCCGGGTCACCGTCGATCCGCGAGAGAAATGTCGCGCTGCCGCGTTCCGGTGTCACGCGCTGGATGTGCGAACCTGCTTGCATGCCGCCGGCGCGGTACCCGTACAACATGGTTGGACTGCCGCCTTCCGCCTCGACGCTGAACAACTCGCCGGTCGGAATCGGCGCGTCCCACCCGCCCTGGTGCTCGGCCTCGCTGTAGACCACGTATTGCGGCGACGCCCACCAGAAGCCCCTGACGTCGTCGCCCTGGCGCGGCTGGACGTTGATGCCCTTCTTCGTGACCAGGTTGACGAGGCTCAACACCGTCTGGCCATTCGCCAACATCGAAGTCGCCGCGATATGCGTGCCATCGGGCGAGATCTTCACCATCTTGTACTGTGTGTGGCGCGCAAGGTCGGCGAACGACACCGGAGTGGCCGCCATGGCAGCCACGGACAACCCGCACAACCACATCCCCACCGCGCAACGGAGTCCCCGCTTCATCTCGTACCCCCGGTTTCTGGTTTCCCCATCCGGCGCGATCCTCCACCGCGGCCGGCCCCGCCCCGATACTAAACCAGATTCAGAACCAGCGGCGCGTTTCGCCCGCGCCGTTGCCTTCGAAGGCCGCAACATTTTCGACGCAGCGGCCGCACAACTCGGGATGCCCAGCGTGCCGGCCGACATCCTCGCGATGGTGCCAGCAGCGCACGCATTTCGGCGCCCCGCTCACCTGCGCCGACACCCACACGTTGGCGCCCTCGAGCTCGGTCAGCACCACGTCGGCGGGCGCCTGGCCCACGTCCAGGCGCAGGTTCGAAACGATGAAGAAGAAACGCAATTCGTCGGCGACCTGCTTGTAGCGCTCCACGATCGCGGGATCGGCATGGATCGTGAGCGTCGCATCCAGCGACGAGCCGATCCTGCCGTCCTTGCGCATGCCTTCCAGCACGCGCGCCGCGGTCTCGCGAATCGCCAGCAGGTCGCCCCACCAGCGCCGCTGGTCGGGATCGTTCTGCGTCTCGCGCAAGCCCTGGTACCAGGTTTCGAACAGCACCGACGCATCGCGCACGGTGAAGCCACCGCGGATTTCGGTCGGCATGTGCATCTGCCGCGGCATCTGTTGCCAGATTTCCTCGGACGTGAACGCCAGCAACGGCGCCAGCCAGCGCACCATGGCCTCCAGGATCCGGAACATCGCTGATTGCGCGCTCCGCCGGCCGTGGCTCGCGGTCGGCATCGTGTACAGGCGATCCTTGGTGATATCGAGGTACAGCGCGCCCATCTCGTTGGTGCAGAAGTTCTGCACCCGCTGCACCACTTCCGGGAAGTCGTAGCGCGCATAGGCGGCGACCACGGCTTCCTGGACGTCGCGGGCGCAACGTACCGCCCATTGGTCGAGCAACAGGCAGCGATCGACCAGCAGCAAGTCGGAAGCCGGGTCGAATCCGTCCAGGTTGCCGAGCAGGAACCGGCAGGTGTTGCGGATGCGCCGGTAACTGTCGGCGACGCGTTTCAGGATCTCGTCCGACAACGCCATTTCGTTGCGGTAGTCGGCCGAGGCGATCCACAGGCGCAGGATGTCGGCGCCGTAGCGGTTCATCACGTCCTGCGGTTCGATCCCGTTGCCGAGCGATTTCGACATCTTGCGTCCATGCGCGTCCACGGTGAACCCGTGGGTCAGCACCTCGTCGAAGGGCGCGCGCCCGTGCATCGCGCAACTCGTGAGCAACGAGGACTGGAACCAGCCGCGGTGCTGGTCCGAGCCTTCCAGGTACATTACCCGGTCGCCTTCCTTGCGATGCAGCTCCGGTCGCCGATCCAGCACGCAAAAATGGGTGACCCCGGAATCGAACCATACGTCGAGGATGTCGCCG
>DASTIS010000027.1:0-13250 GCA_035717365.1 Rhodanobacteraceae bacterium
CATGCGGGAACACGCGGTTTCCGGTGCCGGGGAGTGTAAAGATTTCCGACGCCCCCCGTAAAGGGAACCGACACTGTAAAGGATTTCGACACCCCAGAGACCATGCCAAAGCCGCCGTGCTCAACGCCAGCGGCCACCTATGCGGCGCCGGGCCATAGCGGCATGCACCGACAGCCGCCTTATGCCCGCGTCGCTCACAGGCCCGCAGATTGGCCCACGTTGGCCCGCTGCCCCGCCTCGCCTGCCGTCTTGATGGCATGGCACGCGATGCACAGGCACTGCAGGTTCGCATCCGTGTCCGACCCGCCTTGCCATAGCGGGGCGATGTGATCGACCTCTAGTGCCCGTGTCACGCGGCCACAGGCCCGGCATGTGTACAGGTCGCGCAGCTTGATCCTTGCCGATCGGTCCATCGCGGCACGTCCACGCAACCGTTCGGTCGTGATCGGCTGGGCCTGCAGCCTTGGCTTGATCCGCTGCAATGGTGACTTGAGCGTGGTCAGCCTGCTCACTGCTTCGCCTTCGCGTTGTTGGCCTTGATGATGGCCTCAAGTTGCAACCCCCACGTCTTGTATCCGGTCTGCCGATTTGCGAGCGCGGTATAGGTCGCGTCGGTGATGCACATCGTCCACGGTGCCGGCAGGATTACGCCGGGCGGGCATGAGAAGGCGTCAGCCTTGATAGGCGTCAGCACCGGGCGCGCCGGCAATGGCAGCGACACGGGTCGGTACTGGATGGTGGTGCAGCCAGCCAGCAGCGCCAGCGTTAACAAGGGCCCAACCATGTGAATCAGAGACTTAGAACTCATTGTCGAAATCCGCGCGCTTGTCCGGATCCGACGTCGCCTGCTTATCCGCATCCTGCCGCACCTTGCCCGCGGCTTCGCTGGCAGCTTGATACGTGTCCTGTGCGGCCTGTGCCTGCTGGACGGCCTCGGCGGCATCCTTGGCTTCGGCGTGATCGAATCCACGCTTGAACGCCCACGCGCCGAAAGCTGCCAGCGCCAGCACAAGGCCACCGGCCAATGCCAGCCATTTGCCGGCCCATGCGATGAATCGGGCCCACAGGATGCTCATTTCGGTTTCGCCCCGCCGTTAATCCGCCCTTCCAGCCTTTCGAGATCGCGTTCGAACGCGTCGCGCACGACGTCGAGCTCGTCGCCGACGTTACGGCCGGCAAGGTGCGCCGCGGCCAGGATCAGGATGCCCAGTCCGAACACGATGTCGATCAGGATTTGCGCGGTGATCCACATGGTTATGCCCCTTGGTGGAAATCGTTGCCGCTTGGCGGCGCTGGCAGTTTCGGCGCGGATTCGATCCTGTGCGCCATCACCACGGACCCGGCCAGTAGGACGCCAATCCCAGCCAGAATCCAGCGCTCGGCCTCGCCCAGCGTTGGCACCCACGCGGACGGCAGCGTTGCCCATAAGCCTGCCATCGCGGTGTAGGAGGTCGACAGCGAACCCAGCCAGAAAGTCCAGGTGCGCCCGAATGGCTTGCTCCAGTTCACGTCCAGTCCCTCACGTTTTGCAGCACGCGCTGCGACAGCCACCCGAACACCCACTTGCGATCAGCGGCGTCGGTTTCGGCGAGCCGTATGTAGTCGGCTCCCTGCAGGCAGTTCAGCGCCATTACCAGCACGTTTTGACCCTTGACGCCGCGCCGTCGGATGTAGGCGTCCAGGTCGGCGACGGTCTTGGGCCCGCACTGGCCGTCGACCTTCAGCGCGGACCCGAGCACGTTCAGGCACCGCTGCAGATAACGCGCAGCCGTGCCGACGCCCATGTTCACGCCGGTGTCGATGACCTCGAGCGCAACGTCCGATGAAATCTCCGCCAGCTTGTCGAAGCCCGGCTCGATTACGTAGTCAGCCCGGTAAATGTCCAGTGCCTCGGTCCGCGTCAGCGCCTGCACGTCGACTGCTGTCACCGGGTGACCACGGTAGGCCGACAGTGTGCGTTGCGTAATGCCCCATCGCGTCGGGCCGCCGGGATCGGCCGGATCGTCGGTGAACGTCCCGCCCTCTACGTCGTCGACCAGGTGCGCGAGGTAGGCATCGGTGGCGTTCATGCCTTCTACCGAAGCACCCCAAGTTGCATCAGCGTCGTGATCGCCGCAAAGATCGTGGCCATCACGCCGATGAACCACGCGATCGCCTTCCACCCACTGCGGCTCGCGACGATGCTGTCGTCGAGCTTGTCGATCTTCTTGTTCAGCGCGCGCAGTTCTTCCTTGATCTCGCGCTCGATCACCGCGACGCGCTTTTCCAGCATCGTCACGCGGGCATCAACGCCTCCAAGTCGCCAGTCCATGCTGTGGTCCACCATGCGATCCCCCGTGTCCAGGCTCACGCCGCCGCCCTCGGTGCGATGTGGTATTTCCGCGTCCCGCTGTAATCGGGAGGCTGCGGCAGGGCTTCGATCGTCGCCAGCGCGTTGGCAATGTCAGGCGTTCCAACATTCGCCGCGCCGATGACCTGCGCGATACCCTTGGCGGTCGAACTATCGGGCGCCGTGCCGGCGTTGATGTCGCAGACGCCATTCACGTACTCGCCGCCCCACGTCGGGCTTTTCTCCTTGATCACCGCATACACTTCGTCCGCGGTGGTCGCGGCGAGGATGGTCGCAACCTGCGCATCGGTGTAGCCCTGATTCACCAGTGTCAGCCGCACCATCTCGTCGAAGTCGGTCAGCAGCGTGTTGTTCGGGTCGCGGCACAGGAACTTGTAGGGCACGAAGAACGGGTAGTACGGCTTCTCGAACCACTGCACCGCGGAGGTTCCGATGTACTGCGCCAGCGGTTGCCAGTCGGGGAGCTTGTGCGCCACGGCATCCAGCACCATGGCGATGTAACCGATCTGGTGGACGCCGAACCCCCGATATCCAGCAGCTTCGCCGACCGTGCCACTGTGCGAACTCGGGCACGACGTATCCCACACGCCGAACGGGTTTTTCGGGTAGTCGTTGGCAACGTCCAGTGCGCGCGCAACCTGTGCCGTGAAGTAGTCCGGCTCCGAACTCACATAGCTGGCGAGGAACATGCTGTACAGGCACCACGCGAAGCGTCGCTGCGTACCCAGCACCACGCTGCCCGATGCTGTGTAGGCCGGATTGATTTCCAGAAGTGGCCAGTTGGCCCAGAATGCGGCATGGTCACGGTCCCGCGCGGTGCCGGTGATCATCGCAGCCAGCATGCCGTAGCGGATCAGGTGTTGGCCGTTGGGCACGAACGGCGAGGCGGACGTTTGCTTTGGATGCCCGTTTCTGTCCAACGTCGCCGGAATCAGCGTGTCGCCGTCATAGCTCCCGCCGTAGGGCACCAGCGCGTTGTCCGGCCAGTTACTCGATTGCGGCTGCGGCATCGTGCCGGTATCGGGATACTTCCCGGTGTCCACGATCCCGCCGGTGTCCGGGTCGCTCACGTACACCATGCGCCAGCCGCCTTCGTGATCCGCCGCGCGACGTACCACCGCCCAGGAATCATCACTCGGGTTCAGGATGAACCGCACATCCCATTCAGGGAATGGACCGATGCCATCGCGCTCCCCTGTGGCATTCATGTCGTCGTAGATCGCCATGCCGCGCCCGTTGAACGTGTAATCGGCACGGGAATCGTCGTAGGCAGGCGGCGGATTGCTGCGGTCGTAGTTCATCAACAGCGACCAGTCGATGCGCGAAGCATCCCAGCCCACCTGCTTGCCGTACCGGATCGCCGGCGACCGGCATCCATTCCAGAAATCCACGGTGCCGTCAGCCTTGCTGCTTGGCGGAATCGCGACGGCCTGCCCGTCGTAGGTCACGCCAACCACGCAATTGATATAGTCGTAGGCGTTGGTGAGTGCGTTGGCGCCGATCTCGACGCAGTCGGCATAGAACCACGCTTTCAGACCACGGTGCGGGTTGCCGTCAGCGTCCGCAAAAGGCACCACGATGGCCGCGGTGGCCGGGTCATCGCCCACGCTAGCCGATGCGATCCACGTGTGATTCTTGTCCGTGACCGTCACCGCGACGGCGTGCGTGCCGATCGCTGGATCGGGCGGATCAGTTGTAACCGGATCTGTGACAGCCGGGGTCTGTGCCGCATCGTAAGCGGCCTTCCATGCCTTCAATTCCTCCGATTGAGTAAAGGTCACGTTGTAGGAAACCGCTCCCACCACGCCAGCATCGGCGGACCAATCCTCTTTCATCACGCAAGAAACCGTGCCGATCGGCATACCGTCCAACGTCAATGCGCCATTCAATGCAGACTCGACGGCTTTATCGAAACGGACGTGCGTGGTCATAGCGGTTTCAGTGCCAACATGAAGGTCTGTACCGAGAAACTGTCTTGCCCGAAGCTCGGCGTCGCAGTTGTGCCGGCGGGCGTGAAATCATCGAAATACAGCATTGCGACGCCGTAGCCGTTGATCGGCGATTCATGCGCGAGCGCATAGCCGGTCGGGTACGGCGTGGGAACAACATCGTTGGTGCCGCCTTGGCCGCGACCAAAGATCGGCACCAGCGTCGTGTGATCGACCGTCGTGGTTATGTCATTGACCGTCAGCAAGTCGAATGCGGCCAGCGCCTTGACGGTTCCAGCCACATCTACGCCCACGCCGTTCGGCGCGCGCCACACGCCCAAAGCGTAGCTGTAGGTCACGTCGGCTGGGAAGCTGCCGTTGGCGATGTCGGTTGCCGTCAGTGTGTAGGTGTAGACGGTCAGGTACTTCGAACCGTTGAGCTTGACTGCGGCAAGCCATTGCGTGCCGCCCGTGACGCTGATCGCGTTGCTGGTCGAGGCGCTGTTGCCGCAAATCACCACCTCGTCGCCCGCTTGGCAGCCGGCGGGCAGCGGAATGCTCGACACGCCGGGGTAGGGGTAATCGCCTGCACCGGCCACAAACGTCGGGGCGCTCGCTGCAGCCGCCACGTTGAAATCATGCACCAGCGTTTTGGATTGCGTGCCGTTGCTCGCGGTAAAGGTGCTGATGACCGTGGTCATGGATCAGGTCGGCGTTCCGGTCACGGGCGCGGTGTAGGTGCCGTCTCCGTTGTCCACCGTATCGCCCAATGTCAGGCCCATCGGCAGCGTGTCCACGGTGATCGTGATCGCACCCGTGGCGCCGTTGATATTCTGCGCGGTAACGCTGCCCGTGTAGGCGTAGCCGATGACCGCATCCGGCAGGTTCGCGGTGATGGAGATCGTCGGCGCCGCGGCGACCGACATCGTGACCGTCTTGGTTCCGGTCTGCACTCCATCCGATCCCTTGAACGTGACCGAAGGACTGCCCTCCGTGGTCGGCGTGCCGGTGACTGGTGCCGTCCAGGTGTTGTCCTCATTGTCCACTGTGGCACCCAGCGAAAGACCATCCGGCAACGTCGAGCCTGTGTCCAGGCTGATCGTCATATCGCCGGTTGCGTTCGGCTGGCGCGAGACCGTGACGCTGCCGGTGTAGGGAACCCCTACCACGCCGGACGGCAGGCTCGTCGAGAACGTGAGCCCCGACTGCGCCGCGACGTTGATCATGTCCGTCAGGGTTTTGGTCTGCGTGCCGTTCGTCGCGGAAAAGATGCTCATGGAAAATCCTCGCTGTGCTCGCGCGCAGCCAACAAAAAACCCGCCAGTTGGCGGGTTCGGGAATTAGAATCGGGCTTGAATCAGCGTTTAGGTCGAATGCTCCGGCGCGGTCACCATGCACTTGTTTCCCGGTGCTGGCGTCATCAGGAAATCATCGTTCACATCGACGTCGCTGATCGAAAACGTTACCGTCCGCTCCACAAAATTCTCCGGCACGCGGATCGGCACCGTGGCCAAAATGAGGCCGTCCGCCGTGGGCATCGCATAGAACGATCCATTATTGCGGACCTCCATCTCTGCGGTGTGCACCCCGTCATTGGCGTGGACGCGCATAGTCATTCACCCATGATGCTCGAGACGAGACCATTATACGCCAATCACTGGAGCGTGCCAGTAATCGTTGCGGTGTAGGTGATGCCGTCCTCCGTGGTCGTGTCGCCCAGCGAAAGACCGGCAGGAAGCTCGTCAACCGTGATCGAAATATCGCCGGTCGCGCCGCCGATGTTCATCGCGGAAATCGTCCCGGTGTACGGGTAGCCGCGGATGCCGTCGGGCAGGTTCGCCGAAAGCAGGATGTCCGGCAGCGCCGACACCTTGAGTCCGCGATATTTCAACAACGTCGCCACGGATGCCGACCACGACAGATCGCCGTGGCGCACTGTGACCTGCACGGGATGCAATAGTGCGGAGACGCTGGTCTGCGGCGCTAGCACAATGCCTTGTGTCTTTCGAGCCTGATCCAACGTCACGGCCTGATCGCCCAGTACCAGCACGGTCGCGATATCAGTCATGGGTCTCGTCTTTGATGACGTTCACCGCGTAGGTTTCCGTGCTCATGACATTCCCGGATACGTCCGTGTATTGCACGTCGCCGTACAGCATCCGGCCGGGTTGCCATTCGCTCGCGTCGGCGCAGGAAAGCTCGTACAGGCCCCCTGCTTCATCGGTGCGCGTCACCGTCAACTCGCACACCAACGCGCCAGTCCGATCACGCAACTGCGCACGGATGCCAGTAGGCAGCGCGGCCGCGGCGCCATCGATCGTATACGCCCCTTGCAGCCGGAATGTATCCCCGCGCTTGAAGTCGATCGTGAGCATAAGTTCCGGGCATGAAAAAGCCCGCGCGTGGCGGGCTGGGGATGGAAGCGGGCGAAGGATTCGAACCTTCCACGTTCGACTTATGAGGCCGAAGCGCGCCCAGCGCTGCCCGCTGAAAGCGAAAAACCCGCCAAAAAGGCGGGCTTCGGGGGCAATTCTCCAACGTGAGAAATTTTGACCCCATTTCCGCCGAGAGTCAAGCCCCATGCGGGTTCTTGCTTTTCGTCAGCGCAGCGCCGCCACCGCCCGCCTCGACGCGCGATCAGCCAAGCCCCACAGCATCACTTCGCCCGAGTCTTGCATCTTGTGCCAGAGCTGCCAGTGAACGGGGATCTTCCGCCGGCGCCGGACGCCCGTCACGCATTGCAGGACCATGATCGTCGCGACCTGCTCGATCGAGCGCAAGCCGGCCGGCGTCTGCGCGAGCTTGGCGACGGCCGCATGCTTGTCCAGCCATGCGTGTTTCAGCGCCACAGCGACGCGCAGCGCCTCGGATTCACAGCGCTCTTGCATGACAATGCACCAAAGCAGATCGCTGCTGCAATCGTGCGTTCCGGTCAGGTTCTTGCGCAGCCAGACACAGGCGCCCGCCAGGGTGTTCTCCCACGGCGTGTTGTCGGCCCGGTAAAGCATGCCCGCGGACACTTCGCGCGGATCTCGCCACGGCGTATGCGGGTGCAGCCCTTTCTCCAGCCGCGCGATGATCGCCCATCGCTTGTCGTGGTAGATATCGGGTTGCATGGTTCGACCCGCTGCGGCCGTCGTCGCGGCTTCGGCTTGGGCCTGCCGGTCGGCGCGCGCAATCACCGCGCGTACCTGTGAGGATGAAATACCCCATTCCCGGCCGACTTCGGCCACCGCTGCGCAACGTTTCCCATCGCCATGCTCCTCATACGCCAGTTTGAGATGACGGCGAAGCCGCGCCACTTCACCGCTGGTCCAACGCACTGCTGCCGATCCGCGCATGCTTCAACCCCCGGATGACCCTGATTCGCTGCGCGATCCCTCGCAGGTATTCCTCGCATGCTTCCTGGCACTCGACCGGAACGCCTTCAAGCGCCCGAGGCCAGTCGCGCGGCTCGCTGCGACGCTGGATTTCGACGGCGTAGCCAAGACAGTCGGATGCGGTCATGCTGCGGCCACTTGTTCGGTCACCATCGCCCACAGCGCCAAGCAGAGGGCATCGGCCCTCCCGATATCCTTCTTGCGCGCCAGCCGCGGCGCCGCATCAGGGAACCGTCGGATGGCCAGCGCGCGCGCGGCATCCTTGTCGCAGCCCGTCAGCCGTAAATGCCGCTTCCACATTTGCGGAGGCACTTCGATCAGCGGCACACGAAGCGCTCCGAGCACACCGCGCAGCACGCCGTCCGACTGACCGAAGCGGAACCCGGACGAGGCCCCCTGCTTCGGCATGGCGCTCACCAGCTCCAACACTGCGAGCACGTCGGCGCCTGAATGCCGCGCCAGCCCTTCGCGCAATTCGTTCGCCAGCGTCACGCCGTCCACCTGTTGACCGCCGGCGCGGCGCGCAACCGTCGGCATATCAATGAAGCGATCGACCTCACCATCGGCCAGTAGCGCCAAAGCTCCCGTCTGGCCGGGGTCGCAACCAATCACAAGCCGCATCGTCATGGTTCAAGTCTCCGAATGGTTACAGCCAAGGCGTCGGGTTCTTCCATCTTGCGCAGCCGCCATGCGCTTCGGTCGCCATGAATGCCATGCTGCCCTTGGTGGCATTCGTAACAAAGCGCGATCGCCAACCAATCACTGGCGCGCTGACCACCGCCGACGGCGAATCGTGGGTGGTGCACCATCGAAGGGCTCGGCGCATCGCACACCGAACACGGCAGATCGGCGACGCGAGCCTTATGGCGCTGTGCAGGCGTCATGCCGCGCGCTCCATCGGCTCGCTCCACACCACGCCATGCTCGGCGCCGAATGCGTAGGCCAGCTCAATCAGCTCCGACATTTGCCCGATCGTCATGCCCGACGTATGGTCGCCAAGGATCACGAAGCCGCCGTCGATCCCGGCTGCAACGCGCTGGTGCTTGCGCAGGCCGGCAGTGAGAATGTCCTTCCATTCCTCCGGCTTCAGATATTCGAGCTTGCCGTCGATCTGCCATTCGACCTGGTCCGCAATATCGCCGAGCATCGCCCACATTTTCGCGTTCTGTTCCAGCGTGCGGCGCGGCTTACATTCCTCGACGCGCACCTTCGCGGACTCGCCGAGCTCCAGGAACCGGCAGGCGAAGTCCCACGCCGCCTTCATGCGCGGACGCGCGTTCTCGACCCGCAGGATGAAGGTCTGGCCGTTCACGCCGCGCTCCCGCCAGCATTGGTGAGCCCCACCAGTGGAAACATCGCGCGCGGCGTATGGTGCGGTTGCGCCAGGAATTGACCCGTCGCGCGGTTGAACCACAGATTGAACACTGGCTCGTCGCCTGTTTCGTTTTGCTTGTAGACAATCAGCCGCGCGTCCATCGCACGCTTACCACCATCCGCAAACTCGTCTGGCAGTTCGAACTTCGCGCCGCGCTGCGCCGCGGCTTCGGCGAACTCGATCGCGTGCTCGCGAGCCTTGTTGCGCCACACGCCGACAACAGTCGGGGCCATGTCAGTGATTCCGCCCGAGCCTTTCACGTCGAATTTGCCCGGTGGTTTGTCCTCGCTCTCGCCCTTGCGCATGTGCGCAATCAGCATCACGTGGCAATCGGACTCGCGGGTGAAGTCCGCGAGCTGTTCGACGAACCGCTTTTGCCCGGAGTAGTCATCATCGGCAAACCCGCACTTCGTCAGATTGTCCAGCAGGAAAAACTCGATCCCATAGCGGCGACGGGCATACCAGAACACGTCCAGGATCCGTTGCGCCTTGGCCGATCCCGCGACGTTGAAGGTCCACAGCGTTGACGAAAGCGCGTGCGTCAGGCTGCGGGAATATGATTCGGTCAGGCTTTCGACCGCGCCGATCTGGCG
Organism: Rhodanobacteraceae bacterium; assembly: GCA_035717365.1. Lineage (GTDB taxonomy): Bacteria > Pseudomonadota > Gammaproteobacteria > Xanthomonadales > Rhodanobacteraceae > 66-474. The sequence continues at coordinate 9,627 of DASTIS010000027.1, forward strand.
CTGCATCCGCAAGGCCCATCGTGCTGTTCGCCATTCCATGCTCGCCACGCAGCAGCGCACGTCATGCGATGCCTGGTAAGCCACGATCTGCGATGCGATCTGGCTCTTGCCGTGGCCGTTGATCCCTGCCCATACCGAAAGCTCACCGGGCCGCAGCCGCAGGCGGTCGTGCGTTTTCTTCCACGGCAATCGCAGCCCTTCATCGACCCGGGTCATTTCGGCGACGATGGCATCCTCGAACTCGCCGATATTGCGAAGCTCCGTCGGGTCAAGCGTTCGCGCGTCCCGGAGCGCTCGCGTCATGTCGTCGCGCGACACGCCTTGAATCAGGCAATCGTTCGCGTCTTTTTTCGGCAACCGGACGATCTTGCAACGCTCCCGGCCCAGCCGTTCCGCCAGCGCGGCGATTGACCGCTGACCAGCTTCGTCCATATCCATCGACAGGTACAGCGTGTCGTAGGGTTCCAGCGCCAGAAATTCACCCTCGACCCATGCGAGCCCGCCCGCGCCTGTCGGCACCGACAGCGCCGGATAGCCATAGGCGTGCCACGCCATTGCGTCACAGTTCCCTGTGATGGTGATGCGCTCTTCCTGCCTCACCACAAGCATCCCGGATGGAACTTGCACGCAGTACACCTTTCCATCGTAGGGAACGCGCGTTGATTTGTTCTTCAACGATTGCCACGAGGTTGTTTTTTTTCCGTGCAGAATTGAAACCTTGAACCATGCGCCATGCTCGTTGTGGCGTCGGATGATGCTCGACACGCGACCAGTGGAGTGCGCAAGCGCCTGAACCCATTCTGCGTTTTTCAGGTATTTGCTCGAATACTCGGATTGATTGCGACCCCGTACGCTGTTCCCGTCCCAGTGCACGATCTCCGCGAGCATAGTTTCACGCTGCGCGAGCGAAGCATCGGCGATCCAGTCCCATGGCAGAAGCCTGCCGGGCACCCATTCGGGCAGCGGCAGGCATATCGAGCGATAGCCGTCAGCGATGACCGTATCGGATGCAACCAACCCGCACGCTCCGAGAATACCGCGCAATCTCTCAACCTTGCGTTGCTTCTTGAAACCAAATCGCGCGTACCTTGCTTCCGCAGCAACGTTGCGAGACGCACCGCCTGCATAGGCCTGCTTGCGAACGTCAATCGCGGCGTCGGCGCTTACCGCAATGCAGAATTGAATCTGTACATCAGTGAGTGCGATACCTGAGCCGTCCAACCTTCCAACGCGCGGAATCCGGTCAGCGCAACTATTTGCACCATCATCGGCGCGGTGTTTGTACTCGCGCCCCTTATGGTCGATTGAAACAAGGTTGTGCCCCGGAGTCGTAACCGACACATAGCCTCGTGTTTCGTACCGAAGCAAGTCGCCGCTGTACGGCTTTTCGATCCTCGCCAGCGGATGAACCCATTCAATCGAGCCACCTCGATACTGCGCAACTTCTCCACCGCGATACCTGGAAAGTTCGACCCAGCCAGTGCGCGTCAACACTTGGGCGTCGCCGGGAAAGCATTCACCTTCAGCGATGATCACTGCCCGCGCGTCCGGTTTCACCACCTGCCAACCGAACAGGATTGGTTCGCAATCGGCCTCGGCGCTGAACTGCTTGGGCAACTTTCGGTACTTGGCGAACACCAGTTCGCCATCACGGAGATATGGGAACATCAGCCGTTCGCCGCGGCTCGCCAGCCGGTAGGCTTCGACGGTCGCATCGGGAATCTTGCGCACGTCTCGAAGCCACGCGGCATGCTCCGGCGTCAAACGGTGCACGCCGTCTTTCGCAGGCTTCCGGTAGCTCCGTGCAACGTGTGTGGGCCGATCCTCCGCGATGCCCAGGAATTCCATCGCCTCGCTGCACGCCTCACGCAGCGACAGCCCTTTGACCGCCATCCAAAGGCCGATCAAATCGCCACCCATGTCGGCGCTGAAATCGCGCCAGACGCCAGCCTTGCCGCCAGTCAGGTGAACCCCAAGCGATCCGCCAGCCTCGCCCTGCACGCTTCCGCAACGCCATTCCGCGCCATCCCGCTTGCCATCCGGCAGCAGCATCCGCGCCACGGTTTCGGCCTGCTGGGCCAGACGCTCCGCGAGCTCGACGGCCCTCATATCGCGACCCTCCCGCCGACCGCGGTGACGCGTCCGCCATCCTTGACCGGCCACACATCCCGCCAACTGTTCCGCGTGGATTGGTCGAGGACCACGTTCGGATCGTGGCCACTGTCACGGAGTTTGCCGAGTTCCGTCAGGACCAATTTTGCCGCCCTGGGTGTCAGCGGGTGCCGTTCGCGTTTGCGCATCGCCGCGAAGCCGTCCCACGCTTCCCGATCAATCCATGAGGGCAAATCGGGCATCGGCGCGGCTACCGGCCCAGCCGGTGGCCTATGTTTTTGCTCTTGCTCTTTCTTCTCTTCTCTTCTCTTCTCTTCTCTGGTCACGTTTTTGTCACGGTCGTCGCGTGACTCAATCGTGACTTCACCGTGACGCTTTCGTGACTGCCTATCGGAGCTAAGTGCCCGAGTTTTAGCGGTTTTGCCGTTGTGGCGGTCAAAATTCGGAAGCGTTATGCCTGACTTTTCGACCACCAGCCAACCGGCTGAAACCATCGCATCTGCGAAACCATCCGCACGTGCGTAACGGTCGATCCACTTTTTTGTCACGTTCGCAGCGTGACCATCGCGTGACTGAGAATCGGCCCACGACCACAGTCGATGCAGCTTCCCGACTACGGTGTCTTCATCAAGATCGAGGGCCGCAGCAATGCCGATCACAGCCGGGTCGTCGGCCAGATTTGTTCGCATCTTGATCCAGTCACCAGCCATCACAAACCCCGCAGTCGAAACACCCGAAACAACGTCGTCACCACCCATGCAGGAATCCAGTGACGGCAGTACGCCCACATTGCGCCGCGCTTGACGGCGCGCCTCGCAGTCAAAGAGATCGCGCGACCGCCGACCGGACTGCGGTACGGCTGCTCCACGGGGCATGATTCCGTGGCGACGGCGCGCGGTGAACTCATCTCAAGCCCTGCTCCCTTTCGAGCCGTGCCACCGTTTCCGGTGACCGGCACGCGTGCAGCGCGGTATGCGCTTTGGCTATGCTGTAGCGCACTGGTTGCGGGATCGACCTGTCACTCATCGCCCATTGCATCGCTTCGAGCGCAAGCTCGATCGTTCGTTCGCGGGTTCTGACGAGATGGAGCGCAGGCTTGTTCATGGATCCGCCACCCACCCAGGCTCATACCCGCGCGGCGTGAAGTACGCCATGTCGAAATGCGCAGCAGGCGTCGCGATGAATTCCAGTTCGCGGATGGCGCGCAGCATCCCGGGATGTTCGTTTTCCTCGACCTTGGAGAGCTTGTCGGTGAGGAACGATGCGCCGCCGAGGGCTGAACGCGGGTCGATTTCGCGCAGGGTGCCGTCCAGTGCGGTGGTGCAGATGTTCATGGCTTTTGCCTGCCAAACAGGGTCGCGCGCAGCAGCCAGCCGATCGCGACGCCGGCCAGCAAGAACAGGTAGCACCAGAGGGGGATCACGAAGCCACCTTGAGCCCTGCCCTTTCCATCCGGGCCAACAGGCTGCGCAGGGTTTTTCCGGTCTCGACGAACTCGCGCTGGAGCGCGGC
>DASTIS010000028.1:0-10536 GCA_035717365.1 Rhodanobacteraceae bacterium
GCCACGATGTCGGCGCGCACCCACTCCGCGATCAGCATGAGGACCGTGAAGCCCACCAGCCCGAGCACCAGCATCATGTCGGGGGTAAGTGTCAGCTCCATCGGCACAAGGGTCCGTCAGTTCAGTGGGTCGGCAAGGGCGACACGCGAATCCCCAGGGTGATGGCCGCGAACCAGGGCGGGTCGCGGGAAGCCGGCGCACGGCAGGCCACGCGCGCGCGCCGGTTCCGCGGATCCCACGGGCACCTCCAATGTGCGGACCGCCGGGTGCAACCGATCAGGCTTGGTCCGTTGATGATGGCACACGGTCGTACAACAGATCCGTAACCGGGTGCCCGAGGTCGACCCCGCGCCGTTCGAAACGGGTCTCGATGCGCCATGCCGGACGTCGTGATTCACCGCTTTCCCCTTCGCGCAGCTGCCAGCCCGGTTGTGCCGCCAGCACTTCCTGCATGTGCCAAGCATACTCGGGCCAATCGGTGGCGAGGTGCAACAGGGCTCCCGGCTTGACGCGCGCGCCGAGCAATTCGACGAACGCGGCCTGGATCAGCCGGCGCTTGTGGTGGCGTTTCTTGGGCCAGGGGTCCGGGAACCAGATCCGGACTTCGTCCAGTGCGGCTTCGGGGATTTCGCGCTGCAACACCTCGACCGCATCGTGGCACCAGATCCTCACGTTGCGCGCGTCGCGTGCCGCCAATGCGTTCATCAGCCGACCCACACCGGGCCGGTGCACCTCGATGCCGAGATAGTCGCGCGCGGGATCGCGCGCGCCGGCCCACGCCAGCGCCTCGCCGTTGCCGAAGCCGATCTCCAGCACGCGGGGCGCGCGTCGTCCGAACAGCGTGTCGAGGTCGCGCCGGGCGCCCGCGTAATCGATGCCGAAGCGCGCCCAGTGTTGTTCGAATGCACGCTGCTGTGCCGGCGTGATGCGTCCTTCACGCAGGACGAAGCTGCGGATTTGACGATGATGGTCCTTGGAGGTGACTTCAATCATCTGTTTCCTTCCCGCTCGGAGGCAGGATGGATGTTGGGGCGACTGATGCAGAGCCTGCCCGATGAGCTTTCGCCTGGCGAGTGCGCGTTGGCATCCCCCGCCGCTGCGCGGCGACCCCCTTCGTGCCGAAGGAGGTGATTTGCCTTCCCCTTCGATTGCGAAGGGGGAATGAGGGGGATGTGCTTGTTGTACGAAAGGACAGGGAGCTTCTCTTTCTCTCGAAAAAGCGGGCTTACCCGATCATCCCGTCGACCGGACTGGACGCCGAGGCGTAGCGCTTGCGCGGGATCCGTCCCGCCCGGAACGCGGCGCGGCCGGCTTCGATCGCGTATTTCATCGCGTGTGCCATCAGCACGGGATTCCTGGCGTGCGCGATCGCGGTGTTCATCAGCACGCCGTCGCAGCCGAGTTCCATCGCCAGCGCAGCATCGGATGCGGTGCCGACCCCGGCGTCGACGATCACCGGGACCTTGGCGTTCTCGACGATCTCCATGATGGTGTAGCGATTCTGGATGCCGAGCCCGGAGCCGATCGGCGCCGCCAGCGGCATCACCGCGGCGCAGCCCATTTCCTCGAAACGCCTTGCGAGCAACGGATCGTCGGTGGTGTAGACCATCACGTCGAAACCGTCCGCGACCAGGGCCTCGGCGGCGGCCAGCGTTTCGACCACGTCGGGGAAAAGCGTCTTCTGGTCGCCGATCACTTCCAGCTTGACCAGCGAATGGCCGTCGAGCAGTTCGCGCGCGAGGCGGCAGGTGCGCAGCGCTTCCGCAGTCGTGTGACAACCGGCGGTGTTCGGCAGCAGGGTGTAGCGTTCGGGTGGCAGCGCGTCGAGCAGGTTGGGCTCGTCCGGCTTCTGACCGAGATTCATGCGCCGTACCGCGAAGGTGACGATCTGGGAACCCGCGGCATCCGACGCGTCGCGTGTCTCGTCGAGATCCTTGAACTTCCCGGTGCCGGTCAACAGGCGCGAGTGGTAGCTGCGCCCGGCGATGACGAGCGGATCGGGGATGTCCGGAGAATCAGCTTGAGGCAAGGCGTTCATGGTTGCAAGACGGTCGGGGACAATGCGTCATTGTAGTACGCGCGTTCCATTTCCCAGGGAACGAGCGGTCGTCGCAAAAACACAAGTCTTGCCATGAAATGGCCGCGCTCGCTGCGCGAGCGGACGCCGTTGCCAGGCCCGGCTGCTGGGCTGCTGGTGCTTTGTCGCAAACGACGAACTGGCAAGCAACCATCCATGGTGCGGGGCGCCGGTCCGGCCATCCTTGGGCCGGCCGCTACTCGCGCCATCCCTGGCGCTCGCCCTTCGGGCCGCCTTCGGCGTTCGGGCGCGCTCCTGCGCGCCTCGTCGAAGCAGCACGCGATGCCACCGGCATCGCGTGCTGCTTCTCACCCTCCCCCTATCGCCTGGACGATCTCGACCTGGTCGCCGTCACGGAGGGTGTGTCGGTCGTGCTGGCTGCGGGGTACGATTTGGTGGTTGACTTCCACCGCCACCCTGCGCGCGCCGTGGCCGGTTTCGGCGAGCAATGCGGCAACCGTGGCCGATGGCTTGCAGTCGTGGGGTTGGCCGTTGAGGGTGATTTGCATGGCGTCATTGTAACGTCCCGTGCCGACGGCACGGGACGTTGTCGGGGCGATCGACCCGGACGTTCGCGGGTCATCGGATCGGCGCATTGCCGCCGCCCTTGTCCGGATGCTTGTGCGACGGCCGCGGCTTGTGATGTGCAGGTTCGGGTCGGTTGCGCGGTTGCGGCGCCTGGCGCGCAGGTGGCCGCTGCATTTGCGGCTGGCGCGGTGCGACCGTGTTGCGCCGTTGCGCCTGCATCTGCGATGCGCGTTGCCGCTGCATCGCTTGTTCGCGCGCCCGCTGCCCGGCCTCCATTTGTGCCTGACGCTGCTGCTGCATCTGCGCGTCGCGTTGCCGCTGCGCCTGCTGCGCGCGATCGCGTTGCTGTGCCTGCACCTGCAGTTGTCGCTGCTGACGGGCGCGTTGTTGGGTTTGTGCCTGCGCGGCGCGTTGCCGCTCGGCCTGTTGCGCCTGGGCACGTTGCCGCGCCTGCTCCTGGGCGTGGCGTTGCGGTCGCGGCGGTTGCGTGCCCGGGCGTGGTGCGGGCCTGACATCGGCTTGTCGTCGTTGCGGCGCGGCACGGCTCGTGATGGATTGGGGTGCGCGTTCGACCGGCTTCACCACCGGCAACCGCCCCGGAGGCGGAGCCGCACGCCGTGGTTCATGGGCGGGACGGATGACCGGTGCGCGCGGCAACGACGCCACCCGCTCCGGGTTCCGGAAGCGCGCGGAGCGCAGTTCGCCTGGGCGCAGCGCGGGCTCGCGTGCTGCCGGGTTGCGCGCGGAAACCGGACGCGCCGTGTCCCCGGAGCGCGGTTGGGGCGAACGATTGCCACGCTCCGCGGAAGTCCGGATCGGATGTTGCACGGCCGCTGAACGTGTGCGCGGAATGCGCGCAGCCGGTGTCGCCGGGTGCGGTGCGGTCGCACCTTCGCGGCGCGTGGCCTCCGCAACGCCTGAATTTCGCGGAACCAGCTTGACGCGTGCGTCACGTGTTTCGCGCACGGGGCGCGATCGGCGCAAGTCGCTCATCTGCGCGGCCGTCAACGGCTGGCCGTGCTGACGGGCGATGGCCTTCTGGCGCGCCGCGAACTCCACCGGACGCGGAGGAGGCGCATGACGCGCGACCACCGGGCGTGCGAACGGTTCGCGACCGTGGGATATGCGAGGACGCGCCGTCGGATGCCGCAGGCCGAGACTCGCCGCGTCCGGGTTCACGCCGGGTCGCATGGCCACGCGGGTGCGTGCGAGCTGGTTGCGATCCAGTTTCAGCACCGCGGGGTGCACAGGCCGTGCGCCGGTGAACACGTTGCGCGGGACCGCGGTCACCGCGCCGGGTATGTTGCGGTAGGCGTAGCGGTTGTAGCGATGAAGGTTGCCGGTCCGGTTGCTGCTGTAATCGTTGTAGATGTTGTTGATGACCGTGCGGTTGACGTACACGTTGCGGATGTTGGTCACGTTGACGTTGGTGAAGTATCCGCGCGAGGAACGGAACCACGGCACGTAGACGTCGCGCGGTCCCAGCGGAAACCATCCGACCGGACTGCCGCCACCGATGCGCAGCGACACCGACAGACCCGATCCGCCGACGAAAGCCACCAGCGCGGGCGCGTAGACGGGGCGTACGTTCACCGGTCCCGGCACCCATCCCCAGCGGTTGCTGACATACACCCAGCGTCCGTAGTGGAAGGGCGCGAAGCCCCAGGGCTGGTTGTCCACCCAGGTCCAGCCCCACGGATCGATCCACGCCCAGTGGCCGTAGCGATAGGGCGCCCAGCCGGCGGGCACCGATCTCGGGTACCAGACGTTGCCGTAGGTCGGCGTGGGGTTCCACTGGCCATACTGGTACAGGTCCTCGCCACCGATCATCCCGGGCGGGACGTATTGCTGCTGCGCCTGCGCGTAACGTTCGTAATTCGCGTCGCGGGTTTCGCAGAAACGATCGAAATCGTCGGCCTCCGGCAAGCCATTCACATCGACGCTTGCCAGGGACGAATCGTTGAAGCGATACGAGGTGCCTTCCACGACTTGGCGGCTGGCGCCGTTTTCGCCATACACGATGCCGGACCCGCGAAACACCGTCACCATGCTGCCGACGCCGTCGGGACTGTTGTCGATGCGGTAGACGCCGGGCGTCGAGGCGACGAACGCGATGGTGGGGGTGTCGACCTCGAAATTCTCGCCATCGCCCATCTGACGTACCGCAAGGTTCAACGTACCCTGCGAGAGTTCGATCTGGACGTTGTCCTGGTCGAGATTCAGGAAATCGAATGCGCTGCCGTGGTCGATCCGGACCGAGGCATCGCCCAGTTCCAGCGCGGCGCGGCCGTCGCCGCCGGTCAGCAGGCGATCGCCAATGACCATCGGGCGGTTGATCTCGATCGAGCCCCAGTCGTTTCCGCCCGCCGGCGCAAATTGCACCTGGCCGGACAGATAGGCAAGCCGGGCGACGCGGCCGGGCGCCAGATCGTAGCTGTCGTAATCCCCGGATGGGGCGTAGGGCTGCGAGCCGTCGTATTGCTGGGCCTGTACCGTGACCGCGCCAATCAGCAGGGCGCAGATGCCGGTGGCAACCAGTAGGGGACGCAACAGGCGGAAGCGGGTCATGGGACACCCCCGTTCGTGGATCCGGGCGCATCGGGCATTCATCGGTGCGGCGCCCATCGCCCGACACGTTCAGTATGCACTGGGCCCCGCTGAATGCTGACCTGCTGAGTACAGTATTCCAGATATTGCCTCGCAGGCCGTTCAGCCGGTGTTCGGCAAACGTTGCGCGGCTGGCACGGGGCTCGCTACCATCCCGGGTCCAGTAATGGGTCCCGGTGCGGGTGTAGCTCAATGGCAGAGCTGTAGCTTCCCAAGCTACTGACGAGGGTTCGATTCCCTTCACCCGCTTGGACCACGTCGTCATGACCGATGCGCGCTCCGATCTTCCCGTCCTCGGCTGGCGCGAACGCGTCGCGCTGCCGCAGCTGGGTATCGTCCGGCTCAAGGCCAAGCTCGATACCGGGGCGCGCTCCTCCGCATTGCACGTGGAATCGCTCGAAACGTTCCGGCGCGGCGGCGCCGACTGGCTGCGCTTCGATGTGGCGCTCACCCGCCACCATCCCCGGCGCGTCGCATGCGAGGCGCCGGCACTGGATCGTCGGCGGGTCACCGATTCGGGTGGCCACGTCAGCCGGCGCTGGTTCATCGAAACCGAGGTGGTGCTGGGTTCGCTTGCGCTGGTCGCTGAGGTCAGTCTTTCCGATCGCCGCGGCATGCTGTTTCCGATGTTGCTCGGACGCACGGCACTGGCGGGTCGCGTGCTCGTCGATCCTGCGCGTTCGTATACGCTTTCCCACCCGCCCTGCGCCTCCGAACCGCACCGATGAAGCTCGCCATCCTGTCCCGCAACGCGCGGCTGTATTCGACGATGCGGCTGCTGGCCGCTGCACGTGCGCGCGGCCATCGTGCACGCGCGCTGGACCCGTTGCGCTGCTACATGCGAATTTCGCACGACGGTTTCGCGGTGCACTACGGCGGACGCGAATTGAAGGGCTACGACTGCGTGATTCCGCGGATCGGCGCATCGGTGACGTTCTACGGCACGGCGGTGTTGCGCCAGTTCGAGATGATGGGCGTGTACACGCCGAGTCCGTCGGAAGCGGTGCTGCGCGCGCGCGACAAACTGCGCAGCCTGCAGATCCTCGCCCGCCACGGCATCGACCTGCCGGCGACGGCGTTCGGCGACAACCCGGACGACACCCGGGACCTTTTGAACATGCTCGGGCCGCCGCCGCACGTGATCAAGCTCAACGAAGGCGCCCAAGGCACCGGTGTCGTGCTGGCGGAAAAGCCGGCCGCATCGCGAAGCGTGATCGAAGCATTTCGTGGCTTGTACGCCAATTTCCTGGTACAGGAATTCGTGCGCGAGGCGGACGGGCGCGATATCCGCTGCCTGGTGGTGGGCGGGAAGGTGGTCGCCGCCATGGAGCGCGCCGCGGTCGATGGCGACTTCCGCGCCAACCTGCACCGCGGTGGTACCGGCAGCCCGGCGCGGTTGACTGGCGAGGAACGGCGCACCGCCTTGCGCGCGACCAGGGTGCTGGGGCTCGGCATCGCCGGCGTCGATCTGCTGCGGTCCGACCGTGGTCCGCTGGTGCTCGAGGTCAACGCCTCGCCGGGACTCGAAGGCATCGAGAAGGTGACAGGCGTGGATGTGGCGGATATCGTGATCCGCCACGTCGAAGCGGTGCTGGCTTGACTGGCGGCTCCCGGAGTTGGTTACGATCCACCTAGTACGAACAAAATCGTTGACAGCCGGCCCGGCGCGTGCCTAGCATGGAGGCATCCGCGCCGTGACCAAGCGAGTGCGCGGCAACGCGTTGGAGAGATGGGACAATGAAAGCGACTACCTGTTTGATTTTCGCGGCCGCGATGGGGGCATTGGTGTTGCAGGGTTGTGCCGAAACAGGCGGTACCAGGGCCAGTGCGGTACAGCCGGCAAACACGTCCGTGCGGGCCGCGGCCGCCCCGGCACCCACCACGCCCATCCCCGAGGAAGATGGCAAGCCCGTCGTGAAAGCCGATACCGCGGACCACTTCGCGGCGATTGTCGCGGCCATCCATCAACAAATGCAGCCGGGTGGACGCTGGCAGTACATCGACCATCAGGAGCGCAAGACGATCGACGGCAGTTTTGCCGACATGCAGACCCTCTACGACAGGTACGGAAGCGTCGACAAGATGGACCAGAACGCGAGGGCCCGGCTGCTGGCCGACCAGACGACGATCAATGCGATCCTGACCAAGAAGGATGGCGATCGCCTGATCTGTCAAACCGTGAGGCCCGTGGGTTCGCATCTGCCGGTGAAGACCTGCAAGACCTACGCCCAGATCCAGGCCGAGCAGAAGGGCGCGCAGGAATTCCTGCGGACCCGTGATGCCACGATGCAACGGAAAGTCGGGCATTGACGGCCACGATCGGTGAAGCCGCGGTTCTGCAAGCGTGCAAACGGTGACGGGCGGGGTCGAACGTGACGACCCGTCGCAAAATTGCGTTGCCCCGTCCCACCGCCGCGGAGCTGGAGATCCTGCAGGTGCTGTGGGAGCGTGGCGACTGCACCGTCCGCGACGTGCACGAGGTGCTGCACCGACGTGATGGCACGGGCTACACCACGGCGCTGAAGCTGTTGCAGATCATGTACGACAAGCAACTGGTGCTGCGCGACGAATCGCAGCGCGCACACGTGTACCGCGCGGCGGTCAGCAAGGAGCGCACCCAGAAACGGTTCCTGTCCGACCTGCTGCAGCACGTGTTCGATGGTTCGCCGTCGCGCCTGGTGTTGCAGGCGTTGGGCGACCACAAGGCCAGTCGCGAGGAGCTGCGCGAGATCCGCGCCCTGCTGAACAAACTCGACAAGGACGCCGGGTCATGAACGTGCCTGACTGGTTCCCGATCGTGGTCCAGTCACTGGGCTGGTGCCTGCTGCATTTGGTCTGGCAGGCCGCGCTCGTGGGCGTGTTGTACGCGATCGCACGGGCGATCCTGCCGCGCGGCAATCCACGCTATCTCGCCGCGATGGCGGCCATGGTCCTGTTGGCGGTTTTGCCGATCGTGACCGGGTGGCACGAGTTCAGGATGCTGACAGCGCCGCCGGTCGATCCCGGCAATGTCGTGGTCGCGGGTTCATCCGCGATGGCCTCGTCGTCGGCGGCAGCGGCGCAGCCCGGCTGGCTTGCGCCGTTGCGCATCGCGTTGCCGTGGCTGGTGCTCCTGTGGGGTTGCGGCGTGGCATTCCTCGCGCTGCGGGTGTTTCGCCAGTGGCGCGGGCTGCGGGCGGTCGTGCGCGCCGCCGAGGCATTGCCGGCATGGCAGGCACGGGCGCGCCGGCTCGCACTGGGCCTGGGCTTGCGGCGCGCCGTCCGCGTGCTGGCGAGCGTGCGGATCGCGACGCCGACGCTCGTCGGGTGGGTGCGTCCGGTCGTGGTGGTGCCGCTGGCGATGCTGGCGCGGATGCCGACCGAACAGGTGGACCTGATCCTCGCCCACGAATTCGCCCACCTGCGCCGACTCGATCATCTCGCCAACCTGTTCCAGGTGGTCGTGGAAACGCTGTTGTTCTATCACCCGGTGGTGCACTGGATCTCGCGCGACGCGCGCAACGAACGCGAATTGTGCTGCGACGCGTTGGCATTGCACGCGACCGGCGGCAAGCGTCGCGATTTCGTGGCGGCACTGGCCGGGTTGGAGGAATTTCGTACGGGCCACGCCGACCTGGCGCTGGCTGCCAGCGGCGGTGTGCTGGTGGAACGTGCATGGTTCATCGCCGGTGCGACGCCGGAACGGCGGCGTGGGCATGCCGGGTTGATTACGATCGTGGTTGCACTGCTCGGCGTGACCGTTGCGCTGGGCGTCGTGTGGCGGCAGGAAGCGGTTCAAAGCCGCCTCGACCGGGTGCTGGCCGTCAATGCGGCCACACTGCGGCATGGCCTCGGCAGGCTCGTCGCAAATTTCCCGGCGCCGGTTCTGCATGACATTTCAGCGCAGCGACCGGACATCGCGCCGATAACGCCGGCTCCTTTGGTTCAGCCCTCGCCGAAGGATGCCGCAGCGCGGCCCGGCGTTGTGGTCGCCACGGCCGGAGTGCCAACGCTCGCGGTCGCGGACGTCGAGGCCGCCTCGATGCGCGTGGCACCGGCCATCGCACTGCGTGCCGCGGCTTCGGTCGCGCCGCCGCCGTCGCACGTCGCTCCGCGCGCGATCCACACGGTGTCACCGGCGTATCCGCCGCAGGCGCTCCTCGAGGGCCTGCAGGGCGAGGTCGATGTCCAGTTCACGTTGACCGCCGGGGGCATCCCGCGGGATCTCCGGGTCGTGGGCTCGTCTGCGGTCGGGCTGTTCGACGCGGCGGCATTGCAGGCGTTGTCGCAGTGGCGCTTTGCGCCGCCCGCGGTCGCGGGAAAGCGCTATCGCCAGATCTTCACCTTCCGTCTCGGAGCGGGGGCCGGGGTGGCCGACGACGGTTGCGTCCCGGCGACCGGGACGCACATCTGCCGGCACGCGCTCGGCCCGCAGCCGGGTCTGCGGTACGCCCGCCCGGGTCATTGAGCCCGCGGGCGCGACACGCCCCCGCATTTCTCGCTAAGCTTGCGTCCAGCGCACGAGAGCGCGCCAGTCGGAACCTGCCATGCGCGTGCTGGTGATCGAGGACAACAACGACATCGCCACCAACATCGGCGATTATCTGGAAGACCGGGGCCACGTCGTCGATTTCGCCGGCGACGGCGTGACCGGTCTGCACCTCGCCGTGGTCAACGAGTTCGACGTGATCGTGCTGGACCTGACGCTGCCCGGGATGGACGGCATCGAGGTCTGCAAGAAGCTGCGCGGCGAGGCCCACAAGCACACGCCGGTGCTGATGCTGACCGCGCGCGACGCGCTGGAGCAGAAACTGGTCGGCTTCGAGTCCGGCGCCGACGACTACATGACCAAACCGTTCGCGCTGCAGGAACTGGCGGCGCGGCTGGAGGTGTTGGCGCGTCGCGGCAAGGGTCCGAAGAGCCGCGTGCTGAAGGTCGCGGATCTGACCTACAACCTCGACACGCTGGTGGTCACCCGCGCCGGTCATTCGATCCAGTTGAACCCGATCGGCCTGAAACTCCTGCAGGCATTGATGGACGCCAGCCCCTCGGTGGTGACGCGGCAGGATCTGGAGCAGAAGGTCTGGGGCGAGGAGCTGCCGGATTCCGATTCGCTGCGGGTGCACATCCATGGCCTGCGCGCGGCCATCGACAAGCCGTTCGACAAGCCGTTGATCCATACCCGCCATGGCATCGGCTACCGCATGGTCGATCCGGATGCAGTCCCGGCGTAAGCTCCGCTTCCGGCTGATCGTCACCTTTACGCTGTTCGGCTTTGTCCTGAGCGCGTTGTTCGCGGGTGCGTCGCTGTACGTGCGCTCCAAGGTCGAAAACCAGTTGATCAA
>DASTIS010000029.1:0-7594 GCA_035717365.1 Rhodanobacteraceae bacterium
TGTCTATCGGCGGCTGCCTGCGCGGCTCGATCGCCGCCATGCCGCCGCGCTGCGGCGCGGCGATCGACGCAAACCGCTGTACGCGCTGTTGTCCAGCGCGGAGGGGCTCGCCAATATCCTTGGCGCCCTCCCGCACGATGCGCGTCGCGTGTTGCTCGCGGGCACCGCGGTCGTCAGCAGCGCACGCCTCGCGGCCCTCGCGCGCAAAGCCGGCTTCGCGGACGTGCTGCGAGCCACCTCGGCGGGCGCCGATGCCATGCTCGCGGCAGTCACCATTGACACTGATTCAAGGCGGCTGTTGTGAAAAGTCAGGCCAGGGAGCTCCTGGCCATGGATGGCAGCTTTGGCCGTTCCGATGTGCCACAACCCGAAACCCGACCCGTTGACAGCGCCGCCCCGAAGAAGCAGCGATCAGGGACGATCGCAAAACAAGAGCGCAAAACAATCACCTGATAGCATTGCCGGCATGACCGAGAACGCCGACGCCGATGTCCCCACCCCGGAGCCGCGCAAGTCGCGCGGACGCTCCGTTGGTTTCTCCGGCATCGCGATCGTCCTGGCGCTCGTGGCGCTGGCGCTGGCCGCATGGAGCACCTGGCACCTGCAGCGTGTGGAACAGGCGGGCGACGCCGCGCGCACGCAGGACGCCGCCGCATTGGCGGGATTGCAGAACCAGTTGGCGGCCAGCAACCAGCAATCGCAGGCAGGCAGTCAGCGGCTTGCGGCGCTGGAATCGCAACTCGACGACCTGCGCGCCTCGCAGCGCGGACTCGATCGGCGCACGTCGAATCTCGAAACCGCGTTCTCGAATCTGAGTGGCCAGCAGCAGTCGGGCCGCGACACCCTGCTGCTCAACGACGCCGAGATGTTGCTGCGCGTGGGCCAGCAGCGCTATGAACTGTTCCAGGACACCGGCGGCGCACTGAAAGCCTATTCGCAAGCCATCGACGTCCTTGCGCAGGTCCAGAACCCGGCCTATGCGTCGGTACGTACGAGCGCCAACACCGAACGCAACGCCCTGGCCGCAGCCGCACCGCCTTCGCGGCAGGCCTCGCTGGACAGGTTGTCGGCACTGCGCGGCAAACTCGCATCGTGGCCGCTCGCATCGGCTGAAAAGACCGTCACGGAACCGTCCAAACCCGGTTTCTGGTCGCGGATCGCACACTCGTTCGGCAGCATCGTCAAGGTCACCCATGACAATGGCGGCGGCGCCCGGCCGGCCGACACACGCTTCGCGCGGCAGGCGCTGGCGCTGGATCTTGCGCAAGCGCAGGAAGCGCTGCTGGCCTTCGACGACGCGACCTTTCGCAACGCGCTGCAACGCGCCGACGCCACGCTGGCGGCGCAGTTCGACACCGACGATTCCGGGGTCAAGGACGCCCGCGCAGCGATCGCTGCAATGTTGTCGCAACCCGGTCCGGGGCCCGCGCCGCAACTCGGCGGTGCGCTCGCCCAGCTGCAGAGCCTGCGCGCAAGCCAGACGCCCGCCATCACCGCGCCCGCCCCGGCAACCACCAGCGGGGGTACCCGGCCATGAAGGGCAAACGCTGGCTGGTCTTCTCGCTGCTCGTCATCGTGCTGCTGGTGATCGCCTTCGTGTGGCTGGCCTCCGATCCGGGCTACGTGCTGATCCGCTTCCGCGGCTGGCGCATCGAAGCCACCGTGGTCGGTGCCGTGGCAATCCTGATCGCCGTATGGATCGCGATCGGCATCGTCTGGTGGCTGCTGCGCTGGCCGTTCGGCGCGCTGTCGCGCAGGCACCGCAGGATCAGCCACGATCGCCTGCGCGACGGGCTGGTGGCGATGACCGAGGGCCGCAACGTCGAGGCCAACCGCACGCTGCAACGCGCCGCGCAATACGCGACGGTGCGATCGCCCGCACTGCTGGCGGCCGCCGAAGCCGCCCATCGCCACGGCGACACCACCCGCGCGCTGGAAGCCCTCGACGAAGCCGCGCAACATGCGCCCGAAGCTTCGCGCACCCTGCGTGCCAGGATCCTGCGTGAGGACGGCCGCGCCGAAGAAACCATGCAACTGCTGGCGCCGGGTGCCGACGCGGGAAAACTGCCGCCGGCCGGCTGGTACGAATACGCGCTCGCCGCGCTGGCCATGAACCAGCCGGACAAGGCGCGCGCGGCGCTGGAACCCCTGCGCAAATCCGACATGCTCGGCCCGGTGCGGCATGCCGGGCTCGTCGCCGACGTGTTGGGCCAATCCTTGCGGATGGCGCCCGACGCCACGTCGCTGCAGGATCTCTGGAAACACGCGACGCGTCCGCAGCGACAGATCCCGGCCGTGCTGGAAGCCTACGTGCACCGCGCCTCCGCGCTCGGCGTCGCGCACGACGCGCTCGCCGCCATCGAAGACGCCCTCAAGCGCGAGTGGAATCCGGAACTGGTGACCGCCTATGGCGAGGCCACGCCGCCCGGCGAAGCGGCAGTGCGCCTGCGCAACGCGAGCCGCTGGCTGGATGCCCATCCCGGCGACGATACGTTGCTGCGCACGCTTGGCGTGCTGTCGATGCGCGCCGGCGATCCGCGCGATGCGCGCGAATACCTGGTGCATGCGCTGGCGATCCGCCCGTCCGCCGCAAGCTGGGCGGCATTGGGGGACGTGCTGTCCGCGTCCGGCGAAGCAGGCGATGCCATGCGCTGCTACGCGAACGCCTGGAAATGCGAACAGGGCGAGGAGATCGCGCCCGGCCCGCACGAAGCCGGCATCGACACCGCGCAAATCACGCCGGAAGAACGCGACGAACACGGGATGCCGCGCATGCCGGGTTGAGGCCGTCTCATGCCGTCTTCCATGATCGCTGCACCATTGAAGTCCGATGCACCCGCTGATTGCACGGGCAACCGGCACCCAACGGCCATCCGTGGCCTGACTCCCATACAAGCCGCTGCGTAGCCATCCATGCGGATCTGGAAACAACCCGCCAGCCTCGAGGCGATCAACGCATGGAGCGCCCGGACGCTGATGCGGGCACTCGACATCCGCATCACCGAAGTCGGCGACGACTTCCTGCGCGGCACCATGCCGGTGGACGACCGCACCCGCCAGCCCTACGGCATCCTGCACGGCGGCGCGTCGGTGGCCCTGGCCGAAACACTGGGTTCGACCGCGGCGATGCTGTGCTGCGAAGACGGTCGCGCCGCGGTTGGACTCGACATCAACGCCAACCACGTGCGGGCGGTACGTGAAGGCCTGGTCACGGGCACCGCGCGTCCCGTCCATGTCGGCCGCAGCACCCAGGTCTGGGAAATCCGCATCGAGGACGACGCCGGGAATCTCGTCTGTATCGCGCGCCTGACCATGGCAGTGGTGCCGGGTGAGGCTTTCTCGTTGCGGAAGTAGCGCCGCGAAGAGCCATCCCCCTCGGTCCCCCTTCCTGATGAACGTCGTAGCAAGCCTCGTGCACACGGTTGGAAAATTTGTCGTCATTCCGGGGCGGCCTGCGGCTTCATCGCAGGCCGAACCCGGAATCCATCTTGCTCTTCGCCGGATCACAACATGGATTCCGGGTTCCGCCCGCAAACAGCGCGGGCGGCCCCGGAATGACGAGAAATATTGATCGCTGACGTATAACGCGAATCAGGCCGCAAGAAGGGCAGCGCGTAGCGCCGAGCGCGCACCGCGGCGCCGAAGGCGCGGGGGGATGTCGCTCCACACCCCGTGATATTCCGTCTCACCCCGCGCGACCGCACGGCCATATCGTCACCTGTACCTCGGCCCCTACAATCAACCCATGGAAACCTTTTTGCCCTTTGTCGGCATCGCGCTGACCGCGCTTGCGGTGATCCTGTTGATCGTGCTGTTGCTGCGCCCACGCGGCGACGCGGGCTTGCGCGAAAAACTGGATGCGTTGCGCGGCGACAGCGAGCGGGTCGAGCGCGCGTTGCGCGAGGAGCAGCGGGCCGGCCGCGCCGAGCTGGCCGCGACCCTGGAACGCATGGGTGGCCAGTTGCGACTGTCGTTGTCGGCACTTACCGCCGACAATGAAAAACGCCTCGGCGAAGTGCGCGGAACGCTGGAAACGCAATTGAAGGTGCTGCAAACCGACAACGCAGCGCAACTCGAACAAATGCGCAAAGTGGTGGATGAAAAACTCGACAAAACCCTTGGCGCGCGTCTGGATGCTTCGTTCAAGCGTGTTTCGGAAAACCTGGAAGCGGTGCAGCGGGGTCTCGGCGAAATGCAGGCGCTGGCCACCGGCGTCGGCGACTTGAAGCGTGTACTGAGCAACGTCAAGACGCGCGGGACTTTCGGGGAAGTCCAACTGGGCGCGCTGCTCGAACAATTGCTGACCGCCGAACAGTACGCGGTGAATATCGCCACCGTGCCGGGTTCGAATGACCGCGTCGAATACGCGATCCGGCTGCCCGGCCGCGACAGTGAATCCCCTGTCTGGCTACCGATCGATGCCAAGTTCCCGATCGAGGATCACCAGCGGCTCCTCGATGCGCAGGAGCGCGCCGATCCGGAAGCCGCGGCGCTCGCCGCCGCCGCGCTGGAACGGCGCGTGCGTGACGAGGCCAAAACCATCCACGCCAAATACGTCGCCCCACCCGCCACCACGGATTTCGCGATCTTGTTCCTGCCGACGGAGGGGCTGTACGCCGAAGTCATCCGTCGTCCCGGTCTGTTCGAAACCCTGCAGCGCGACTGCCGCGTCACAGTGGCCGGCCCGACCACGTTGACCGCGATCCTCAACGCGTTGCAGATGGGTTTTCGCACCCTCGCGATCGAAAAACGCAGCAGCGAAGTCTGGCAAATCCTCGGCGCGGTCAAGACCGAATTCGGCAAGTTCAGCGCGATCGTCGACAAGGCCCGGAACCAGCTCGACAGCGCGCGCAACAACCTCGACGAGCTGGTCGGCCGCCGTTCGCGCGCGATCGAGCGCAAGTTGCGTAGCGTGGAATCGATGCCGGAGGATGCATCCGGTGCTCTGCTCGGCGATGTGTCGCCGGCAGACGACGATACGGGGGACGACTCCGAGCCGACCTGATCGCGCGCGCTGCGGCGGCAACCGCGTTAAACTGAACCGTTCGACAGCTGAGAGACGGACCGATGAGCGAATCCGGCAAACCCTCCCTGTGCGCCGCCGCCAGGCCAACTTCGCCGCCCGTGACGCGCGAACAGGCGATGGACGCGGTGCGCACACTGCTGCGCTGGGCCGGCGACGAGCCCACCCGCGAGGGCCTGCTCGACACGCCCAAGCGCGTGGTCGACGCATACGCGGAATGGTTTTCAGGCTTCCACGAGGACCCACAGGAATACCTGGCACGCACCTTCGAGGAAGTCGCAGGCTACGACGAGATGATCGTGCTGCGCGACATCCAGTTCGAGTCGTTCTGCGAACACCACATGGCGCCGATCATCGGCCGCGCGCACGTCGGTTACGTGCCGGATGGCAAGGTCGTGGGCATCTCGAAGCTCGCGCGCGTGGTGGATGCCTTCGCGCACCGCTTCCAGGTGCAGGAAAAACTCACCGCGCAAATCGCCACCTGCATCAGCGAGGTGCTGGCGCCGCGCGGCGTGGGCGTGGTGATCGACGCCACCCACCAATGCATGACCACCCGCGGGGTCCACAAGCGCGGCGTCTCGCTGGTGACCAGCCAGATGCTGGGCAGCTTCCGCGAAGATGCGCGAACGCGCTCGGAATTCCTCAACTTCATCGACATCGACGGCGGGCGCTGATTTGTGCGGTCGTCCATGATCGCCGCACCACCGGAGCATCCGTGCCGCCGTAGCGCCAAGCGGATGTCGAAAATCGGAACGGCCATCAAAGCTGCCATCCCTGGCCAGGAACTCCCTGGCCTGACTTTCCACAACAGCCGCTTCGAACGGAGCTTCGGCTGAATCGC
Source organism: Rhodanobacteraceae bacterium (assembly GCA_035717365.1). Taxonomy (GTDB): domain Bacteria; phylum Pseudomonadota; class Gammaproteobacteria; order Xanthomonadales; family Rhodanobacteraceae; genus 66-474. Next base: position 5,865 of record DASTIS010000029.1, read on the forward strand.
GTTTTCGCGGCGCGCAATCTGCCGCCGCTCGCGACGCTTTTTCATCCCGCTCGTCAGAAACTGGAATATCCCCGTGAGCGAACTCCATATTGCCGACCATCCGCGTCGTCGCGCGGCCGTGATCTTCGTCTTCGTCACGGTGCTGATCGACATCCTGAGTTTCGGGATCATCATTCCGGTGCTGCCGCACCTGATCGTGGAGCTGGTCGGCGGCAGCATCGCGCACGCCGCGGTCTGGACGGCCGCGTTCGGCACGCTGTTCATGCTGATGCAGTTCGTGTTTTCGCCGATCCAGGGCGCGCTCTCGGATCGTTACGGGCGCCGCACGGTGATCCTGATTTCCAGCTTCGGCCTCGGTGTCGACTTCATCGTGATGGCGCTGGCGCCGGTGTTGTGGCTGCTTTTCATCGGCCGCGCGGTGTCGGGCATGTGCGCGGCCAGCTTCAGCACCGCCAACGCCTACATCGCCGACACCACCCCGCGGGGAAAGCGCGCCGCCGCGTTCGGCTTGCTGGGGGCGGCGTTCGCGATCGGCTTCATCGTGGGGCCGGCGCTGGGCGGTTTCCTCGGACACCTGTGGATTCGCCTGCCGTTCTGGGTCGCGGCCTGCCTGTCGCTGCTCAATTTCTGCTACGGCTTCTTCGTACTGCCGGAGTCGCTGCCGACCGAACGCCGCAGCGCGCGCGTCGACTGGCGGCACGCCAACCCGCTGGGCTCGCTGATGTTGCTGCGCCGCTATCCGCAGGTGTTCGCGCTGGCGGCGGTGTTCTTCCTGATGGCGCTGGCGCAGTTCTCGATCAACTCCACCTACGTGCTCTACACCGACTATCGCTTCGGATGGGGGCCGCAGATCGTCGGCTATACGCTGGGACTGGTGGGGTTGTGCACCGGCATCGTGCAGGGCTTGCTGGTGCGACCGCTGATGCCGCGGCTGGGCGAGCGCCGCATGATGCTCACCGGATTGGCCTTCGTGATCGCGGGCTATCTGGTATTCGGATTCGCTGCCAGCGAATGGATTTTCGTGGCAGCGATCCCGCTGCTGTGCATGGGTGGGCTGGCCGGTCCGGCGGCACAATCGCTGGTCACCCATCAGGTCGACCCGACCGAGCAGGGACGATTGCAGGGCGCCCTCACCAGCCTGCAAAGCCTTGCCGGCGTTTTCGGACCCGCACTGTTCGCCAACCTGTTCGCGGTGTTCATCGGCAAGCATGCGCCGACCCCACACCTGCCCGGCATCGCCTTCGCGCTGGCCGCGGCGCTGGCGCTGCTGGCGCTGTTCCTGACCGCGCGCGCCACGCGCGGCATGCGGGCACCCGCTCCCGTCGCCGCCGGCGAACCGGATTCCGCGTGAGCCTTGTCTTTGCCTGTCGCCAATACCATTTCTGTCCGCTCACTGCCCACGGAATCTACGCATGGCCACCTTCCTGCTCTGGTTGCTGCTGTTGATCTTCTGCTGGCCGCTCGCGCTGCTGGCGCTGATCCTGTATCCACTGGTGTGGCTGATCCTGCTGCCGTTCCGGCTGCTCGGTATCGCCGTGGACGGCGTGTTCGATTTCCTGCGTGCGCTGCTGCGGTTGCCCGCGCGAGTCCTGCGCGGTCCGCGCTGATTTGTGCGATCGTCCATGATCGCTGCGTGACAAAAGCCGGTACGGCTGCAATTTCATTGCTTCGGCAGCACCAGAACGGGCATCCTGCCCTGACGTTTCACAACAACCGCTTCGTATGTATCT
>DASTIS010000030.1:0-5096 GCA_035717365.1 Rhodanobacteraceae bacterium
TGCAGCAACTGCTGCGCACCTGGCTGGCGAGCCGTCCGATCAGTGCAGGCATCGCCCACGGCAAGTTCGGCCGCGGTTATCCGATCATGTCCTGGTACAGCCTTCTCGCGGGCATGGGGCTTTTCCCCGACGACCGCGAAATGCGTCCGCCGACAGCGCAGGAAGCAAAATACGACATGGCGGAGATCGATACCTTGATCGAACGCAGCGCCATGAACTTCCCCGATCACCGCGAATTCCTGGCGGCGATTCCGCCCAAGCCGAAGGCATCGTCGTTGCAGGTCTACTTCTGGTAGGCGCGGCGCCACGCTGGCGGGTGTTATCGTGCACGTTTCCAGTTTGCGCCGGGGCCCTTCGATGCGGACGATTCGCCGTTGCCTGGTTTGCCTGCTTGCGATGCTGGCGCTGGCGAGTGTGCCGGTTTTTGCAAAGGGCACGCTGCCACCCGGTCTTGCGACGAAGATCGACACGATCGCCGCCGACGGGCTGGCGAAAAGCGGCGTCCCCAGCGCCTCCATCGCGGTCGTGCGCGACGGCAAACTCGCCTACGTCCGAGCCTACGGTCACGCGCGGCTCGATCCGGAAACGCCCGCGACGCCGGCCATGCGCTACAGCATCGGGTCGATCAGCAAGGAATTCACCGCGGCGGCGCTCCTGATGCTGCAGCAGCAGGGCCGCCTGCGTCTCGACGACCCGATCGCGAAATTCTTTCCCGACCTCACCGACGCCGACCGCATCACCGTCCGGCAGATCCTGTCGCACACCTCCGGCTACCAGGATTTCTGGCCGCAGGATTACCTGATGCCCATGATGCGGCAGCCGACCACGCCGGCGCACATCATGGACGTCTGGGCAAAGAAACCGCTGGACTTCGCGCCGGGTTCGAAATGGCAATACAGCAATACCGGCTACACCATCGCCGGCGCCATCGTGCAGAAGCTCACCGGGCAGACGCCGTTCGAATTCCTGCAGCAACACGTGTTTCCCGAACTCGGCATTACCGACGCCTACGACACCAACCTGCAAGCGTTGCCGGCCACCGACGCCCGCGGCTATTCGCGCTTCGCACTGGGCCCGTTGCGCCCGTCGCGCAAGGAGGGCGTGGGCTGGATGTTCGGCGCGGGCGAATTGGCCCTGACCGCCAGCGACCTCGCCCGGTGGGACATTGCGATGATCGACCGGACGCTGCTGCAGCCGGGTTCGTGGCGGCAGCTCGAAACCGAGGTGCTGCTCGACAACGGACTCGGTTCGGGCTATGGCCTTGGCGTCGACGTGGGCTCGCTGGAAGGCCATCGGATGATCTCGCATTCGGGCGAGGTCATGGGCTTCACCGCCGGCAATTACGTGTTCCCGGACGCAAGGATCGCGGTGGTCGTGCTGACCAACCAGGATGCGGTCGGCACCTTCGGCGTGATCGGCAAGGCCATCGCCAGGGCGCTGTTCGCGGTGCACGATCCCGCCACGAACGAGGCGTTAGCCCAGGCCAGGGCGATCTTCGCCGACCTCCAGCACGGCAAGATCGACCGCAGCCTGTTCAGCGCCAATGCCAACAGCTATTTCGACGCGACCGCGTTGCACGACTACCGGACCAGCCTCGCGCCCCTCGGCGCCCCGTCGTCGTTCACGATCCGCAACGCGCGCAAACGCGGTGGCATGCAGATGCGTGGCTACACGGTCACGTTCCCGGACACCAAACTCTCGATCACGACCTACACCTTGCCGAACGGCAAGCTGGAGCAGTACATCGTGGCGTCGGCGGAATGACCACGAAGTCGCAACTGTTGCAGCCGGCACGCCTACGGGCCGAAGGCGGATGCCTGTCGTCCAGGCCTCCTGTTTGCAGGGAGGGTTGGCGCATGGGGCCGGATGATCCCGACCGCGCGGGCCGCTCGCGGGCCAACCCCGGCGTTCTTTCCGCACGGTCGGCATCCATGCACTAATGTTGCAGTCAGCCGCAGCTGACTAGAATCGCCAATCCGCTTTCGCCCGCGCCACCATGCCGTCCCGTTCCAACCCACTTGGTCGCAAGACCGACTACCCGTCTGCCGTCTATCCACCGGTGCTGTTTCCCATCGCGCGCGCCGACGCCCGCAAGCCACTCGGCGTCGCGGCCGACGCGTTGCCCTTCACCGGCGCTGACATCTGGAATGCGTGGGAATTTTCCTGGCTCGATGCACGCGGCATGCCGCGCGTGGCGGTGGTCGAATTGCGGGTACCCTGTGATTCGCCCAACCTGGTCGAATCCAAATCGGTGAAGTTGTATCTGGGCGGCTACGCGATGGCGCGCTTCGACGACGCGCACGCCGTGCGCGGGCGGATCGCCGACGATATTTCCGCGCGGGTCGGCGCGCCGATCGAAGCGACGCTGTTCGAGCCATCCGATTTCGGGCGGATCGCTGTCGCGGATTTCGCCGGCGAGTCGCTGGACGACCTGCAGATCGACATTGCGGAATACGGTCCGCCCCACACCGATCACTTGCGCGCCAGGACTCGCGCGCGCGCGATCGAGGAGTCCCTGGTCACCCGCCTGTTTCGTTCGCGGTGCCCGGTCACGGGCCAGCCCGACTGGGCCAGCGTGCAGGTTCGTTACCGCGGCGTTCCGATCGACCACGCGGGTCTGCTGCGCTACCTCGTTTCCTACCGCGAGCACGCCGACTTCCACGAGGCGTGCGTCGAGCGCATGTTTGTCGACATCCAGCAACGATGCCGGCCGGCCGCGCTGCTCGTCTACGCGCGCTTCCTGCGCCGCGGCGGCATCGACATCAACCCGTGGCGCGCGACACCGGGATTCGCGGCGACGCTGGCCAACCTGCGCGACAGCCGACAATAACGCGCGGCCTGCAAGCCGAACACCCCTTCGTCATCCGTCGCAGGCGGAAGCATCGGTGGGCTGCAAGCGTCGCCATTGCGCAGCCCCGTTCGTTTCCACACCGCGCCCTGTGAACGCGCGTCGCGCCGGAGTATGCTCAAGCGTTCGCAGATGCGAAGCCGGAGACGACCATGCAACACCAATACGATTACCTGATCCTCGGCGCCGGCATGTCCGGCGAGGCTGCTGCGCAGGCACTGCGCGAAGCCGACGCCAATGCGACGATTGGCATGCTCGGGGATGAATCGTTTCCGCCCTACGATCGTCCGCCGCTGACCAAGAAGCTGTGGAAGGACGGCAAGGAAGACGACATCTGGCGTCCCGTCGACAAGACGCGCGCGGAGGTTTCGTTGGGACATCGCGCCACGCGGATCGACCGCGCTGCGCACACGGTGCACGACGACAAGGGCGACACCTGGCAATACGGAAAGCTGCTGATCGCGACCGGCGGCACCCCGCGTCGGTTCCCGTCTGGCGGCGAGGACTTCATCTATTACCGCACCTTCGATGACTACAAACGCCTGCGCCAGGCCGTCCACGCCGGGGCGCGGATCGCGGTCATCGGCGGCGGGTTCATCGGCAGCGAGATCGCCGCGGCCATGGCGATGAACGATTGCAAGGTCACGATGCTGTTTCCCGAGGACGCGATCGGCGCGCGCGTGTATCCCGAATCGCTGGCCGACGCGGTCACTGCGTACTACCGGGAGAAGGGCGTGGACGTGCGCGCCGGTGCCCGCGTCGAGGGCGGCAAGGCGGTCGGGCAGGGCACGGAACTGAAACTGTCCGACGGCAGCACGCTCGCCGCCGACGTGGTGGTCGCGGGTCTTGGCATCACGCCGAACGTACAGCTTGCCGAGCAGGCCGGCCTCGAAGTCGACAACGGCATCGTCGTCAACGACCACCTGCAAACGTCCGACCCGGACATCTACGCCGCGGGCGACGTCGCCGCGTTTCCGGCCCCCGCGCTCGGCCGCCGCATCCGCGTCGAGCACGAGGACGCCGCCAACACGATGGGTGCACGCGCCGGCAAGTGCATGGCCGGGCAGGACGCGCCCTACGACGAGCTGCCGTATTTCTACTCGGACCTGTTCGACCTTGGCTACGAGGCGGTCGGTACGCTCGATTCGCGTCTGGAAACGGTCGAGCAGTGGGTCACGCCGTTCCGCAAGGGCGTGGTGTACTACCTCGACGCCGGCCGCGTGCGCGGCGTGCTGCTGTGGAACACCTGGGACCAGGTCAATGCTGCGCGCGCATTGATCGCATCGCCCGGTCCGTTCGACGCCGAAAACGTGCGCGGGCGGTTGCCGGCGGCGGGGTGATGGTCTGTTGATCGGCCCGTCTCACGCCAAAGACGATCCGCGGCGGGTGCTTGCGCACCTGCGTGCAATCTGATCCCGGCACTGGCAGCGGAACCTCCTGTCCACAATTTGCGCTCCGGACGGTCAGCTTCCTACCAGTCGCAACCGCACGACGCGTGGACGTTCCCGTGGACACTCCCTGTAACGCTGGGCTTCCAGGTCCTCAAGCAGGACGTCCCACGCGTCCAGTCCCAGCCATGACGGCCTGAGGCTTTCCAGGGCGTCCATCGCGTCCTGGTCGCAACGGTGCTGCAGGCGCGCCAAATGGTCGAGCACGTATTCGGTTTGCCTCGTGTCGATACCCGGATCCATCGCAACCCCCTTTGCCACGTGTTGGCGTGCGTATGGAAATTCACATGCAACAGCCGTGCCAGAGCAGGGTTCTTCGGCATTTGGCGGGCCCATGGTGCGCGCGCGACAGCAGGGCGATCGCGAAGACCGGGACGATGCGCGGCCGGGGCGGAGCCTGGAGACTTCGGTGCTCGAAGACCCACGCGAGCGCCTCGTCAGCGCTCGGCTTCGAGTTTCAACAACCGGCCGTCGCTGCCGTCCTCCAGCAGCCACAGGTCGCCGTCCGGACCCTGCACGACTTCGCGGACGCGCTCGCCGATGTCGTAGCGGGCCACTTCGCGGGCGTTTTCGCCATCGAGGGCGATGCGCACCAGCGATTGCGACGACAGCCCGCTGATGAGCGCGTTGCCGCGCCACGCCGGGAAATCGTCACCGCTGTAGATGACCAGGCTGGACGGCGAAATCACCGGGGTCCAGCTCAACCTGGGCGCGACGAATTCCGGGCGGGTGTCGTGGTCGGGGATGGGGCGACCGTCGTAGTGGTCGCCGTTGGAGACGATGGGGTAGCCGTAGTTGGC
>DASTIS010000031.1:0-7973 GCA_035717365.1 Rhodanobacteraceae bacterium
TCCGACATCTGGCTGCACCCAAAGCAAGGCACCGACGGCGCGGTGGCGATGGCGATGGGCCACGTGATCCTCAAGGAGTTCTTCATCGACCGCCAGGTCGAATACTTCCAGGATTATTGCCGCCGCCTGACCGACCTGCCGATGCTGGTGACGCTGCGCCGAGACGGGGAGCGATGGGTGCCGGATCGCTACCTCCGCGCCAGCGACTTCGCCGGCTCGCTTGGAACGCCCGAGCACGACGACTGGAAGACCGTCGGCTTCGACAAGCAAGGCAACCCGGTCGCGCCACGCGGCTCGATTGGTTTCCGCTGGCCCGGCGAGGACAGTGTCGACAAGGCCAAGTGGAACCTGGAACAGAAGACCGCGGACGGCGCGGACATCGAGCTCTCGCTCACGGAAATCGGGCGTCGCGACGATGTGCTGGATGTCGCCTTCCCCTATTTCGGCGGCGTCGTCAACGAGCACTTTCCGAACAACGAACAGGACGACGTGTTGCTGCGCAAGGTGCCGGTGCGCAAGCTCGCGACGAAGCGTGGCGAGACCCTCGTCGCCACGGTGTTCGACCTTTTGTGCGCGCACTACGGCGTCGATCGCGGCCTGGGCGGTGTCTGCGCAAGGAATTACGAAGACAACGTTCCCTACACGCCGACGTGGCAGGAACAGATCACCGGCACGCCCGCGGCGCAGGTGATCGACGTCGCGCGCGGCTTTGCCAACAACGCCGAGAAAACCCGTGGCCGCTCGATGGTGATCATCGGTTCGGGCATGAACCACTGGTTCCACCAGGACGTCAGCTACCGCGCCGTCATCAACATGCTCCTGCTGTGCGGCACGGTCGGCCAGTCCGGCGGCGGCTGGTCGCACTACACCGGCCAGGAATGCATACGTCCGGAAGCCGGCTGGGCCACGCTCGCGTTCGCACTGGATTGGGTGCGCCCGCCACGGCACATGGCCGGCACCGATTACTTCTACCTGCATTCCGACCAGTGGCGTTACGAAACGCTGGGACCCGGCGACCTGCTGTCGCCACTGGCCGATCGCAGTCGCCACACCGGCAACATCGTCGACTGCAGCGTGCGCGCGCAGCGCATGGGCTGGCTACCGTCGGCGCCGCAGTTGAACAAGAACCCGCTCGAAGTCGCGCGCGAGGCCACGGAGTCCGGCGACGATCCAAGGCAATACGTGGTCGACGCACTGAAATCGGGCAAGCTCGCCATGGCCTGCGAGGACCCCGACAACCCCGACAACTTCCCGCGCAATCTGTTCGTGTGGCGCTCCAACCTACTCGGTTCCTCGGGCAAGGGCCACGAGTATTTCCTCAAGCACTTCGTCGGCACCCGCGACGGGCTGCAGGGCAAGGACCTGGGCGAGGAAGGCGGAGCCAAGCCCGAGGAAGTGCGCTGGCGCGACCCCGCGCCCGAAGGCAAGCTCGACCTCATTGTCACGCTCGACTTCCGGATGTCGACGACCGCGCTGTATTCCGACGTCGTGCTGCCGACGGCGTCGTGGTACGAGAAGCACGACCTCTCGACCACCGACATGCACACCTTCATCCACCCGTTTTCGGCGGCGGTCGACCCGGTGTTCGAGTCGAAGAGCGACTGGGAGACCTTCAAGGCCATCGCGAAAAAGTTCTCGGAACTTTCCGAAGGCCAGCTCGGCACCGAAAAAGACGTGGTGCTGTCGCCGATCATGCACGACACCCCCAACGAACTCGCGCAAGCCTTCGAGGCGCGCGACTGGAAGAAGGGCGAGTGCGATTTCATTCCCGGCGTGACGGCCCCGAACATCACCTTCGTCGAACGCGACTACCCCGCCGTGCACGCACGCTACACCTCGGTCGGTCCGTTGCTCGACACGCTCGGCGACGGCGCCAAAGGCGTTCATTGGGATGCACTGGACGAGGTGAAGGAACTCGCTGCGCTCAATCGCACCGTCGCCGACGGACCCGCCAAGGGCCGCCCGCGCCTCGACAGCGACATCGACGCCGCCGAAACCATCCTGATGCTCGCGCCGGAAACCAACGGCGAGGTTGCGGTGCGCGGGTGGGCGGACGTGTCGAAAACGACGGGCCTCAGCCTCACCCACCTCGCGCAAGAACGCGCCGCGGAGAAGATCCGCTTCCGCGACTTGCAGGCACAACCCCGCAAGGTCATCACCTCACCGGTCTGGTCGGGCATCCAGAGCGATGAAATCAGTTACAACGGCAGTTACATCAACGTGCACGAAGGGGTGCCGTGGCGCACCCTGACCGGCCGCCAGCATTTCTACCTCGACCACCCGTGGATCCGCGACTACGGCGAAGCTTTCGCGATCTACCGTCCGCCGGTCGACACCCGCACCGTGCGGCCGATGCTGGGCAACAAACCCAACGGCCATCCCGAAATCGCGCTGAACTTCATCACCCCGCACCAGAAGTGGGGCATCCACAGCACCTACACCGACAACCTGATCATGCTGACGCTCTCGCGCGGCGGCCCGATCGTGTGGATCTCGGAAGTGGATGCGAAGAAGGTCGGCATCGAGGACAACGACTGGATCGAATGCTTCAACGCCAACGGTTCGCTGACTGCGCGCGCCGTGGTCAGCCAGCGCGTCAACGAGGGCATGTGCATGATGTACCACGCGCAGGAAAAGATCGTGAACGTGCCGGGCTCGGAAATCACCGGCATGCGCGGCGGCATCCACAACTCGGTCACCCGGATCATGCCCAAGCCCACCCAGATGATCGGTGGCTGCGCACAGTTCTCGTGGAGCTTCAACTATTACGGCCCGGTCGGCAACGACCGCGACGGCTTCGTGATCGTGCGCAAGATGAATCAGGACGTGGACTGGATGGACCGCGTGCAGCGCGCTGCACGCGAGGAAGAAATCGACGCAAAACTGGTGGGAGCACGCAAATGAAGATACGCGCACAAGTCGCCATGGTGCTGAACCTGGACAAGTGCATCGGGTGCCACACCTGTTCGGTCACCTGCAAGAACGTGTGGACCTCGCGCAAGGGCATGGAATACGCGTGGTTCAACAACGTCGAGACCAAGCCCGGTATCGGTTACCCGAAGGACTGGGAAAACCAGGAACGCTGGAAAGGCGGTTGGGAGCGCAAGGCCAACGGCAAGCTCGTCCCGAAACAGGGCGGCCGCTGGGCGGTACTGGCCAAGATCTTCGCGAACCCCCACCTGCCCCAGATCGACGATTACTACGAGCCGTTCACCTTCGACTACGAAAACCTGCAAACCGCGCCCGAGCTCCCGACCGCGCCGGTCGCACGGCCCATCTCGCTGGTTTCGGGGCGCACCATGGAAAAAGTGGAATGGGGTCCGAACTGGGAGGAGATCCTCGGCGGCGAATTCGACAAACGCAGCAAGGACTACAACTTCGAGGCCGTGCAGAAGGATATCTACGGGCAATTCGAAAACACTTTCATGATGTACCTGCCGCGGCTGTGCGAACACTGCCTCAACCCGACCTGCGTGGCGTCGTGCCCGTCCGGGTCGATCTACAAGCGCGAAGAGGACGGCATCGTCCTGATCGACCAGGACAAGTGCCGTGGCTGGCGCATGTGCGTGTCCGGCTGTCCGTACAAGAAGATCTATTACAACTGGGTCAGCGGCAAGGCCGAAAAATGCACCTTCTGCTATCCGCGCATCGAGGTCGGCCTACCGACAGTGTGTTCGGAAACCTGCGTCGGACGCATTCGCTATCTCGGCGTGTTGCTGTACGACGCGGACGGGATCGAGCAGGCCGCTTCCACCGAAAACCCCAAGGACCTGTACCAGGCGCAACTCGACATCTTTCTCGATCCGTCCGATCCGGAGATCCAGCGCAAGGCATTGGAAGACGGGATCCCGACGGAGTGGATCGAGGCGGCGCAGAAATCGCCAGCCTACAAGATGGCGGTCGATTGGAAGATCGCCTTTCCGCTGCATCCCGAATACCGCACCCTGCCGATGGTCTGGTACGTGCCGCCGCTTTCGCCGATCACCGCGCACGCCAACGCGGGCGCCATCGAAAGCAGTTCGAACGGGTTGCCGGACGTCGGTTCGCTGCGCATCCCGGTGCGCTATCTCGCCAACCTTTTGACCGCCGGCAACGAGCCGCCGATCGTGGGCGCGCTGGAACGGATGATGGCGATGCGCGCCTGGTTCCGCGCGAAGCAACTGGGCGCCACGCAGGATCCGGCGTTGCTGTCAAGCGTCGGCCTCGACGAAGCCACCGCCGACGCCATGCACCGGTACCTTGCGATCGCCAATTACGAGGACCGCTACGTGATCCCGACCGCCCACCGCGAGAACGCCGAGAATGCCTACCAGTTGCGTGGCGGTTGCGGCTTCACGTTCGGCAACGGCTGCGATGGCATCGACGCCAAGGCCGGCCTGTTCGGCGGCAAGATGGGACGGCGCAAGATCATTCCGATCAGGGAACTGGATGATCACGCATGAGAGTCACAACGCCCCACTCGTCATTCCGGGGACATCGCCGGCTTCACCGGCGACGGAACCCGGAACCCAGATTTTCGCGTCGAGAGAATCCGGGTTCTGCCCGCGCCCGGTGCGCGCAGCCCCGGAATGACGAGGGGTAAAGATCGCTACATATTCGAGACAAACCTGCATGACCCGCAACCCCACCCTTCTCCTGCGCGCCCTGTCCGCCCTGCTCGCCTACCCCGATGCCGAGCTGCGCGCGGCGCTGCCCGAGATCGCCGACGCGATCCGCGACAGCCGCGCGATCAACACACAACGCAAGCAAGACCTGGTCGCGCTGGCGGACGAAATTGCCGGCAGCGACGCGCTCGAAGCCGAGGGCCGCTACGTGGACCTCTTCGACCGCGGCAGGCGCACCTCGCTGAACCTGTTCGAACACGTCCACGGCGATGGCCGCCAACGCGGCCCGGCGATGCTGGAATTGCGCCAGCGCTATACCGACGCGGGGATGGAACCGGTCGCCAACGAACTGCCCGATCACCTGCCGTTGCTGCTGGAATACCTGAGCTGCCGCGACTTCGCCGAAACGAAAGACACCATCGGCGAGATCGCACACATCCTGCGCCAACTCGGCAACACCCTGCTCAAGCGGCACAGCCGTTATGCCGCGGTCATGGCCGCACTGCTCGCCCTCGGCGGCGAGCAAGGCCTCGACGCGCACGCGCCGGTGCCGCCGCCGGAAGACATCGACCGCGCGTGGGAAGAAAGGCCTGCGTTCGCGCCGCCCGAACCGAATCCCGCCGTTGCATCCGAACGCCCCGCTCCATGATCCGCCCGGAGATGCTGCCATGACGCTGCCCATACAACTCAACAACTTCCTGTTCGGCATCTACCCCTACATCTGCCTTTCGGTGCTGCTGCTCGGCAGCCTGATCCGGTTCGATCGCGAACCGTATTCATGGAAGAGCGATTCCTCGCAGATGCTGCGCAAGGAAGAACTCCGGCTTGGTTCCAACCTGTTCCACTACGGCGTGCTGGTCGTGATCCTCGGCCATTTCGTCGGCTTCCTGATGCCCGAATGGCTGGTGCTGTGGCTGATGAGTCCGACCCAGCACCAGTTGCTGGCGATGGTCGTGGGCGGCATCTCCGGGGTCATCGCTTTGATCGGCGCATCCATCCTGATCCACCGCCGCCTCTACTACCGGCGCATCCGCGGCAACAGCCGCAAATGGGACATCACCATCATCGTCATGCTGTGGCTGCAGCTTGCACTGGGCGTTGCCACCGTGCCGTTGTCCGCGCAGCACATGGACGGCGCGATGTTCGAACAGCTCGTTGCCTACGTGCAAGGCGTGCTGCTGTTCCACGGCAACAACGCCGCGCTGCTCCAGGGCACCCCATGGGTCTACCAGGTACACATCCTGCTCGGCTTCACGATCTTCCTCGTATCGCCGTTCACCCGCATGGTGCACATCTGGAGCGGGGTCGGATCGCTGGCCTACCTCGTACGTCCGTACCAACTCATCCGCAAGCGCGGCGGATCGGTGAACACATGAACGTGACCGTGAACGGCGCCGCGGTCGATATCGCCGCATGGCCCACCCCGGAACTCGCGGCGGTGCACGAACTGCTGCGCCAACGCGCGCGTGAACTCGGCTTCGCCACCGATGACACGAGCGAGGCCGATACCGAGTGCGCGATCGAGCGCACGCTGGCCGAAGAAGTACTCGTCCCCGAACCCACCGACGAGGAATGCCGGCGCTGGTACCAGGCGAATGCCAAACGTTTCCGCAGCGGCGACCTGGCGTGCGCAAGGCACATCCTGTTCCAGGTCACGCCGGGGTCGCCGGTACCGGCGATCCGTGGGCTCGCGGAGGCCATGCTGCACGAGATCCAGGCCAATCCCGCGCTGTTCGCCGAGCGCGCGCGCAAACATTCCAACTGCCCGTCCGGCGAACACGGCGGCAACCTCGGCCAACTGCAACGCGGTGAAACCCTGCCCGAATTCGACAAGGCGATTTTCGACGACACGAACATCGGCGTGCTGCCGAAACTCGTCACCACCCGTCACGGTTTCCACATCATCTCCGTGGACCAACGCATCGAAGGCAAGCAGGTGCCATACGACCTGGTGCGTGAAGAAGTTGCCGCCGAACTGCGCAAGCGCAGCGAGACACGCGCGTTGTCCCAATACGTGCGCGTGCTCGCAGGCAATGCCGACATCGAAGGCGTGGAACTGGATGCCGCGGCGTCGCCGCTGGTGCAATAGGAACCCCGTACCGGGAGACGAATGGCGGGTGGCGTAACACCCGCCTTGCTCACCCCCTTCCAACGGAAGGGGGTCGAAGCCGCCGAAAGGTGGCTGCGGGGGGATACCCGGCGTCGAAGCGGGCACGCGCAGGGCGACCGCGCCGAGGCGGTCGATGCAACCTCAACACCCCGTCGGCACGTACTTGAACCGCTGCATCTGCTCGCGGTGGGTGTCCACGATCCGCTGCACCTGTTCGCGATTCAGTGCATCGCGCCATTGGTTGGCGCGGCCCCTGAAAAAGAACCGCGTCTTCTCGTCGACCGCCTCCACGAATCCGCCGCTTTTCTCCAGCGCGACCAGCGTCTGGAACCCGGAATGCTTCACCGCGCGTTCGATGCGTGCCTTGTCCTGCCCCAGCCCGATCAGCTTCGCGGCCCTGGCGAAATGTTTCGCGGGTTTTTCCAGCAAGTCCTCGTAGCGCAGCACGATCACCTTGCCCGGCGCACGCTCGGCCATGTCGGCCCAGCCGCACACGTGGGTCGACCACGAGCCGATGATGTGACTGACGGCCACCTCGTCGTTGACCGATGCCACCCGATCGTCGCCCAACCGATCGATTGCTTGGTCGGTGGTCAACCCGAAGTGGTGGGTCATGCTCACGGCGACGTCCAGCGGGTTGCGCACCACGTAGATCGCACCTGCGGTCACCTCCCAGTTGAACAACGGCAGCCCTTCGAACGTGCCGCACAGGTTGTGGGTTTTCACAAGCCGGGTGCCCTGTGCGCGTTGCGCAATCAGGGCGTGCACGTCGGGGCGCAAGGCAACCAGCTCGCCGGCCGAAAGCGCCGTGTTCGGTTTGCCGGCGAGTTCGCCGAAGCGACCGGGAGCCGCTTCCTCGTCCGTGAAATCACGCAATTCGTTCGGTGCCAGCGGCGTCGCACGGTTGGCGACGAGGTTCGCCAGAAACGCGCGCAGCCAGGTGTTGCCGGATTTCGGATAGGACGCCAGCCAGACGATATTTCCCATGCGTTTGCCGCGACTTTCGGATAGATGAACGAACTTCGCATGATGCCAGCCGCGGCGATTGATTTCCTGCCCGCCAGCCCGCATCATGACTTTCCCCGGGGGCGACCTGGCTTCGACGGGGGCAGTGAAGCAGCCTGGAGCATGCCGAGGGCGTCATCTTCCTCGTTAATCCGGTGGCAAAAAACTAGACGCGAACGACGACGTCTACGCTCTGGCCGCTTAAGGCCTAGCCCCGAACCCATCTTGTGCCTGTGCTCGTGGGTGTAGGGTCA
>DASTIS010000032.1:0-4853 GCA_035717365.1 Rhodanobacteraceae bacterium
GCTTCGAGGAACGAGGATGGACCAGTCGAGAATGCCGGGCTTCTACAAACTGTCGGTGCCGGAGCGCGTCAATCTGGTGCGCGAACGCGGCATGCTGTCGCGCGAGGATTTCCACACGCTGATCAGCGGCGCACACACGCTCACGGTCAATCGCGCCGACAAGATGATCGAGAACGTGATCGGGGTGATGGGCCTGCCGCTCGGGCTCGGCCTCAACTTCCTGGTCAACGGCAAGGATCACGTGGTGCCGCTGGTGGTCGAGGAACCCTCGATCGTCGCGGCGCTGTCCTCGGCCGCCAAGCTGGTGCGCGCAGCCGGCGGGTTCACCACCCGCAGCACCGAACCGATCCTGATCGGCCAGGTGCAAATCGTCGACATCGACAACTCGGCCACCGCGCAGGCCGCGCTGCTGCAGCGCCGGCAGGAAATCCTCAACCTCGCCAACAGCCTGCATCCCAAGATGGTCGCACGCGGTGGCGGCGCGAAGGACATCGAGGTACGCATCCATCCTGCTGCCGACGGGCGCCGCGACATGGTGGTGTTGCACCTGCTGGTCAACACCTGCGACGCGATGGGCGCCAACATGGTCAACACCATGTGCGAAGGCGTGGCGCCGTTGGTGGAAGGCATCACCGGCGGCAAGGTGTTCCTCAGGATCCTTTCCAACCTCACCGACCGCGCGCTGGTGTGGGCGAAGGCCGTGATCCCGCCCGCCTTGCTCGCAGGCAACGGCTACGACGGCGAACAGGTCCGCGACGGCATCATCCTGGCCAACGATCTTGCCGTGGTCGATCCGTACCGCGCCGCCACCCACAACAAGGGCATCATGAATGGCGTCGACGCGGTCGCGCTCGCGACAGGCAACGACTGGCGCGCGCTGGAAGCCGCAGCGCACGCCTACGCGGCGCGTGGCGAGCACTACACCTCGCTGACCCGCTGGTACAAGGACGATGCGGGCAATCTGGTCGGCAACATCGAGATGCCGATGAAGGTGGGTACGGTGGGTGGCAGCCTGCAGACCAACGGAACGGTTGCGTTGAACCTGCGTTTGCTGAAGGTGTCCTCGGCGCGCGAACTCGCCGAGATCATGGGCACGGTCGGGCTTGCGCAGAACTTTTCCGCGCTGCGCGCGCTGGTCACCGATGGCATCCAGCAGGGCCACATGACCCTGCACGCGCGCTCGGTGGCCGTGACGGCCGGCGCCACCCCGGAGATCTTCGACACCGTGGTCGAGCGTTTGCTCGACAGCGGCGAAATCAAGGTGTGGAAAGCGAAGGAGATCATCGCCGCGGTCAGGGACCAGGCGCAGCCCGAGGTCGCCACCGTCGCGCACGGCTTCGAGCCGGTGGACGAAGCCGAGTACGCGACCGGCTATGGCAAGGCCATCCTCCTGGGCGAGCACGCGGTGGTGTACGGCCGCCACGCGATCGCGGTGCCGGTGCCGATGGCGATCCGTGCGCGTGCCGAGGAATCGAAGGACGGCACCCAGCTCATCATCCCGCGCTGGGGCGTCGAGCAACGCCTGGTGCCGGGGACCAAACATCCCGGCTCGCTGCTCCAATCGCTGGAGCTGATCCTCGCAAACCTGGAACTCACCGACCGGCCGCTGCGTATCCAGGTTTATCCCAACCTGCCGCGCGCCAACGGGCTCGGCGGTTCGGCAGCCCTGGCCGTCGCCGTGATCCGCGCGCTGGATCGGCACTGCGAACTTGGCCTGACGGATTCGCAGATCTGCGCGTTGTCGTACGAGTGCGAGCGCGTCGCGCACGGCACGCCATCGGGCATCGACAACACGGTCGCGACCTACGGCCAGCCGCTGCTGTTCCAGCGCGGCGACCCGCCGGTCGTGGAGCCGCTGCATTTCGCCAAGCCGTTGCCGATGGTGATCGGCCTCTCCGGCGTGGAAAGCCTGACCGCGCGGACCGTGCGACGCGTGCGCGAAGCGTGGCAACGCAACCGGAAACTCTACGAACGCATCTTCGACGAGATCGACTCGCTGGCGATGCAGGGCATCAAGGCCCTCGATGCCTGGGACCTGCAACAGTTCGGCGAACTGATGAACATCTGCCAGGGCCAGCTCAACGCATTGCAGGTATCGAGTTGGGAGCTGGAAGAGATGATCCAGGTCGCACGCGCCAACGGCGCACTCGGCGCCAAGCTCACCGGTGGTGGTGGCGGCGGCGCGATGATCGCGCTGTGCCCCGACGACCCCGGCAGGGTGGTGCGCGCCCTGCAACAGGCCGGCTACCAGGCGATGGAGACGAACATTGGCTGAGCATCACGACAGCAGACCCGAAGACACCCGCGTGGTGTCGTTCGACAGCGAGCGGCTGATCCTGGTGGATGCGGACGATCGCGAGATCGGCCACGCCAGCAAGGCCGATGCGCACGCCGGCAAGGGCATCCTGCACCGGGCATTCTCGTTGTTCGTGTTCAATTCCGCGGGCGAGCTGCTGTTGCAACAACGCGCCATCGGCAAGCCGTTGTGGCCGGGTTACTGGGCCAACAGCTGCTGCAGCCATCCGCGCGGTGGCGAGGACATGGACACCGCGACCCAGCGCCGCCTCGCCGAGGAACTCGGCTTCACGTGCCCGCTCGAATTCGTCTACAAGTTCCAGTACCACGCCGAGTACGGCGACGCCGGTTCGGAAACCGAATTGTGCTGGGTGTACGTAGGCACATCCGACGCGCCGGTACGGGTCAACGATACCGAGATCGCCGCCTGGCGTTACGTCAAACCGGATATGCTGGACCGCGAGATCGCGGAAACACCCGACCGTTTCACGCCATGGCTCAAGATGGAATGGCAGCGGCTGCGCAACGAATTTGCAGTTCGCCTGCCCGGCGCCGGGGAACCGCCGTCACGTCGTCAGCGCGAAGCTTGAACACAAGTGCCCTCACCAGCCCGACAGGATTCCCTCCGCCAGCATCGACCAGCCTCGTCCACAGCGTGAATCACGCACGGCATGTTCCCTCAACGCCACGTTGACACGTACAGGTGCATCCTCGGGGCAGGTTGGCCGGCGGGCGAAGTCCGCGGGTCCAACACGACGCCCATGCGCCGCTAGGAGGCAACGATGTCCATTCCTGTCCGCCAACAACTGAAGGTCGCCGGCTACATGATCGGCCGCAAGCTGCGTGGCGTGGAACGCTACCCGCTGACGCTGATGCTGGAGCCGCTGTTCCAGTGCAATCTTGCATGCCCCGGCTGCGGCAAGATCGATTACGACTCGCACATCCTCAAGCAGCGCCTCAGCGTCGAGGAATGCATGCAGGCGGTGGACGAGTGCGGCGCACCGATGGTGTCGCTGGCCGGGGGCGAGCCGCTGATCCACAAGGACATCAAGGAAATCGTCGACGGTTTCATCGCACGCGGCAAGTACGTGTATCTGTGCACCAACGCGATCCTGCTCGAGAAGAAACTCGACCTGTTCACGCCATCCGATCAGCTGACGTTTTCCGTACACCTGGATGGCATGCGCGAACGCCACGATGAAAGCGTGGGCCGCAAAGGCGTGTTCGACATCGCCACGGCGGCCATCCGCGAGGCCAAGCGGCGCGGGTTCCGGGTCAACATCAACACGACGCTGTTCACCACCGCCAAGCCGGACGAGGTCGCCGAATTCTTCAGTTACGCCACCGATGACCTGGGGGTGGACGGCATCACCTTCTCGCCGGGCTTCGCCTACGAACACGCACCCCGCCAGGACGTGTTCATGGGCCGGCGCCAATCCAAGGAACTGATGCGCAAGATCTTCACGCGCCGGAAGGAAAAACACAAAAAGTGGGCGTTGTCGCAATCCAGCCTGTTCCTCGACTTCGTGTGCGGCAACCAGGGCTACCAGTGCACCGCGTGGAGCATGCCCTGCCGCAACGTTTTCGGCTGGCAGAAGCCGTGCTACCTGCTGGTGGACGAAGGTTACGAGCCTACCTGGCAGGCGCTGCTGGACAACACCGACTGGGACAATTACGGGGTGGGTCGCAACCCCAAGTGCGCCAACTGCATGGCACATTGCGGCTTCGAGGGCACCGCGGCCAACGACTCGTTCCTGCATCCGCTGAAGGCGCTGTGGGTAAGCATGCGCGGTCCGAAACTGACCGGGCCCTTCGCCGCCGATCCGCCGATCCTGTACGACACGCCGGAGCCCAACCAGCGCCACCCGCACAGCAACATCCCCATCGCGCATTTCGGCGGTATCCAGAACTGATCCGCGCCGCCGGCGCGTGCGAGAACTGCACATGTTGATTCTCGCAATTGCCGCGCTCTCATTGTGGATCGCGGTGTTGCTGGCGCCGTGGGCTCCATGGCTGTGCAGGGAACGGCTGGAAGCCGGCCATGCGCGATCGCGGCTTGCACCGGATTTCACCGTCCTGATCCCGGCCCGCAACGAGGCTGCCGTGATCGGCGAAACCCTGCGCGCGCTGTCGGTGGCGGCACCGGATGCGCCGGTCATCGTCATCGACGACCAGTCTGCCGACGCCACCGCGGCCATCGCACGCGCCAGCGGCTTGTCCAGGCTCGACGTGATTGCGGGAACATCGCCGCCGCCCGGCTGGACCGGCAAGCTGTGGGCGCTGCAACAGGGCCTCGAACGCGTCGAGACGCCGCGCGTACTGCTGCTCGACGCCGATATCCGGCTCGCCCCGGGCATGCCCGGGGCATTGCAACGCAAGGCCGACCAGGGTTGTGCGCTGGTGTCGGTGTGCGCCGAACCGTGCTGGGACCATGCCGCGGCGCGCTGGCTGCTGCCGGCGTTCGTGCATTTTTTCAAGCTGCTGTATCCGTTCGCGCTGGCCAACCGCCAAGGCAGCCGGATCGCCGCCGCCGCGGGCGGTGTGATCCTGGTCGATCG
>DASTIS010000033.1:0-6357 GCA_035717365.1 Rhodanobacteraceae bacterium
GACGCGACCTGCTCGCCGGTCTGCAAGGTGATCACCGGCTGCTGCGCGGCCTGGGGCAACTGGTTCTTGACCGAATTGACCAGCGCGCTGATCTCGGTGAGCGCCTTGTTGCCGTCGTAGTTGAGCCGCAGCGTCGCCGTGATCAGCGACACGCCGGGCGTGCTCGACGAGGACAGGTAGTCGATGCCCTGCGCCTGCGCAATCGCCTGTTCCAGCGGCTGGGTGATGAAGCCCGCCATGGTCTGCGCGTCGGCGCCGAAATACACCGTCTGCACGCTGATCGTCGCGCTCTCGGTCTTGGGGTACTGGCGAATCGGCAGTGAGGTCACCGCGCGCAGGCCCAGCACCAGGATCAGCAGGCTGACCGTGGCCGCGAGTACCGGGCGCTTGATGAAAAGGTCGGTGAATTTCATGGGTTTTCCTCCCTCCCCTTCAAGGGGAGGGCCGGGGTGGGGATGGTTCCACGGAACCGCGAATCAACCCCACCCCCATCCCTGCCTTCCCCCTGAGGGGGAAGGAGAAATGCAGGCATCGGGGACTTGCGGGGCACCGCGCGCACGTCACTCCTCCACCGGATGCGGATTCGGACTGAACGCCGGCTGCACCTTGTTGTTGATGTTGACCGGCGTGTCGTTCTTCAGCTTCAACTGGCCGCTGGTGACGATCACGTCGCCTTCCTTGATGCCGGACAGGATCGCGACCTGGTCGCCGCGCGTCGGACCGACGTCGACGATCACCTGTTGCACGTAATGCGACACGCCCTGGTCGCCCTGCCGACCCGATTGCTTGTCGTCGGCCTTCGCCGGCACCGGCTTGCCGTCCTCGTCACGCGTGGGTGGTTGCCCCTCGTGCACCACGAACACGGTGTCGCCGTAAGGCGCATAGGTCACCGACGTCTGCGGCAGCGTCAGGTAACGGCGCGGGCTGCCGCTGTTCACCGCGACTTCGGTGAACATGCCCGGCACCAGGTTTTCGTCGGGGTTGGGAACGATCGCCTCGACCTTGACATTGCGGGTCGACAGGTCGACCTTGGGATCGGACGCCGAAACCTTGCCCGTGAAAGTCTTGTCGGGAAACGCGTCGCTGGTGACCTCGACCTTGCCGCCAACCTGCAATTGTTCGAGTGACGACTGCGGCACCGTGAAATCGACGTAAACAGGGTCCAGTTGTTGCAGGGTCACGACCTTGGTGCCGGTACTGATGTACTGGCCGGGATTCGCGGTGATGATGCCGACACGTCCGGAGAACGGCGCGCGCAGGGTCTTCTTTGCGACCAGCGCGGCCTGTGCATCGGCTTGGGCGCGCGCGCTTTTCAGGCTGGCCATGTCGGTGTCGTACTGGGCCTTGCTGATCGCCTGCACCGCAAGCTGCTTTTTCGCGCGATCGGCGGTCAGCTCGGCCAGCTTCGCCGCGGCCTGCAACGAGGCCAGCGTGGCGCGGTCCTGGTCGTCGACCAGCTTGATCAGCACCTGGCCCTTCTTCACGTCGGCGCCGGACTTCACTGCCACGCTGTCGACGAGGCCCGCGACATCGAAGGCCAGGTCGACGCCATGCACGGCGCGCACGTTGCCGAACGCCTCGACATGCGGCTGCCAGTCCTGGTACCCGGCGGCCATGGTGCTGACCGTCTGCGGCGGGTTGGCCATGGACTTCATGAACTTGCCAATCATGATGCCCTTGAACGTGTTGAAGCCGATCAGCAGCGCAAACAGCACCGCCACCGCCACGATCACGATGATCAGGCGCTTGCGCAGCTTGGGACGAGCGGAGGTTTCGTTTGATTTCATGGGGTCTTCTGATTTTTGCGATCGTCCCTGATCGCCGCGATCAGGGACGCAAAGGTTGAACCTGAGTATCCAAGTTGAGGTAGATCCAGAACGGCCATCCGTGGCCTGACTTTTCGCGAAAATTTTTTGCGATCGTGTCCAATCACGAGATCTCGACTATCCATCCCGTCTCCCTTCGGGAGGGGCGGCCTCAGGGCGAGCGCGTAGCGCTCCCCGGAGGGAGAAGTGAAAACCTATTGCTCCTTCCTTGCGACCGAATCACCGCCCCGCCAGCCACCGCCCAGTGCGGCGTACAACGCCGCGGTGTCGGCGAGGCGCGCGGTTCGCGCCTGGATCAGCCCGATGCGCGCCTGCTGGTACTGTTGCTCCGCGGCGAGCAGGTTCAGGTAATTGACCGCGCCCACGCGGTACTGGGTGCGCGTCAGTTCGAGCAGCTTGTTCGCGTCGCGCTCCGAGGTGCTCTGCGCATCGAGTGCGTTCGCGTCGAACTGCAGCGCCTGCAAGGCATCGGCGACGTCCTGGAACGCGACCAGCACGACCTGCCGCCAATCGGCCAGTGCCATGTCCATGCCGGCTTCCGCGGCGCGCTTCTTGTGCAACAGTTCGCCGCCGTGGAACAGCGGCTGCAGGAGATTGAGGCCGATCGACCACGCCCCGGTGCCGGCCGAGAACAAGTCGCCGGCCTGCAACGCCTGCGAACCGGCGCTGCCCGACAAAGTGAGCTGCGGCAGCATGTTGGCGGTTGCGACGCCGACTCCGGCGGTCGCGGCGTGCAACTGCGCCGAGGCGGCGCGGATGTCGGGGCGCTGCGCGACCAGCGAGGACGGCAGGCTGATGGGGATGTCGATCGGCAGGGTGACCTTGTCCAGCGTCACCGGCTGCAGCTTGAGCTGCGCAGGGGTCACGCCGAGATAGGTCGCAAGCTGGTTCTGGGTCGCGGACAGTTGCTTGCGCAACGGCGGCAGGGTGGCCTGGACCTGGGCCAGTTGCGAACGCACCGCCAGCGTATCCGATAGCGATTTCGCGCCGATCGCCTGCTGCTTTTCGGCGATATCGAGTTCCTGCTGCAGCGAATCGGCGATCTGTTCGGTCGCGCGCACCTGCTCGCGCAGGGACGCCTCCTGCAGCGACGCGGTGACCACGTTCGCCGCCAGCGTGAGATACGTCGCATCGAGTTGCGCGCGCTGCACGTCGGCCCGGGCCTGCTGCGCCTCGATGCCGCGACGCACGCCGCCGAAGATGTCGAACACGTAGCCGACGCTGACGCCGGCGTTGTACACGGTGAAGGGTTTGGATGTGGACGCCCCGCCACCGAGGCCCGCAAACTGCGCACCGGATTGCTTCTGGCGGGTCGCGCCGACATTGGCATCCGCCGACGGGAACAGGCTGCCGCCTGCCGCCTTCGCGTTCTCCTCGGCCTGCCGCAGCGCGGCCTGCGCGGATGCGATGGTCGGGCTGTGGGCAAGCGCGGCCTGCACGCGGCGATCCAGTTCGTCGTTGCCGAACGTGGTCCACCAGCGCTGCGGCACGCTTTCGCCTTCGAGGAAGCGCTGTGCGTCACCGCCGACGGTGGACGCCGACGCGGTGGACGCCGGCAGCGCCGTCGCCGTGTAACGGTCGACCGCGGGCGCCGCGGGAGGCCTGAAATTCGGGCCCACGGCGCAACCGGAGAGCGTGAGCACCGCGGCGGCGGCCAGCACGGAGGCCGGCCGGATCGGGAGGCATCGGGTTGTCATTCGGGCTGAACGAGCGGGCCTGGGACGGAAAGGCGGTTCGGCGAGAGGAGGCGCAAAACTGAACCGGTCGGTATTGTATTTACAACCATCATGCGATGCAACATTTTTTCAGCCGTCGACGGCAATCGAATCCGGAAACCGCCGTTTGCACCCGCCGCGTCTGCGCCGCCTGTTCGACCTTCGCACCGATCATGCGGACCGTGCACATTGAAGCCCATGCGACGGGCAAGGGGTAGAGCCGAAAGTCGTGCTTTTCAACATGACAATCGTCAACTGGCGCATGTGACGACGATCGACCCAACGCGATTTCGACAATGCGCGATGTCAGGCGAGCGTGTCGCGAAACGCGGCCAGCGAGGCGCGCCACCAGTCCGCGGCACGCGCGAGGGTCGCGCGCTCGGGAAAACCGTGGCGGGCCGCGTGTGTTTGCGGCAGCGTGTCCCAGGCGCGGTGCTCGATCGATACGCGGGTCTCGTCGCCCACGGCTTCGAAGCGTACTTCGACTTCGGTGGACTGCTCGGGCGCGAAGTTCGCCTGTCGCCATGCGAACACCAGGCGGCGGCCCGGCTCCCACACCGAGATTCGGCCGATCTCGAACTCCGCGCCATCGTCGAAGGTCGTGTACAACCGGCCACCGGCGCCGGGCTCGAACGCCAGCCGGCCGTCGCCACGCCGCGTAATCCGGAATAGGCCGCTTGGCCGCCACCAGGTGGCGATCTCCCGCGTGAATGCCTCGAATGCGCGCGCCGGACCCGCCGGAACGCGGATCGCAAGATACACCTTCGATGTGGTCGCCTGCGATGTCATGGCCTGGTCTTGCGCACGTGCGCCCTGAACGCGCCAAGCTGGCCGGCCCACATGTTCTCGGTTTGTTCCAGCCACGCCTTCAGCTCGGCCATGGGCGCAGGGCGCAAAGTGTACACGCGTACCCGCGAATCGAACTCGTCGCGCGCCTCGTCGACGAGACCGGACCCGCGCAACGCGCGCAGGTGCCGGCTCATCGCGGGAAACGAGGTGTGCGTCGCGGCGGCGAGTTCACCGGCACGCCGTGGGCGCTCGCGCAGCAGTTCGATGACGCGCCGGCGGCAAGGCGCGGCGAGCGCGGCCAGCGTGCGGTCGAGTCTCTCGCCACTCACTTCAGTTTCTGGAACTTGAACCCGCTCGCCGCCTCCATTTCCTTCAGGGACAATTCCCTGACCGGCTGGGCGAACGTCCAGTGGTGGCCCTCGGGATCCACGGCCATGTAGGTACGGTCTCCGTAGAACTGGTCGGCCGGCTCCATCTCGATCCGGGCCCCAGCGCGGCGCGCGCGCTCGCAGTGCTCGTCAATGCCGCGATCGATGCGCACGTGGATGCGCTGCGTGTTCATGCCGTCGACGGCCAGCGGACTGCGGGTCCACTCGGCCCACTCATTGCCGATCATCACCACCCCTGCGCCAAAATTCATCTCCGCGTGCACGATGTTGCCATCACTGTCGGTCAGCACCTCATTCGGCTCGAAGCCGAAGGCCTGCTGCAGCCACTCGAGTGCTGCGCGGTTGTCCTTGTAGATCACGGCCGGTATGAAGGAGGGACGAGGAAAGCCCGGGTTGCTCATGACGCGACTCCTTTGTTTGCTGTTCGCATCAATAGTTAACATTATTTGGAAGTATTTGGCAAGCCCTGTCTCATGGCTTGCATCGTCGTGCGACAGGACCAGGACGACGGGGATTCCGGGCGGCACCGATTTGGGGCAATCTGACCAGATCCCCGCTCGCAGTTCGACAAGCCCGATGCGACCGGACCCTGGATTCCACTCGCGGTGAACGTGCCGAACCCTGAACGGAATCCGCGGAACCAGCGGCTCCTAACGATGCAATTCGGCGAGGTAGGCCTCGCTCTGCATCTCGATCAGGCGGCTCACGGTCCGCGCGAACTCGGCCCGCAAGCGGTGCCCGTCATACAGGTCGACTACCGGGACCTGCGCGCTGACGGCCAGTTTCACGCGGCGATCGTACAACTCGTCGATCAGATGCACGAAGCGCTGCGCGGCATCCTCGTTGAACGGCGTGAATTGGGGCAGATGGGAGATCAGGATCGCCGACCATCCACGCGCCAGCGCGATGTAATCGGCCGAACCGTAGGGACCGTCGCACAGGGCCGCGAAATCGAACCAGACCACCTGGGTGCACATCCGCTGCACGCGCAGGGCGCGGCCGTCGACCTGGAGCTCGCCACCCTCCTGGACGGCATCGCGCGCCAGTTCGTCGAACAGGCGCCCCAGAGCCGCCTCGGCGTGCGCGTTGTCCGGCGTCAGGTAGACCGGCGCGCGGGTCAACGCCCGCAAGCGCCAGTCGTGCCTTGACGCCAGTTCCAGCACGTCGCACTGCCTTTCGATCAACCTGATCGCCGGCACGAAGCGCTCGCGCTGCAGGCCGTCGCGGTACAAGTCCGCCGGCGGCGTGTTGGACGTGGCGACCAGCGCCACGCCGCGACCGAACAGCGACCGCAGCAGACCGTACAGGATCATCGCGTCGCCGATGTCGGTGACCATGAATTCGTCCACGCACAACACCCGGGCGCGCGAAGCGAAATCCTGCGCCACCCGCGGCAACGGATCGCGCGTCTCGCCGAGTTCACGCAAGCGGGCGTGCACCTCCAGCATGAAGCGATGGAAATGCACGCGCAGCGCGACGCCGTCGGGGAGCGACGCAACGAATTGGTCCATCAACAGGGTTTTGCCGCGCCCGACCTCGCCCCACAGGTACAGGCCGCGCACCGGCGCCGGCCCCTCGAGGCGCGCGCGCAGACGCGCCCACCAGCCCGGCGGCGGCGCCAGCAACGCTGCGTACAGG
>DASTIS010000034.1:0-4650 GCA_035717365.1 Rhodanobacteraceae bacterium
GACCCCATATTTGATCTTTGGCGGATGTAGAAATGGCGTCGGCTGGCGCGTCATGGGAATGAACGGGCATCCCGCCCGCTCCGCCCAGTGAGGAGAACGCCGTGAAATATTCGATCCTGATCTTCGACTCGCCCGAAACCATCAAGCAGTTCCAGAGCCCGGAAGGCGCGCAGTACATGTCGCAATGGCAACCCTTCATCAAGGCGTTGACCGATGCCGATATCTACGTTGCCGGCGCCGGCCTGCAACCACCGGACACGGCCACCACGTTGCGCTTCAACGGCGACAAGCGGCTGGTGCAGGATGGCCCCTACGCCGACACCAAGGAACAACTGGGCGGCTTCTACATGATCGACGTGCCCGATCTCGACACGGCGCTGGAATGGGCGGCGCGTACGCCGCGCCTGCCGGGCCAGGCATTCGAACTACGTCCCAACATCGTGATGCCGGCCAACTGAGTCAGGCGCACGCACGGCATCGTGCGTGCGTCCCAATCGTCATCCGGGTGCGATCCCATGTCCAGCGATCCTGCCATCGACCTGTTCTGCAAAGTCGCCGCGCACCATGGCGTCGCGTGGACACTGAGCGATTCACCGAAGTTCGGTTCGAACGCATTGCGCGTCAAGGGCAAGATCTACGCGGCGTTGACGCGCTCACGCTGTTTGCTGCTGAAGCTGCCACAGGCACGCACGGTCGAACTGCTCGCGGCGAAACGCGCGGAACGCTTCGAGAGCGGTGGACGCATGATGAACGGCTGGATCATCTTGACGCCGGCTCAAGCCAAGCACTGGATCGAATTGTCGGACGAGGCATGCACCTTCGTCACCACCGAAACGACACGCAAAAGGAAATCCCGATGAATTTTTCGATCGTGATCCATGACACCGCCGAGATCTTCGCCCGGCGCGAAGACCCTGCCCAGCGCGCCGTCCTGTTCGCGCCACTGGGCGCCTATCTCAAAGCCTTGGGCGATGCGGGCGTGTTCGTCGGAGGCGCCGGCCTCGAGGCCCCCGCAACCGCCACCGTGATGAGCCAGTCCGGCAACGCGTGGCAGGTGCAGGATGGCCCCTTCGCCGACACCAAGGAACAGCTCGCCGGCTTGATCATCATCGACGTGCCCGACCGCGCCAGCGCGCTGGAATGGGTTCGACGTTTCCCGATGCTGCCCGGCCGCAAACTCGAATTGCGGGCCAACCTGGTTCCGCAGCAGGAATGACCGAGGCTGCGCGGCGGGCGATCGAGCGGGCGGCACGCGAAAGTTACGGCCGCCTGCTGGCTTTCGTTGCCGCGCGCTCGCGCGACATCGCGGCAGCCGAGGACGCGCTGGCCGACGCCTTCCACGCCGCACTGGAAACCTGGCCGCGCGACGGTGTGCCGGACAAGCCGGAGGCGTGGCTGCTGACCGCGGCACGCCGACGCCTGATCGACGCCGCGCGACGTACACAGGTCCGGCATGCGGCCAGTGACAACTTGCGATACGCGCTGGAACTCGCGCAACACGATGCCGACGAACCCGAAATGTTTCCAGACGAACGCCTGAAGTTGCTGTTCGTATGCGCGCATCCCGCGATCGGGGCGGCCGCACGCACGCCGCTGATGCTGCAAACCGTGCTGGGGCTGGATGCGGCTCGCATCGCCTCTGCGTTCCTGGTCAAGCCCGCCACGATGGGGCAGCGCCTGTCGCGCGCCAAGACCAAGGTTCGCGACGCCGGCATCGCCTTCGAGGTGCCGCGCATGGAGGTTTTGCCGGAACGCCTCGACGCGGTGCTGGAAGCGATCTACGCCGCCTACGGCAGCGGGTGGGACGACATCGCCGGCGCCGATCCGCGCCGCAAGGGCCTGGCCAACGAGGCCTTGGAACTCGGCGCAGTGTTGGCACGATTGCTGCCGGACGAACCCGAAGCGCTCGGTCTGTTGGCGCTGATGCTTTACTGCGAATCACGACGCGCCGCGCGGCGCGGGCCGCACGGCGAATACGTGCCGTTGTCCGAACAAGACACCACGGCGTGGTCGAGGCCAATGATCGAGGAAGCCGATCGCATGCTGGCGCGCGCGCAACACGCGCGGCGGCTCGGACGTTTCCAGTTGGAAGCCGCGATCCAGTCCGCACACGCCGCGCGTGCGCAGGCCGGGCAGGTCGACTGGGAAGCCATCGCGCTGCTGTACGAGGGTCTGGTCCGGTTGGCGCCCACCATCGGCGCGCTGACAGGTCGCGCCGCCGCGGTGGCCGAGGCGCGCGGCCCCGCGACCGGATGGGCGCTGCTGCAGACGATTGCGCCGGACGCAATCGCGGGCTATCAACCGTACTGGGCACTGGCCGCGCACTTGCTCGAGCAGATTGGACGACACGATGAATCGCACGCCGCGCGCGAACGCGCGATCGGGCTGTGCGAAGACCCCGCAATGCGTACGTTCCTGATGCGTCCGCAACCTTGACGCGCGCACGGCATCCCGGCTGCGCCCCTTCGTCGGTGGCAGACCCGCCTGTTTCCACGCATTCATGCAGAAAACCGGGGTCAGAGTGCACTTTCGAACTTGGACCTGGGCCTAACTCTGGCTTCTTCCGCGAAAGTGCACTCTGACCCCGGTTTTTAGAAGCCGCCCTGCGCGCTAGCATTCCAGGGTCGAAGATTGCTTCGCCGCCACCTCGCATCGCTGATGACCGTATCCGCTCGCGCCGTCGCATCCGTTACGCACGATCCCGCCGCGCAGGCGCACGCGGCGCTGCGCGACGTGTTCGGCTACAACGCGTTTCGCGGCCACCAGCAAGCGATCATCGAACAACTGCTGCACGGCGGCGATGCGCTGGTGTTGATGCCGACCGGCGGTGGCAAGTCGCTGTGCTATCAAATTCCCGCGCTGCTCGGGGCGGGTACCGCCATCGTGGTATCGCCTTTGATCGCGCTGATGCAGGATCAGGTCGAGGCGTTGCGACAGCTCGGCGTGGCGGCGGCGTGCCTCAATTCCAGCCTCGATGCGCCAACGCAGGCCGAGGTCGAGCGGCGTTTTCTCCAGGGCGAGCTGAAACTGTTGTACGTGGCCCCGGAACGATTGCTCACGGCGCGTTTCCTGGACCTGCTCGAACGCGCGCGGATTTCGCTGTTTGCGATCGACGAAGCCCATTGCGTGTCGCAATGGGGCCACGATTTTCGTCCCGAATACCGTGAACTCACGGTACTCCACGAGCGCTTCCCCGGTATTCCGCGCATCGCCCTGACCGCGACCGCCGACGCCCCGACGCGGCGTGAAATCGTCGAGCGCCTGGCGCTGGACCACGCCAAAAAGTTCATATCCAGCTTCGACCGTCCCAACATCCGGTATCGCGTACTGGCCCGCGACCAGCCGCGCCAGCAATTGAAGGTGTTGCTGGCCCGCCACCAGGACGAATCGGGCATCGTCTATGGCCTGTCACGACGCAAGGCCGAGGACACCGCGGACTGGCTCAGCGAACAGGGCGTCAAGGCGCTGCCCTACCACGCCGGTCTGGATGCCGCCACGCGCGCGGCAAACCAACAGCGCTTCCTGCGCGAAGACGGCATCGTCATGTGCGCGACCATCGCCTTCGGCATGGGCATCGACAAACCCGACGTACGCTTCGTCGCGCACCTGGATCTGCCCAAGAGCCTGGAAGGCTATTACCAGGAAACCGGTCGCGCCGGCCGCGACGGGCTGCCCGCCGAGGCGTGGATGATTTACGGCCTCAGCGATGTGGTCACGCTGGCGCAGTTCATTGCAGGTTCCGAGGCCAGCGAAGCGCGCAAGCGACTGGAACGCAGCAAGCTCGACGCATTGCTGGCTTTCGCCGAGACCACGCGCTGCCGCCGCCAGCAGCTTCTGGCGTACTTCGGCGAAACCATGGAGCAGCCTTGCGGCAACTGCGACAACTGCCTGGACCCGCCTCCCACCTGGGATGCCACCGAGGCCGCGCAAAAAGCGTTGTCGTGCGTGTACCGTACGGGCCAGCGATTTGGCGTGGCCTACTTGATCGACGTGTTGCTCGGCAAGGACAACGACCGCATCCGCGCACAAGGCCACGATCGTTTGAACGTCTACGGCATCGGCGTCGAACTGGATGCGCGGCAATGGCGCGGTGTGTTCCGGCAACTGGTGGCCAATGGTTTGCTCAGCCCCGACCTCGAAGGGTACGGCAGCATGCGCCTTGCGTCCGCCGCGCACCCGGTACTGCGCGGCGACGAGGCCCTGCACCTGCGTCACGAACCCGACCGCGCGCAGCGTCGCGCCAACCGTCGCGCCAGCGCCACGGGCAACCGCCGCAGCCTCGACATCGCTCCGCGCGAGGAACCACTGTGGAATGCTCTGCGCGACACCCGCGCGCAATTGGCAAAGGAGCAGGGCGTACCGGCCTACGTGATTTTCCACGACGCCACCCTGTACGCGATGTTGCGCGAACGCCCCCGGGACCACGACGCGTTGGCCGCCATCAGCGGCGTCGGTGCGCGCAAACTGGAACGCTACGGCGCGCGCTTCCTCGCGGTGCTGCGGGACGCCTGAGAAAACCGGGGTCAGAGTGCACTTTCGGACTTGGACTTTCGGAAAACGCCGACCTTTTCGCGAAGTGCACTCTGACCCCGGTTTTCGCGTCGATTCCGCCCTACGACTTGCCTTTCGCCAACGGCAAATCCGCCCGCC
>DASTIS010000035.1:0-5221 GCA_035717365.1 Rhodanobacteraceae bacterium
GCCTTCTTGGCGGGTTTTCTCTTTGCAGCTTTCTTGGTAGCCATGGTTCGTCTCAGCTCCTCATCAGTTGGCAGTGGTTGCCCAGTAAACGCATGCAGAAACGCCTCGCACAAAAGATCACTGTTCGTGGCGTGCCGCAGGCTGGACACTTGACGACGTGTGCGCTCATCGGAAAGCAACCGAAGTACATGAGTCGGAACCGATACGGTAATTTTCCGAACCTTCCCGGACTTGTGACCGTGTTCGATGTACGGCTTGATGTACCTGGCAGTCGGCATGTTTCCGGCTTGCGACATGTCGTCGTGCGGAAAGCTAGCCTCAAGCAATCGTGGTGTCAATCAATTTTTTGCGGGAAATGAAGCCCTTGCGAACGCGGCACCCGGGCGCGCCGGCGAGCGACAGCGACGCGACGCGCGCCCACGCATATTCGATAAGGACGTATGGACGTCCAATCGAAATTGCGGACCAAAACGCACATACACGCTGAAACCCGCGCTGCAACTGGCTTCGGCGGACAGACCGCCGCGGCAATGGCATGTCGCACGATGCATCGACCGCGAATCCGGATCATCGCAGCGGGACGCATCGGGGCGGGTCGTGCAAGGCTGAACGAGCGTCAAACCGGCACACAAATTTTTTGCGTACCGGCAGCGATTTTCGGGGTGCAAAGCACGAATTCGCGGATTCGATGCGCCGCGAAGCGGCCGCGTCCGGCTGTTCGCAAATCCTCAGTCCTCGTCGTTCGCGATCGACTCGGCGTAGTCGTCGGGATCGAGCAACGCATCCAGCTCGTCGGTGTTGTCGGCATCGACCACGAACAACCAGCCGTCACCGTAGGCATCCTCGTTGATCGTCTCCGGCTTGTCGGCGAGCACCTCGTTGACCGCCACCACCTTTCCGCTGACGGGCGCGTAAATGTCCGACGCAGCCTTCACCGATTCGACCACCGCGCAACTCGCGCCTGCCTCGATCTCGTCGCCGACCTTGGGCAGCTCGACATAGACGAGATCACCGAGCAGTCCCTGGGCATGATCGGAAATGCCGACGCGTACCTGACCGTTGTCCTCGACGCGCGCCCACTCGTGGGATTTCTGGAACTTCAGGTCACCGGGGATTTCACTCATGGCTCGTGTCCTTGGGGCTCGGGGTGAGGAGGTGATTCTAGCCACAATGATTCCTGGAATGTAGGAGCGCGCCTGCGCGCGACCCCATCTCGACCCGCAACCGCGCACCACTCCGGATCGAGTCCCGGGCAGGTCCTGCGCGATGCGGCCGCCCGGCACTCCGGTCGCGCGCAAGCGCGCTCCTACATGCCGATGCCTTCGCACGGCTTGCCGTCCCTGACGAATGGATACTTCACAGCGCGCAACGGCAGTTCACGACCGCGGATGTCGACCTTGAGATCCTCGCGGGCGCCCGCCGGAACCCGCGCGAAGCCGATCGCCTTGCCGAGCGTCGGCGAGAAAATGCCGGACAGAATCTCCCCCTCGCCGGCCGCCGTGACGACGCGCTGGCCGTGGCGCAACACACCCTTGTCGTCCAGCACCACGCCGATCAGTTGACGCGGCACGCCTGCGGCCTGCTGTTTTTCCAGTGCGGCGCGACCGATGAAATCGCGGCCCTCGTCCATCGACACCGTCCACGCAAGCCCGGCCTCCCACGGCGTGACGTCCTCGTCCATATCCTGGCCGTACAGATTCATCCCGGCTTCGAGGCGCAAGGTGTCGCGGGCGCCGAGACCGGCCGGATGCACGTCGGCCGCGGCAAGCGCGTTCCACCATGCCACGGCGTGCGCGTTGGGGAGAATGATCTCGAAGCCGTCCTCGCCGGTGTAACCGGTCCGCGCGACGAACAGCGGCATGCCGTCCGGACCGCGCGCTTCGACGGCGGTGAACTTGCCGAGCTTCTCCACCCGTTCGCGATCGTCCGGGTGCAGCAGGTCGAGAACCCGGGCGCGGGCATTCGGGCCCTGCACCGCGATCATCGCCAGCTCGGCGCGCTCGCTGACCTGGACGCCGAACGGCGCGGCCTGTTTTTCGATCCACGCCAGGTCCTTGTCATGGGTCGCGGCGTTGACCACGACGCGAAACCACTCCCTTCCCGAGTCCGCGCTTTCCTGCGCGGATTCGGCACGGCGGGTTTGGCCTGCGCCCTCCGCCAGGAAATAGGTGATCAGGTCGTCGATCACCCCGCCGCGCTCGTTCAGCATGCACGAATAGATCGCCCTGCCCGGCTTCTTGAGCTTGTCGATGTTGTTGGCGAGCAGGTGACGCAGGAACTCGCGGCAGCGCGCTCCGTGCAGGTCGACCACGGTCATGTGCGAGACATCGAACATCCCGGCGTCGCGGCGTACCGCGTGGTGTTCCTCGATCTGCGAGCCGTAATGCAGCGGCATGTCCCAGCCGCCGAAGTCCACCATCTTCGCGCCCGCGGCGCGGTGGGTGGCGTTGAGGACGGTCTGTTTGGTCATGAAGATGCCTGATATCCGAATTCGTACATTATCGCCGTTCGCGGCGGGCGCCGCGAGTACCGGGCCCCCGAAGAGCGAGACGTCTCCGATGGCCAACCCTTCGAAGCGACGGCCATGAAGAGTCAGGCTACGGGGCTCGTTGCCATCGATGCCGGCTTCAGGGCCGTTCCGGTGTTGACGCCCGCGGATCGCGCGTCCACCGCGTGTCCAGCGATGCGGCGATCAGGGACGATCCCGCAAGCCATCGTGTTAGATTGCGCGAATGAACCCTCCGACGACTTCGGCCGGCATCGTGGAATGGCTGCCGTTGCAGGAAACCGGCGAGAACGTGCTGCGCTTCACCGGTGACTGGACGCTCGCACATTTCTCGGCACTCGAAGCGCAACTGGATACCCTGAAGCCGGACCTGCCGGAGACTCCCGATGTCGATTTCAACGACATCGGCCGGATGGATACTGCCGGCGCGGGACTGATCGCGGTGGCGCTCGGCCCCAAGTGCCTGCGCTGGCTGGCCGAACACGACCGCGACGTGCCGCGCGAGTTGCGCGCGCTGCTGGAAACCGTCAGCGACGCGGTCGCGGAAATTTACGCGCACCGCCCGCCGCCGCCGCGAAACTTCGGCTTCGTGGACATGCTGGCCGACGTCGGCGCCAGCGTCGTTCACATCCGCAAACTGGGATTCAAGCTGCTCGGGTTCGTGGGCATGACGCTCGAGACGCTGGCCCGCGCGATCTGGCAGCCGAAACGCTGGCGCACCACCTCGCTGATCGCGCACATGGAGCAGACCGGCCTGCACGCGGTGCCGATCGTGATGCTGCTGTCGTTCCTGATCGGCGCGGTGATTGCCTTCCTCGGCGCCACCGCGCTCGAGCGCTATGGCGCCACCGTGTTCACCGTGGACCTGGTTTCGTATTCGTTCCTGCGCGAACTGGCGGTACTGCTGACCGCGATCATCCTGGCCGGCCGCACCGCCAGCGCATTCACCGCGCAGATCGGCTCGATGAAGGTCGGCGAGGAGGTCGACGCAATGCGCACCATGGGTCTCGACCCGATCGAGCTGCTGGTGCTGCCACGCGTGATCGCGCTGATGATCGTCACGCCGCTGCTGACCTTCCTGTCGATGCTGGCCGGCGTGATCGGGGGGCTGCTGGTGTGCTGGTTCGCGCTCAACATCACCCCTTCGATGTTCGTGTCGGTGTTTCAGACCGATACCCCGCTGTATTACTTGTGGCTGGGCCTGGCCAAGGCACCCATTTTCGCGTTCCTGATCGCGGTCATCGGCTGCCTCGAAGGCTTCAAGGTGCAGGGCAGCGCGCAGTCGGTGGGCGAACGCACCACGTCGAGCGTGGTCCAGTCGATCTTCCTGGTGATCGTGGTGGACGCCGTGGCCGCGCTCTTCTATATGGAGATGGGCTGGTGAGCGCCGTTGCCGCCGAGTCCGCACGCGAAGCGCTGGTCACGGTACGCGGCCTGCGCAGCCAGTTCGGCGCGAACGTGGTGCATGAGAATCTCGACCTCGACGTCTACCGCGGTGAAATCCTCGGCGTGGTGGGCGGTTCCGGATCCGGCAAATCGGTGCTGTTGCGCACCGTCCTCGGCCTGCGGCGGCCCGACGCCGGCAGCGTGCTGTTGTTCGGGGAAAACCTGCACGACTTGCCCGAGTCGCGCCGGGTTGCGATCGAACGCCGGTGTGGTGTGCTGTTCCAGAATGGCGCGTTGTTTTCCTCGCTGACCGTCAGCGAGAACGTTCGGGTGCCGCTGCTCGAGCACACCCCGCTCAGCCTGCACGACGCACGCCGGGTGGCGGCGCTGAAGATCGCACTGGCGGACCTCGACCCCGAGGTGCGGCAAAAATACCCTTCCGAGCTTTCCGGCGGCATGCGCAAACGCGCGGCGCTGGCACGTGCGCTGGCGCTCGACCCCGACATCGTGTTCCTCGACGAGCCGACCTCGGGACTCGACCCGATCGCGGCGGCCTCGTTCGACCAGTTGATTCGTACCCTGCGCGACGCGCTGGGCCTGACCGTATTGATGATCACCCACGACCTCGACTCGCTGCACGCCATCTGCGACCGGGTGGCGGTGCTCGCGCACAAGCGGGTGATCGTGGCCGATACGCTGGACAAGGTGGAACGCTTCGACGACCCTTGGATCCGCGATTATTTCCAGGGGCCGCGCGGCCGCGCCGCGGAAGCGATCCACGCCCTGACATAAGGTGGAACCATGGAAACCCGAGCCCATCATGTCCTGATCGGCGCCTTCACCCTCGTGGTGCTGGTGCTGGCGGTGCTGTTCGCGCTATGGCTGGGCAAGGCCAGCCTCAGCAAACAGCACCACTATTACGACATCGTGTTCACCGAAGCCGTGACCGGCCTGTCCACCGGCAGCCCGGTGCAATACAACGGCATCCAGGTCGGACAGGTCAGCCAGTTGAAGCTGGACCCGAAGGATCCGCGCAAGGTGCTGGCGCGCATCCAGGTCGCCGCCGACACCCCGATCAAGACCGATACGCGCGCCAAGCTCGGCCTGCTGGGATTGACCGGGGTCGCCTTCGTGCAATTGAGCGGGGGGGCGCCCGACACCCCGCTGCTGATGCCGACCGAGAGCAATCCGGTGCCCGAGATCAAGTCCGAAAGTTCGGCGTTGACCAGGCTGCTGGCCTCCGGCAGCGACGTGGTGACCAACCTCAACGGCATCCTCGACCGGCTCGGCCAGATCGTGTCGCAGCAGAACGTCGAGCGCATCAACAGC
>DASTIS010000036.1:0-5510 GCA_035717365.1 Rhodanobacteraceae bacterium
CGCCCCCCGTGCGACGAAGGCGTCATCCGCGCCCGGCCGGGCGTCGTCGCGCCGCCCCGCTCTCGCCCGGGGTACGCGCTCGCGGCCAGCGTGCTCGGTTCCAGCATCGCCTTCATCGACGGTTCGGTGGTCAACGTCGCCCTGCCCGCCCTGCAGCGCGAGATGGCTGCCGGACTGGCCGCGATGCAATGGGTGGTCAACGCCTACCTGTTGATGCTCGGCGCACTGGTGCTGGTGGGCGGCGTGCTGGGCGACCGCCTTGGCCAGCGCACGGTGTTCACGTGGGGCCTCGTCGTGTTCACACTGGCTTCGGTGGCCTGCGGCCTGGCACCGGGCGCCGGCATGCTGATTGCGGCGCGCGCGGCGCAAGGCATCGGTGCCGCGCTGCTGGTGCCGAGCAGCCTGGCCATCATCGCCGCCGTGTACCCGGAAGCCGAGCGTGGCAAGGCGATCGGCATCTGGGCCGCGGCGGGTGCGATCACCACCGCGATCGGTCCGGTGCTGGGCGGCTGGCTGGTCGACGCCGTGTCGTGGCGCGCGATCTTCTTCATCAATGTGCCGCTGGCGATCGCCGCGGTGGTGCTGGCGCACAGCGCGGTACCGAACCAGCGCAACGGGGCCGCCGAACACCTCGATTGGCCGGGTGCACTATTGGCCATCGCCGGCCTGGCCCTGCTGACCTGGGCCCTGATCGCGTGGCCCGACCGCGCTTCCAGCGCCATCATCATCGACGCCGCGCTGGTACTCGGCGTGGTCGCGCTGGCCGCCTTCGTGCTGGTGGAGGCGCGCAGCAGCGCGCCGATGGTGCCGCTGGGGCTGTTTCGTTCGCGCGATTTTTCCGGCGCCAATCTGGTCACGCTGTTGTTGTATTTCGCGTTGGGTGGCGCGCTGTTCTTCCTGCCGTTCAACCTGATCCGTGCGCACGGCTATTCGGCGACGGCGGCTGGCGCCAGCCTGTTGCCGTTTTCGATCCTCATGGGCGCGTTGTCGCCGACCGCGGGCACGTTGGCGACACGCTTCGGCGCGCGCATGGTGCTGACCGTGGGTCCGGCGCTGGCCGCACTCGGCCTGGCGCTGATGGCCATGGGCGCCGCCACGGCGGATTACTGGCGCGGCACCTTTCCGGCCATCACCGTGCTGGGCCTGGGCATGACCATTGCGGTGGCGCCGCTGACCTCGACCGTGATGGGCGCCGTGCCCGCTGCCCAGGCCGGTGTCGCGTCGGGGATCAACAACGCCGTCGCGCGCATGGCCAGCCTGCTGGCCGTGGCGGTGCTGGGGCTTCTGTTCCGCGCTCCGGCCGATGCGACGACACCGGCCGGAACGATCGCCGGCTTTCGCGCCGTCGCCGCGGGCGCCGCATGCTGCGCGCTCGCCGCGGCGGTATGTGCGTGGGTGATCATCCGACCGCCGCGAGGGATGAATCGACGCACTTAGGTCGGGCGATCACCACGCGAATCGTGAACGGCCCAACCTGTCGTGCGTGCCCCCTTATTGCGCGGGCTTGCGGAACCTGTAGATGAACTGGCTGGTGTGGCCACGGATCGACGGGTCGAACACCTTGATGTCCAGTGGATCCTTCGGATTCACCAGCGCATCACTGGAACCATCGAACACGAAGCCCGCGGACTCGACTTCCTGTTTGACCACTTCGGGATCGATGCGGTGCAGAGTATTGGTGTCGCTGACGCCGGACCCCGCCGGCGCGATGTGGTCGACCACGATGAACACGCCGCCCGGTTTCAGGGCATCGAACACCTCCTTGTCGAACTTCTTCATGTCCACCGGGCCCATGAACGGGTCGTGGTAGTCGTGATAGTTCTCCGAGGTGAACACGACGTCGACCTTCTGCGGCACGCTCAGCATCGCCGCCGGTTGCTTCAGCAGGCTCACGTTGGTGTAGGTGCTCTTCACCAGTCCCTGCCAGTTCGCGAAACTCTTGGCCGAATATTTCTCCATTTCATCCGGCCACACCGTATAGACATGGCCGTTCGGCCCGACGATCCGGCTGAACACGCGCGTCCAGTAACCGCTGCCGGGCACCAGTTCAAGGACCTTGTCGCCGGGCTTGACGCCCGCGAACGTCATCACCGCCGCGATCTTGCGGCGCGCATCGTCTTTCCGGTCGGCGGCGCGGGCGGGATCGTTGATGGCCTTCTCGACGTAAGCGGGAACCGTCGTCGACGAGGCAGGAGGGGTGGATTGCGCCGTTGCTGCCAGCGGCAACAACAGCAGGGCGATCAAGGCATAACCGGGCTTGCGCATGACACTCTCCTCGTGCACGGGGTTGTCCATTGTGCTACCAAACGAGCGCGGGTCGCGCCAACCCGATGCCGGTGCTGCGGGTTCGTTCAGCTTCGGGGGGCGTCGCGCTGCAACCAGGCGAGCGCCCGCGCTTCGGATTCGAAGATGTTGCTGATGAACCCGCGACTCATTCCCAGGATGATGCCGAACCGATCGGGGGCAATGAATTCCGGCCGCGTGACCAGCGCAAACCGCACGCTGCCCCGCCCGGCCCGCGCCCATTCGTCCACCAGCGAGTAGCGCGCCACCACGGACGGGGGCGCGACGCCGGTGATCGCGGTGATGTCGACAAGCAGCTTGTCGAGGCCACGTTCCTTGGTGAGGACGATGGCGTCCGTGATCCGACGCACGCCATCTTCCAGATCGTGCTCACCGGTCAGCCGGAACCGGGCGATCTGCCCGATCACTTCGTACGACGCGCTACCCATGGGGCACCTGCCGGCGAAGCCTGAACGCAACTGGATCATAACATCCGGCGCGATCGCGGCGTTGCCCGACCTCGACAACCGGTTGCGCGCCATCCGGACCCGCGCGGAATGGATGTCCCGCCGGTATCGCCCGCTCCGCTCAGCTTGCCACGGCGAACCCGTTGCGGCCCGCCAGCTTGGCGCGGTACATGGCGGCGTCGGCCGCCTTCACCCAATCGGCGGCGCTGCGGAAGCCGGGGTGGCCCTGTGCGATTCCGATGCTCACGGTGCAATGCATGCCCGGCACACGCTCAAGCAACGAACACGCCACGCCCTCACGGATCCGTTCCGCCACCCGTTCGGCGACCACGGCATCGGCACCATCCAGCAGGATTCCGAATTCATCGCCGCCGTAACGCCCCGCCAGGTCACCGTTGCGAAGGACACCGCGGACGATTGCGCCGAGCTGACGGACCACTTCGTCGCCGGCGGTGTGACCGCACTGGTCGTTGACGCGCTTGAAGTGGTCGATGTCGATCAGCAGCAGGGCCGCGGTATCGATGCGCTGCCTCATGGCGGCATTCACCGCCTCCTCCCACGAGCGGCGGTTCAACAGGCCGCTGAGGCAATCGATGCGGCTCATTTTCAGCAACAAATGGTTCTGGCGGCGCACCCGCTGGGTGAGCCGATAAAGAATGATGCTGAGCGTGGCCGGAAACAACACCAACAGCGGGATCGACCCCAGCATTGCCGCCATGCCGGTGGCCGGGGTGAACGCCAGGCCGCCGGCCAGCGCGGCCACGGCGCAGGTCAGCATCATCAGGCCCAAGCCACGCACCAGCCGCTTGCCGCCGCCGGCCGCGATCAGGGACATCGAATACGTCGTCACCAGCACCACGCTGGGCAGCAGGCTGAACTGGATCAACGCGATCCACACGCCGCCCATCGCGGTGTCGACCATGAAGCAACGCTGGTCGGCGACGACAGGCTGGTCGCTGCGCCGCACGATCATGCGGGCCATGTGTGGCCACGCCACCCCGTGCAGGACCAGCAGGATCCATACCGAAACCGGTGCGGCCAACCCGTACAGCACGCTGCCGATCATCACCGCGCCGAGCGCAAGCCCGAGCGTACGCAGGCCGTGCATCCGCCGCACGAGGCGACGGATTTCGTCGGATGCGAACGGCTCACGAATTGGAATGGCATCGTTGGACATCGAGGGCTTCCCTTCGGGCTCTGCCTGTCCAACCCAGCAGCAAAACCGGTGCCACGCATCATCCGATGCATGCCAAAGGCAGCATTTCACCCCGGTTCCTGTGACCGGCAGCACGCAACGAGACAGTTGTTCACCCGATTCTCCGGGCCGCTCCGGAGGCCATGCGACACATGACGCGCTGCAACATCGGGGCGCAAGCCGATGCGCAAACGCGGCGGCGCGTGCATTGTCGGTGGCGAGTGCCTGGCCGTTACGGGTGCGAACCCGAATCCCGCTGCAGCGTGAATGTGGCGTGTGCGGTGGCGGTGGAGTCGCCACCTGCGTACACATCGAACACGCCCGGCTCGGTACCGTAGCTCATGTCGAGTCGATGGAACGCGAGCATCGAAGGCGTGATCGTGAAGGTCACGTTCTTCGACTCGCCGGGCGCCAGGGTGACGCGCTCGAAGCCCCGCAGTTGCCGAACCGGGCGGCTGACATCCGCGACTTCGTCGCGCACGTAGAGCTGCACCACTTCGGTTCCCGCACGCGTACCCGTATTGGCAACGCGCACCGTCACGTGCAGGGTACCGTTCGGTGCGAGACTCGTGCTGTCGAGATGCAGCGGGCCGAATTCAAAGGTTGTGTAGCTGAGTCCGTATCCGAACGGATACAGCGGTGAGTTCGAAACATCCACGTATCGCGTGGTGTAGGAATCGCCCGGATCGAACGGCCTGCCCGTCTCGAGGTGCGCGTAGTGGATCGGCACCTGGCCGAGCGTGCGTGGAAACGTGATCGGCAACTTCCCGGACGGGTTCTCGTCGCCGAACAACAAATCGGCGACGGCGTTGCCGCCGTCGTCGCCCGGCAACCACGCTTCCAGCACGGCATCGGCATGCTCGTGCAGCCAGGGAATCGTCAGCGGACGTCCGTTGACCAGCACCACCACGATCGGAACACCCGCGGCTTTCACCGCCTTGGCGAGTTCGAGCTGTTTGCCGGGCAAATCGACGTGCGCGCGGCTGTTGCCTTCGCCGATCATCGGCCGGTCTTCGCCAAGCACCAACACGGCGATGTCGGAAGCCTTGGCAAGCTTGACTGCCGCCGCGATGCCGGACGTGTCGTCGCCACCCACGTCGACGCCCTTCGCGAAGTCGACTGCGACACCTTTGCCCGCCGCGTTGCGAATGCCATCGAGAATCGGCACGACATCGCGCGGCTTGCCGACGGCGGGCATCGGTCCCTGCAGTGTCTCGCGGGCTTCGGCCAGCGGCCCGATCACCGCGATGCGGCCACTGTGTCGCAAGGGCAACGTCGCGTTCCGGTTTTCCAGCAACACCATCGACTCGCGCGCGGCCTTGCGCGCCAGCGCACGGTGCTGTGGCGACAGCGTCACGCGCTTCGCAGTGGCGCGGTCGCCGTAACGGAACGGATCGTCGAACAAACCCAACTTGTATTTCGCGACCAGCACCCGGCGCACTGCGGCGTCAAGTTCCGCCTTCGGCACCTTGCCGCTGCGCACCAGCGCCGGCAACTCCTTCAGGTAG
Source organism: Rhodanobacteraceae bacterium (assembly GCA_035717365.1). Classification (GTDB taxonomy): domain Bacteria; phylum Pseudomonadota; class Gammaproteobacteria; order Xanthomonadales; family Rhodanobacteraceae; genus 66-474. The sequence continues at coordinate 5,454 of DASTIS010000036.1, forward strand.
GTTCCGCTGTGCAGGTCGATGTCGACGCCGGCATGCAAGGCCAGCCGCGCGGCTTCG
>DASTIS010000037.1:0-3771 GCA_035717365.1 Rhodanobacteraceae bacterium
GGTAGCAATGGTTCTGGACCTGCGGCAGGTAGCCGTCGACAAACGGATATTGGCGCGCGCCGTCGCATTCCGGCAAGGTGCCCTGCCCGGTATCAGGGTCGATCCACGCGTACTGGATGCCGTCGCCGAACGACGTGGTCAGGGGCGTACTCGGCATTTTCTCGAACAACTTCATCCAAACACGCAGCGCGCCCGTCGAGCCCCACAGGTGGGTCGGATGGTTGTCGTCGCGGCCCATCCAGGCCACCGCAAGGCGGTCGCCGGTGAACCCGGAGAACCAGGAATCGCGCTGGTGGTCGGAGGTGCCGGTCTTGCCAGCGGCATGCAGGTTGCCGAGTTTCGTATTGCCGATCGCGGCGGCGGTGCCGTACTCGGTCACCTGCTGCATCATCCAGCGCACCAGACGTTCGGCCTGCTGGTATTCGCCCTTGCCCGGCTTGACCGCGTACTGTTTGAGCACGTGACCCTTGGCGTCGAGCACACCACGCAGCGTCAGCAACGGCAGTGCGTGGCCGTCGGCGGCGAAGAATTCGTACAACTGCGCGAGCTGGAACGGCGACACGTCGACCGCCCCCAGCAGCAGCGACGGATTGGCGTGCACGTTCTCGATGCCGAACGAGCGCAGGAACGCCGCGACACGATCGACGCCCAGTTGCAGTCCGAGGTGGACGCTGGCGAGGTTGTACGACTTCGCCAGCGCCTCGACCATCGGCACCTCGCCGTGCGACCGGTTGTCGTCGTTGTGCGGCGTCCACACCTTGCCGTTCGGCAGCTTCAATGAAATCGGCGCATCGTCCAGCAGCGAGGCCACGCTCCAGTGTGCCGGGTCGGTCAGCGCCATCAGGTAGTAGAACGGCTTCAGGCTGGAGCCGACGGGCCGGCGCGCGTCGTACGCCCGATTGAAACCGTGCAGGTCGGATTCGCGTCCGCCCACCATCGCGAGCACGCTGCCGGTGGAGGGCTCGACCACGACGACCGCACCCTCGAGCTTGTCGCCGCGCTTGCCGAGGCCTTTCAGGGTTTCGTCCAGCGACTGCTCGGCATAAACCTGTGCGGCCGGGTCGAGGGTGGTGTAGACGGACAGGCCGCCGTTGCGGAGCTGCTGGTCGCTGAAGTCATGCGCGACCTGCTCGCGCACGACTTGCATGAACGCCGGGAACCGGTCGACGACCAGTTGCGGCGTGGGGGTCACGTCGAGTGGCGCCGCCCTCGCGGCCTTCCACTGCGCAACATTCAACAGTCCCGTGGTATGAAACGCATCGAGCGCCACGTTGCGGCGCGCGAGCGCGCGTTCCGGGTTGCGGCGCGGGTTGTAATAGCTCGGCCCCTGCACCATGCCGACCAGCAGCGCGATTTCCTGCGGGCGCAGGGCCTGGACCGGCCGTCCGAAGTAGTACCAGCTCGCCGCGGCGAATCCGTGGACGGCCTGGTTGCCCTGTTGCCCCAGGAAGACCTCGTTGCAATACGCGGCGAGGATCTGGCCCTTGCTGTAACGTGCATCGAGCAGGATCGACAGCAGCGCTTCGTTGAACTTGCGCACCAGCGTCCGGCTGCGGTCGAGAAACAGGTTGCGCACCAGCTGCTGGGTGATCGTCGAGCCGCCCTGCACGACATGGCCTGCGCGCAAGTCGGCCAGCAGGGCGCGCATGATCGACGACAGGTCGATACCGTGGTTGTTCTTGAAGTCGCGGTCCTCGACGGCCTGCACGCCCTGCACCAGCAATTGCGGCAATTCGGACAACTTCACGATGATGCGTTCTTCCTGCTCGGCGCCGTACATCGTCGCGATCCGCGCCGGATCGAGGTGGGTCTTGCGCAGCGGCTTGTTCGCGGTGAGGTCGAACACCGACTGGATGCGGCCGGAACCCAGTGTCACCCGGACCCGGCGCGGCAACTCACCACCGATCGGGTCCATGTAGCCGCGCGAGGCAATCACGAACCGGTTGCCGTCCGCGCTCCAGGTGCCGGGTACGTGCGCGGTCTTCGATGCTTCGGTGTAACCGGCCAGCTTGAGCTGCAGCTTCAGCGTCGCCTTGTCCATCGGCACGCCCGCTTCGAGCAACTGCGGGCGCGCGTAGACCCGGGTCGGCTGGGTGAAGTCGATTTCGGTCACGCGCGTCTTCACGCGGTGATCGAGCACCAGCGTGTACGGCACGATGAAGCCGATCGCGAAACCGATACCGATCAGGATGGGCCAGCGTGCGAATGGCCAGACCCGGCGCACGCGCTCGAACCAGGACAAGGGCGTTCTAGGGCCTGTTGACACGATACCAAGCGAGTCGCGTTGCTTCCGCAGCGGCCGCCAGACGAGGCGCACGCCGCAGCGCCATAGTGGTTCCATGGCCAAGGCGCGCACCGATGGATAGCGGCCGCTGCGGAGCAACCCTTCGGGCCGGGGCCATTTGCCCGCAGGGCTGCGTCATCATTCGTCTATGTATCGACATACATCTTCCTCACTCTTCCTTGCCCTGCAGGCAAATGGCCGACGGCGCGACCACTTGGTATCGTGTCAACAGGCCCGACATCCAGCAAAGCGTCGACCAAGTTTAGCCCATCGACGGAGCCGCCCGCCGCTCGCGGGCGACCCCGTTCAGCGGCGTACCAACCCGGTTCAGGCGCCCGCGTCCACCACGGTGGCATCCGCCGCGTGGCGCTTCACCGAATCGATGCCATTGTCGCAACTCGCTTCGCTGGCATAGCGCTGGCTCGAGCCGACGACCTGCCCGTTCGCCGCCTTCAGCGCGAAGTAGAACTTGCCGTCGCTGGACGTCTTTTTCTCGAACATCGCGGCATCGGCGGCGTGTTTGCGAACCGACTCGATGCCATTCCTGCAGCCGCCGGCATCGGCGTAGCCTTGGCTGGTGAGGATGACCTGGCCGTTGCCGGCCACGAGATTGAAGCGATGCTTGCCGTCCTTTCCAACACTGCACTCGAATTTACCGGACATGGCTCTCTCCTTTATCAGCTCGAACAATCGTTGTCGGAAAACCGTACGTGAGAGCGGGTTCCGCAACGCGGGACCGCCCCCCGAACCTAGCGCCCGCGCGGCCCGCAGGCAAGCCGCTACCAGCGGCGCGTCACCAGGAATTCGGCCCCGCAGCCCTTGTCCACCCAGATCCCCGCGCGATTCCAGCCCCAGGTGCGTCCTTCGATACAGGACGAATCGGAGGTCTGGCGTCGCATGATCACGCGGCCGCGGCTGCCGACATCGACCTGGCAAAAGTAGTAGCGATACTGCGGGCTGCCGCAGGACACCGCGAAATCGCGGTCCCAGCTGGGAGCAGGCTGCCAGCCGCCGGCGTAGTCGCCCCGATAGTTGCCCGGCGCGAAGATGCCACCGCAACCGTTGTCGACCCAGATGCTGCCGCGGTCGAAACCCCAACTCTGCCCCTGCACGCAGGACGACTTGGAAGTCTGCCGGACGATCCGCGCGCCGCGCCAGAAGTTCGGGGTCGGGCAGCGCAACAGCCGGTATTGCGGACTGCCGCATGAAACCGTGCCGTTGGGGTTGCCGCGATAGCCCGGGTAGGCACCCTGCTGGTTGGGCGGATAAGGCGGCGGGTACGGGTACTGCTGGGGAGGCGGCGGCGGGCGGTTGCTGTATGTCACCTGCGCGATCGCGGCGGCCGAGAATACCAGCGCGAATGTAGCGAGAACGATCGAAGCGTTACGCATGTCGCGGCCCTCCTGTAGCTGGCAGGACCAGTGTTGGCCCCCCAGACTGAACGGCGGCTGGCGTGCGTCGCGCGATTCAGTCTGCGGCAGCCTTGG
>DASTIS010000038.1:0-13213 GCA_035717365.1 Rhodanobacteraceae bacterium
GATCTCCGGACGCACGCCGGCCACCGAGTAGCTGACGAAGCGGGCGATCGGGGTGAGGCCGTATTCCTTGATGGCCGCTTCGCTGGCCAGCAGCACCGCGCCGGCGCCGTCGGACATCTGCGAGGAATTACCGGCGGTGACGGTGCCGTCGCGGCGGAACACGGTGCGCAACTTGGCGAGCACTTCGGCGCTGGTGTCGCGGCGCGGACCCTCGTCGTTTTCGATCACGCGGCGGTCTTCCTTCACCCCGCGCTTCCCCAGGTCGGGATAGCGGTCGTCGAGCGGGTAGGGTGCAATTTCTTCCTTGAAGTTGCCGGCGTCCTGTGCCGCGATCGCGCGCTGGTGGCTGCGCAAGGCGAACGCGTCCTGTTCCTCGCGGCTGATCTTCCATTGCGTGGCAACGTTCTCGGCGGTGATACCCATGCCGTAGGCGATGCCGATGTTCTCGTCCTTGAAGATTTCGGGATTCATCACCGGGTGGAACCCCATCATCGGCACCATGCTCATCGACTCGGTGCCGCCCGCCAGTACGAGATCGGATTCACCCAGACGGATCGTGTTGGCCGCAATCGCGACCGATTGCAGGCCGGACGAGCAGAATCGGTTGATGGTCATGCCGGGGATGGAATCGGGCAGGCCCGCGAGCAGTGCGCCGATGCGCGCCACGTTCATGCCTTGCTCGGCTTCCGGCATTGCGCAGCCGATCACCACGTCGCTGATGCGATTCACGTCGATGCCGGCGCATTCGTCCAGCGTCTCCCGCAGCACGTGGGCGAGCATGTCGTCCGGACGGGTGTGGCGGAACACGCCTCGCGGCGCCTTGCCGACCGGGGTGCGCTTGACGGCGACGATGTAGGCGTCTTGTACCTGCTTGGTCATGGTGATTTCTCTTTGTCGTCATTCCCGCGAAAGCGGGAATCCAGTGTCTTTTGCTCGTGAGAATGGACCCCGTGTCATCGGCCATCCATGGCCTGCACGGGGTGAGTACATCCTGTACTCAATTCCTCAGCGGTTTGCCGGTGGTCATGGTGTGCCCGATGCGCGTCTGGGTCTTGTCCATTTGCGCCAGTTCCATGAAGTGGTGGCGTTCCAGATCGAGCAGCCATTGCGCATCGACCGTGCTGCCGCGTTCGATGTTGCCGCCGCACAAGGTGTCAGCGATGCGCGAAGCAATTTCCATGTCGTGTCCGGAAATGAAGTGACCGGCCAGCATGTTGACGAGTTGCGCCTTGATGGTGGCGGTGCCGACGTCGCCGGCGACGTGCGTGGCCTGCGGCAATGGCGGACGCCAGCCGGATTCGGCCAGCGAAGACGCGACGTTCTTCGCGACGTACAAAAGCTCGTTGGCATTGAAAACCACCACGTCGGTTTCGCGCAGCAGGCCGAACTGTTTGGCTTCGAGCGCGCTGCCCGACGCCTTGGCCATCGCGACGGTTTCGAAATATCGTTTGACCTGGTCGAACGGATCGTCGGTGGACGACGCGCGCGAGCAACGTTCGGCGATCTCCTTCAGCCCACCTCCGGCAGGAAGCAAACCCACGCCGGCTTCGACCAGGCCGATGTAGCTTTCCAGTGCGGCGACCGTGCGCGCGGTGTGCATCTGCAATTCGCAGCCGCCGCCGAGGCACAGCCCGCGCACCGCGGCGATGGTCGGCACCAGTGCGTGCTGGACGCGCAGCGTGGTTTGCTGGAAGTTCGCGATCATCGCTTCCAGTTGCGAAACCTTGCCTTCCTTCAGCAGTCCCAGCACACCTTTCAGGTTGGCGCCGGCCGAGAACACCGGGCCGGATTGCCACACCACCAGAGCCTTCAGTTTTTCCTCGGCCAGCTTGACGGCGTGCCGGATGCCGTCCAGCACCGCATCGTCGAAGGTGCACATCTTGGTCTTGAAGCTGACGATGCCGACATCGTCGCCACCCAGCGTCCACAGCCGGATGCCGTCGTTTTCCCACACGATCGTGCCGTTGTCGAACTTCTCGCCGATCAGCGGGTCGGGGAACAACTGGCGCTTGTAAACCGGCGCCGAGGAACGCGGAGTGTCCTTCTTCTCGCGTGGCGAGTACGAGCCATCGGCATGATGCACGCCCTTCCGTCCATCGGTCACCCAGGCGGGCAAAGGCGCCGTGCTCATGGCCTTGCCTGCGGCAATGTCTTCGGCAATCGCCTTCGCGATCGTTTGCCAGTCGGCGGCCTGCCAAGTTTCGAACGGCCCGAGTTTCCAGCCGTAGCCCCAGCGGATTGCGAAGTCCACGTCGCGCGCGGTTTCGGCGATGCCCTCGAGGTGGTACGCGGTGTAATGGAACAGGTCGCGGAAGCACGCCCACAGGAATTGAGCTTGCGGATCGCTTGATGCACGCAATTTGGCAAACTTCTCGGCGGGATTCTTGATGGCGAGAATCGCGGCGACCTCATCCGAAGCCTTCTGCGCCGACGCGCGGTAATCCCGCTTCGCGAGATCCAAGACCTGGATTTCCTTGCCGGCCTTGCGATAGAAGCCCGCGCCGACTTTCGCGCCCAACGCGCCTTTTTCGATCAATGCCGACAACCACGCCGGTGACTTGAAATGTTCGTGCCAGGGGTCGTCGGGCAGGGTGTCGGCCATGGTCTTGATGACGTGCGCCATCGTGTCGAGACCGACGACGTCGGCGGTGCGGTAGGTCGCCGATTTCGGGCGGCCGATCGCGGGGCCGGTCAGCGCATCCACCACGTCGAAGCCGAGCTCGAATTGCGTGGTGTGGTGCATGGTCGACAACATCGAGAACACGCCGATCCGGTTGCCGATGAAGTTCGGTGTGTCTTTCGCGAACACCACGCCCTTGCCGAGCGCGGACGTGAGGAACGCTTCCAGACCTTCGAGCAGCCTGCGGTCGGTGGCCTTGCCCGGGATCACCTCGACCAGGTGCATGTAACGCGGTGGATTGAAGAAATGGACGCCCAGGAAACGATGACGCAGGTTTTCCGGCAATGCTTTGGCAAGCTGGTTGATCGACAGGCCCGAGGTGTTGCTGGCGAGGATCGCGTGCCCGGGAATGTGCGCGGCGACTTTCCTGTAGAGGTCCAGCTTCCAGTCCATGCGTTCGGCGATCGCCTCGATCAGCAGGTCGCAGTCCTTCAACAACGCGAGGTTTTCGTCGTAATCGGCCGGTGTGATCATAGTGGCGAGATCCTTCACCGCCAGCGGTGCGGGCGACATCTTGCCGAGATGCTGGATCGCCTTGATGGCGATTCCGTTCTTGGGTCCGTCCTTGGCGGCGAGATCGAACAGGACGGTTTCAATGCCGGCGTTGGTGAGATGGGCGGCAATCTGCGCGCCCATCACGCCGGCGCCCAGCACGGCGGCTTTGCGAATGCGAAGGGTTTCAGACATGAAAACTCCGGGAGCGATCAGTGAATGGTGTGACGGAACATTGGTGGTGCGATCTCTGATTCTGCTCGTCATCCCGGAATCGCGAAGCGATATCCGGGATCCAGCGCCTCTCTATCCATGTCGGGAAGTTGCGAAAAGGGCACTGGATTACGCGCGGCTCCTGCCGCGCGCCTTTCAGGCCAGCGGCTTCGCCGTAGTTCGCTTCGGCATCCTGCCTCCGCAGTCCCGCTTTCGCGGGAATGACGACAATCAAGTAGTGCGGACCTTCTACGCACGCAGGCCCGCCGCGGTGAAATGGATCAAATGTCTGGCCATCTGCTCGCGGTGCTCGCGTTCGCTCTCGCCGGTGCGCCGCTGGATCATTCCGAAGTCAGCCATGGCGTAGGTCAGCGCGCCGACCGCGATGTCCAGCCGCCAATACAGTTCCTCCCTGTCGAGCTGGGGCAGCAATTGCGCGAACGCGGCCGCAAAATCCTTGAGCACGTACCCGTAGTTTTCCGACAGGAACTTGCGCAGGTGGCCGTTGTGTTCCGCGAACGCCCGCGCCAGGACCCGCATGAACACCGAGCCGCCCTTGCGGTCCAGCGACAGTTCCAGCGCGGGGCTGATGAAGGCATCCAGCACCGATTCGAGCGTGGTCTGGCCGGCAGCGGATGTTTCGGCCAGCCGCTCGAGGCGACGCCGGCTGAGCTCGTCCAGTCGCCGGCGAAAGACTTCCTCGATCAGGTTGTCCTTGGAGCCGAAGTGGTAGTTGACCGCGGCCAGATTGACACTGGCCGCGGCGGTCACCTGGCGCAGGGAGGCTCCGGCGAAGCCGTGTTCGGCAAACAGCGCCTCCGCCGCGCCGAGGATCCGCTGCTTGGTGGAGAATTGCGGATTGCCTTGCATGCCGGGTATCCGTTTCAAACAGGCGTTTGAGTCTAGGCTGAACGGGACCGGGGGTCAATCGGCCAGGGGCGCGCATGGCCAAGCGGCCCGCATTGGGCTAGAATCTTTCCTTCTTTTGTGAGCTAACCCCTCATTCGTGCGGAGTTTTCAGGATAAGCTCACGAGTCCGGATGGGCGTCGTGCGCTCTTTTTTTACCCTTTTCCGATCAGTCGAGGAATCCATGGCGCTGGAGCGCACCCTTTCCATCATCAAACCGGACGCGGTCGCGAAGAACGCAATCGGTCAGATTTATGCACGTTTCGAACAGGCTGGTTTGAAAATCGTCGCCGCAAAGATGAAGCATCTTTCGCGCGGCGAAGCGGAGGGATTCTACGCAGTGCACCGCGAGCGCCCCTTCTTCAAACCGCTGGTCGAATTCATGATGTCGGGTCCGTCGATGATCCAGGTGCTCGAAGGCGATGGCGCGATCGCGAAGAACCGCGAGTTGATGGGTGCCACCAATCCGAAGGACGCGGCGTCCGGAACCATCCGCGCGGATTTCGCACACAGCATCGAGGCGAACGCCGTGCATGGTTCGGATGGTCCCGACACCGCGCGTTTCGAGATCGGATATTTTTTCGCCGCGACGGAACTTTGTAGTCGGTAGCAAGTTGGGGAACAGCATGGCCGACCTGGCCCGTGCCAATCTGCTGGATTTCGATCGCGATGGACTGCGCAACTTCTTCGCCGAACTGGGCGAGAAGCCATGGCGCGCCGATCAGGTGATGAAGTGGATCTACCACCGCCTCGAAAGCGACTTCGGGGCGATGACCGATCTCGGCAAGTCCCTGCGCGAAAAACTGCCGGAAGTTGCCGTGGTCGCGCCGCCGAAAGCCTTGCTGGACAAGGCGTCCAGCGATGGCACCCGCAAATGGCTGCTGGGCATGGATGCCGGCAACGCGGTCGAGACCGTCTATATTCCGGAACCCACCCGCGGCACGCTGTGCGTGTCCTCGCAGATCGGCTGTGGACTCAATTGCAGTTTCTGCTCCACCGGCACGCAAGGATTCAATCGCAACCTCGCGGCGTCGGAAATCATCGGACAGGTGTGGCACGCCGCCAGGCAACTCGGCAACGTTACGCATCAGCAACGCCGCATCACCAACGTGGTGATGATGGGCATGGGCGAGCCGTTGCTGAATTTCGACAACGTCGTCAAGGCGATGAGCCTGATGCGCGACGACCTGGGTTTCGGCCTTGCCTCGAAGCGCGTGACGCTTTCGACCGCCGGCGTGGTGCCGATGATCGACAAGCTCGGCGAAGTCGCCGATGTGTCGCTGGCGGTGTCGCTGCACGCACCCAACGATGAACTCCGCACGCAACTGGTTCCGCTCAACAAGCGCTGGCCGATCGCGCAGTTGCTGGATGCGTGCGCGCGCTACGCCGCGCGACGCCCGCGCACGACCATCACGTTCGAATACACCTTGATGCGTGGCGTCAACGACACGTCCGTGCTGGCGAAGCAGTTGGTCAAGCTGATGCGGCGGCTGCCGGCCAAGGTGAACCTGATCCCGTTCAATCCGTTCCCCGGCACGCAATATGAGCGTTCGGACGCAACGGTCATCCGCGATTTCCAGACCATCCTGTTGAATGCCGGCGTGCAGGCAATGGTGCGCCGCACCCGCGGCGAGGACATCGATGCAGCGTGCGGGCAACTCAAGGGACGGGTGGCGGATCGCACCCGCCGCCACGCCGAATTCCAGCGCCGCATCGAAGCGGCACAATCGACCGAGGCACAAGCCGATGCAGCGTAAGTCGTACTCCGTCGTGGCGGTGATGGCGATCGCGCTGGGTCTGGCGGCGTGCAGGCACGACCCGGAAATCATCAAATACCCGACGCCGATGACCAACCTCGAGAACGCGCCCCGGGACAGCGGCAAGCAGGAGAAGCAGTCGGCCGCGCAGACGCACACCCAGCTCGCCGCGGCTTACATGAGGCGCAACGACCTGAAGGAGGCCCAGACCGCGCTGAACAAGGCGTTGAGTTTCGACGACCAATACATCCCCGCGCACACGATGCTCGCGATCCTGGATTGGCGCATCGGGCGGCTGCAGGATGCGGACAAGGAATTTCGCGCCGCCATCGCGATCGATCCCAGCAACGGCGACACCAACAACAACTACGGCAAGTTTCTCTGCGAGCAGGGCAAGCAGCAGCAGGCCATGGATTATTTCAAGCGTGCGTTGGCCGATCCGTTCTACAAGACCCCGGTGGTGGGCAACACCAACGCCGGTGCATGCCTGCTGAAGGGAGGCGACTATGCGGGCGCCGCAACCTATTTGAACAAGGCCCTGCAAATCGATCCGAACTACGGGGAGGCCCTGCAGGCTATGGCGCAACTCGACTATCGAAAGGGCGATGCCTTCGCTGCGCGCGGCTACCTGCAGCGCTTCGAATCCGCCGGCCAGGCTACTCCCGAGTCCCTGTTGCTCGGCTACCAGATCGCCACCCGTCTTGGTGACAAGGAGACCGCCGCCAATTATTCCAATCGCCTGCAGGATCAGTTCCCGAATTCCGCACAGGCGCAATCGCTAAATGGTTCCAGCCCATGATCGATCGCGAAGACAGCCAGAATCTGTTCACCGACACGAAGCCGCGTGACGATGCGCCCGCCGTGCAATCGGACGCGAGCCCGCCTGCCGGGGAGGCCCCGATCGGCGATCGCCTGCGCGCGGAACGCGAGGCCAGGGGACTTTCCGTGGCCGATTGCGCGCACGAGTTGCGGCTCCCGATCAGGGTGCTGGAACGCCTCGAACGCAACGAATTCGGCGAGTCCGAGCATTTCGTGTTCCTGCGCGGCGCATTGTCGGGTTATGCAAAATTGCTGGGGCTGCCGTCGGGCTGCTGCGATCAAACCTTGCGCGCCGTGGCGCCGGCCGAACAGCCGGCACTGGTGTCCGTGACGCGAACCTCGCCGGCGCGCTGGTTGCTGCAGCGCTATGGCACCGCCGCAACCTACATCGTGCTGACCGCGACCATCGCCGTCCCGCTGGTGCTGCTGGGATTGCGAGGCGGGCTGGAGCGGCCTGCCGCCCGGATCGTTTCGCTGGACCAGGTGCCGGCCGCATCCACCCATTCGGCGCAATCGGGGAGCGCGACGCAGCTTCCCCGCGCACCCGCGGCTTCGCCAGACGCCACGCCCCTGCGTGCTTCGATGACGCCGTTCGCGGCCATCGGCCTCAGCGACACGACCGGATCCACGGCAATGCCGGTCGCACCGGCGCCGGTTCCTGCCGCGGTCGCCGGAAACCGGCATGCGTTGACGGTCGCGGCCGAGGCCGACTGCTGGTTCGAGATCACGGATGCCGACGGCAACAAGATCGATTCCGGCCTCCTGCACGCCGGGGATTCGCGGACCTGGCATTCGGCGGGCAAGCTGCGCGTCACGCTGGGCAATGCCGATGGAGTCAGCGTGACCCGCGATGGCCAGCCGTTCGCGCTCGCGCCTTACCAGCGTGCGAACGTGGCGCGCTTCGAGGTGTTCGCCAAGTCGGCCAGCGGCAGCGGACGCGACCGGCTCTGACGATCCGTTCTCCTGTATCCTTGGGCGTTTGCCGCCCCGCCTGGCGGGCGGTTCCGTGTGCACGTGGGTGAACGATGGCTTTCGAAGACTACGACGAGTACGAACAGGGCGAACAGGTCCGCAAGTGGATCAGGGAAAACGGCATCGCCGTGGCGGTTGCCGTCGTGCTCGCGCTGGTGCTGGTATTCGGTTACCGGAAGTGGCAGGCGCATACCGCCAACCGCCAGGTCCAGGCGGCAACGCAGTTTTCCGCCGTGCAAAGCGCGGTGCAGGATGCCAACAAGCAAGCCATGTCGGCCGCGCTCACTGATCTCCAGAAGAATTATGCGAAAACGGCGTACGCGGCGTTCGGCAGCGCCGCGGTCGCCGAGTACGACGTGGGCAAGGGTGACCTCAAGCCGGCGGCGCAGAACCTCGAATGGGCGGTTGCGCATGCCGGGGAGCCGGCGTTGAAATCCCTGTTCACGCTGCGGCTTGCGCGGGTGCTGCTGGCGCAGGACAAGGCGCAGCAAGCCCTCAAGGCCCTGGACGGTATCCCCGCCGGCGATTATGCCGCGATCGCTGCGGAACTTCGGGGCGACGCGCAGCTCAAACTCGGCAACACCGATGCGGCGCGCAACGCCTACGGGCGGGCGATGGCCAGCCTCGACAAGGACGCGCCGCAACGCAATGCGGTGCAGATGAAGCTGGAAAACCTCACGCAGCCCGCCGCTGCGCCGACCGGAAGCAAGGCTCAATGAAGCATCGCCCCATGAAGCGTCGTCACCTTCTGCTGTTGCCATTGCTGGCTGCGACGATCGCACTCTCCGGTTGCGGGTTGTGGAACAAGATTTTCAATCGAGGCCAGAACATCCAGCCACCCAAAGAGCTGGTCGAGTTCACGCCGAGCCTGCAGGTCCAGGAGGTCTGGTCCACGAGTATCGGCGATGGAGCCGGTCGCTCCGGCGTGCGCCTGCAGCCCGCGTACGCGGATGGCAAGCTTTACGTCATCAGCACCGACGGCAAGATCGAGGCGCTGGATGCCGCGACCGGCAAGCGCGTGTGGGAACAGTCCACGCGTGTGGGCGACGGCATCTGGCCGTTCCGCCGCAAGACGCCGGGTCCGGATGCACGCTACGCCGGCGGTCCGACCGTCTCGGGCAACCTGTTGGTGGTCGGAACGCTGGACGGACACGTCTACGCCATGGATGCGGACACCGGCAAGCAATTGTGGGGTGCGGAAGTGGACAGCGAGGTGATCTCGCCGCCCGCGATCGATGGCGGCGTGGTGTACGCGCGCACCAACTCCGGTTACATCTACGCGTTCGACGGCAACTCGGGTGAGCGCAAGTGGCTCAACGACCAGGCCAGCGTGCCGTTGCTGAGCCTGCGCGGCAATGGCTCGTTGTTGGCGGCGCACGGCGTGGTGATGTTCGGCACCGATGACGGCAAAGTCGAGTCGCTGCGTGGCGACACCGGCGCGATCCAGTGGAAGCTGCCGATCACCAAGGGCCTGGGGCGAACCGACATCCAGAAGTTGAACGATGCGGACGACGTGTTGCAACTCGATGGCAGCACCGTGTACGCCACGGCCTACCATGGCGAACTGGCTGCCATCGACGCCGCACAGGGACAACTCCTCTGGAACCGTCCGTTCTCCAGCTACGTCGGCGTGGGCGTCGGCGACAAGGAACTGGTCGGTGTCGACGACGACTCGCTGGTCTGGGCATTTTCCAAACAGGGTGGTGGCGACCTGTGGAAACAGGACGCGCTGCAATACCATTGGCTGACCGCGCCCGCGATCCAGGACCAGTATGCCGTGGTCGGCGGCGTCGAAGGCTACGTGCACTGGCTGGATCTGTCCGATGGCAAGCTCGCCGCCCGCATGCGGCTGTCCAGGGACGCCATCCGCGCCCGACCCGTCGTCAACGGCGACATGGTTTACGTCGAGGATGTGGAGGGGCACGTGGTGGCGTATCGCATTTCGGGGCCCGCTGATTGAAGCCGCCCGGAAACGGCGGCACTCCCCACAACCCAATCAAGAGCGCGCCGCCGCGATGCGCCGCGCCGCTCCTGCAGCAACTTGTGCGATCATCCCTGATTGCCGCTTCGATGAAGTGCATGGCAAGACGCATCGTCCTGAACCATCGAGGTTTAGAACGGCCATCCTTGGCCTGACTTTTCACATGCTTGTGCGATCATCCCTGATCGCTGCTTCGATGGGCGCGACGGACTGATGGAGCCATCCCATGCTCGGGACGTCCAGATCGGCCATAAAGCCGCCATCAATGGCCAAGAGTTCCATGGCCTGACTTTTCACAACAGCTCTTCGGATGGAATCTCTGGCCGTGTTGCCTGTAGTTGCCCTGGTGGGCCGTCCCAACGTTGGCAAGTCCACGCTGTTCAATGCGCTGACGAAGAGTCGCGACGCGTTGGTGGCGGACCTGCCCGGCGTGACCCGGGATCGCCACTACGGGGTGTGCCGGCTCGGCGCGCGCCCGATCGTGCTGGTCGATACCGGCGGCCTGTCCGGCCAGCGCGTCGACATCGACGAGCTGACCGACAGGCAGGTCCAGCGCGCGATCGAAGAAGCCTGCGCGTGCGTGCTGCTGGTCGATGCGCGGGAAGGGTTGCTGCCGCAGGACCGCGCGATCCTCGACCGCCTGCGCCGCGCCGGGAAACCGGTGTTGCTCGCGGTCAACAAGACCGACGGCGTCGATGCGCAAACCGCGCTCGCGGAGTTTGCCGCGCTCGGTGTCGCCGCAACGTTGCCGATCGCAGCTGCGCACGCGCGTGGTGTCGACGCGTTGCTGGCGGCGATCCTGCCGTTGCTGCCCGCCGACGAAGACGCAGAGCCGATGTCGGATTCGCCAGAGGCGGGAATCCGCGTCGCCATCATCGGACGGCCGAACGTCGGCAAGTCCACGCTGGTCAATCGCCTGCTCGGCGAGGAACGCGTGGTGGTCTCGGAAGTCGCCGGCACCACCCGGGACGCGATCCACGTCCCGCTGCTGCGCGACGGCAAGCGCTACACGCTGATCGATACCGCGGGGGTGCGGCGGCGTGGCCGCGTCGACGATGCGCTGGAGAAGTTCAGCGTCATCAAGACGCTGCAGTCGATCTCCGCCGCCGACGTCGCGGTGGTGATGCTGGACGCGGGCGAGGGCGTCACCGACCAGGACCTTGCCCTGATCGGGCAGGTGCTCGAGGCGGGCCGCGCGCTGGTCATCGTCGCCAACAAATGGGACGGCCTCGACCGCTACGACCGCGAGCGTTGCAGGGCCGGCCTCGAACGCAAGCTCGGCTTCGTCGAGTGGGCGAAGATCGTGTTCCTGTCGGCGCTGCACGGCTCCGGATTGCGCGAACTGATGCGTGCGATCGATCGCGCCGGCGCCGCGGCGGTGCGCGAACTCGGCACGCCGGATCTCACCCGTGCACTGGAGAAGGCCGTCGCTGCGCATCAACCGCCACTGGTGCGCGGCCATTCGCCGAAGCTGCGTTTCGCGCATCCCGGCGGCGAACGCCCGCCGACCGTCGTGATCCACGGCACCCGCACCAAGCACATCGCCGACAGCTATCGGCGCTATCTCGAGAATTTTTTCCGCAGGCGCTACAAGCTCGAAGGTACGCCGATCCGGATCGAGTTCCGCGAAGGCGAGAACCCGTACGCCGGCAAGCGCAACGTGCCGACCAAAGGCCAGCAGCGCAAGCGGCAGCGGATGATCCGGCACGTGCGCGGACGCTGATCTTGCCAGGGTGAGGTCTCGATCCCGTGGCAGGACGTTTGATCCGTTCCCGCGAAGTCAGGCCGGCTTTGCGCGATAATGCGTGCATGACAATCCTTGAAATCACCCCGGGCGAGGCGCTGCAAAGGCAGAGAGCCGGCGCCCTGTTGCTGGACGTGCGAGAGACCTTCGAGCACGCGGCGGGCATGGCGGAGAACGCGGTGCCGCTGCCGCGCGGCGAGATTCCGCAGCGCATCGGGCAGGCCGCGCCCGACCGCGCTGCGGAAGTCCTGACGATCTGCGCGCACGGCCAGCGCTCCATTCTTGCGGCACAAACCTTGCAGCAACTGGGTTACTCCAACGTGGTCTCCGTTGCGGGCGGCACCGCACGGTGGATCGACGAAGGGCTGCCGATGGGCAAGCCCGGTGGCGACGAGGACTTCTACGATCGCTACTCGCGCCATTTGCGCTTGCCGGAGGTTGGCGAGGCCGGCCAGCGCAAGCTTGAGGCCGCGCGGGTGGTGTTGCTGGGGGCGGGCGGATTGGGCTCGCCCGCGGCGTACTACCTCGCCGCCGCGGGGGTCGGCACGCTGGTGATCGCCGACGACGATGTGGTCGAACGAAGCAACCTTCAGCGCCAGATCCTGCATGCCGACGACCGCATCGGCATGTCGAAACTCGATTCCGCGGCGCAGGCGCTGCACGGCCTGAATCCGCACGTGAAGCTCGAAGGACTCGCCGAACGCGTCACCTCGGCGAACGTCGACAGACTGCTGGACGGCGCCGACGTGGTACTGGACGGCGCGGACAACTTCCCGGTTCGCTACCTGCTCAACGACGCCTGCGTGAAACTGGCGAAGCCACTGGTGTATGGCGCGGTGCAGCGGTTCCAGGGGCAGGTCAGTGTATTCGACGCCGGCAGGCAGCGGGGCAGGGCGCCGTGCTACCGCTGCCTGTTCCCGCAACCGCCAGCGCCCGAGGACGCCCCGAATTGTTCCGAAGCCGGCGTGCTGGGCGTGCTGCCGGGCGTGGTCGGGATGCTGCAGGCGACCGAGGTGATCAAGCTGATCCTGGGGATCGGCGAACCGCTGGTTGGCCGCGTCCTGATGTTCGATGCGCTCTCGATGCGCTTCCACCAGACCCGGCTCGCCCCCGATCCCGAATGTCCGGTGTGCGCACCGGGCACACCGTTCCCCGGCTATGTGGATTACGAAAAATTCTGTGCCGGATAGCAGGCAGGAACGAGCACGCTTGGGGGCAGGCGCTACACCATCCCCACCAACCCAACCCTACCCTTGAAGCGGACGGCGACACCCGTTCGCCGGCTGGCACGTAGTGCTTGTTCTTTCTTTTGCGACGATCCAATCCGCCGTCCGTGACCAGGAGCTCCGTGGTCGCGCGGGTGTGCCCTAGCGAAAACCGGATTCCGTCATACCGCCGCCGGGGGCCTGGGGGACAGGAATATCGAGGCGATCGCAGGAGCCGGCCTGCTGGCGACAGCCGTGCGGCACCGTTCGCGCGCAGGCGCGCTCCTACCGTTTTTTCCGGGCTTTCTCGAACGCCGCCCGTTGTTCGGGGGTCGCGTCCTTCTGGTACTTCGCCTTCCATTCGGGGAACGGCATGCCGTAGATGGCCTCGCGGGCTTCGTCCTTCGACATCGTGACGCCGCGCTCGGCGGCGGCCTCCCGGT
>DASTIS010000039.1:0-2480 GCA_035717365.1 Rhodanobacteraceae bacterium
GTCGATTCGACGCCGTTCTCGAGCTGACGCGCGCGACGCGTGGCCATCAGGACCAGTTCAAAACGATTGTCGACCACCTTCAGGCAGTCTTCCACGGTGATGCGGGCCATGTTGTCGGTTCCGGTGGTGTCGCAAACCTCCGGATTGTACCAGCAACGCCGCATTTGTCGATTCACGGTCCATCGCACCGCGATGGACCTGAATCCCGCCCGCCCTGGCGTTCCCGCCCGGTCGTGGAGATCGGCACGACGCCACGTACAATCGCGCCCTTGCATAGCACGCCCACCGACCCTATCAAACGACCCATGGCACGCACCCGCCCCCCACGAGTCGCGCAACGCTTCATCATCGCCTGTCTCGTCGGCACCCTCGCGGCCTGCGCGGTGGCGCCACCGCGCACCGACGACCCCATGCAGAACTTCAACCGCAAGATGTTCGCGTTCAACCGGTTCGCGGACAAGGTGGCGATCCGGCCTGCAGCCAAGGCTTACGTCAAGATCACCGGCCCGAAGGAACGGATCCTGATCGGCAATTTCTTCTCGAACTTGCGGACCCCCATCACGATCATCAACGAAGTGCTGCAAGGTCGTCCGGTGCCCGCCTTGCAATCCACCGGGCGCTTCGTCATCAATACCACCCTCGGGTTCCTCGGCGTCTTCGACCCCGCAAGCGAGATGAAGTTGCCCGAGCATCCCACCGATTTCGCGGTCACGCTGGCGCACTGGGGTGTGCCGGAAGGACCGTTCCTGGTGCTGCCCTTCATCGGCCCGACCACCGCGCGCGACGTGTGGCGCTTGCCGGTGGACAGCTATTTCGACCCGCTCAGCTGGTATGCGCGCGACCATGATCTCAAATGGAACGCGCAGTATCTGCCGGGCCTCGCCTATCTCGTGACCCTGCGGGCACGCGCGCTGCCGCTGGACAGCGTGCTCGACACCGCGTACGACCCGTATGCCTTCATGCGCGACGCGTATCGCCAGAATCGCCTGAACGAGATCTATTACGGCAATCCACCACTGTCGGCGATCGAGGAACTGCAGGGCACCAGCCCGTCGGAAGAGGATGGCGAGAACCTCGACCAATTGCTCAAGGAACAAAAGGCGTACGAAAAGTCGCACGGCATCGACCAGAACGGCGTGGCGGCGCCGGCCGCACCTGCCTCGAGCGCCGCATTGCAGCCTGCACCTGCACCGTCCAGCATCCAGCCACCGCCCGCGAGTTCGGCGGCCTGAAGGACCTCAGACCGACCCCTCCGCCGGCTCCAGCAGCGGGGCCACGTCGCTGACTTCCGCCAGTGCGTGCAGGCCTTCTGGCCAATGGGTCACCCGCAAACGACGGCCGGCGCGGTTCGCGTCAGCGGCCAATGCGATGACGCAGGCGAGCCCGGCACTGTCGGCATGCGTCACGCCAGCCAGATCCAACTGCGTCTGTGTGCCCGCCGCCAGCGCGAGCGTACCCTCCGCGAAGGCGTGCGCCGCGGAGCCAAACGTCAAGGCGCCGGTGAGCGCCAGCGTGTCCCGGTCTGGCTGGTCCAGTTTCACCACATCGATGGAACCCCGCGTGCCGCGCATGACGTCAATGTCCGCCGCCCTCCTGCTTCATTTCGTCGACGGCGGTTGCGCCCTGCGTCTGCAGGCGCTTGATCAGCCCGTCGATGCCCTCATTGTTGATCTCGGCGTCGACCTGGTTGCGGTAGTTGGTGATGTAGGAAATGCCCTCGACGATCACGTCGTAGGCCTTCCAGTCGCCGGCCGATGTCTTGCGAAAAGCGTAATCGACGGAAAGATTCTTGCCACTGTCCAGCTCGACATGGGTGCGCACGATCGTGCGCCGCTGGTCGAGCGGCCCCTGCGCCGGCAACACCTTGACCGCACCACGCGTGTAGGCCACCAACCCCTCGGCGTAGCGATGGGTCAACGCGTTGTAGAACGCACGCGAAAACGCCACCCGTTGTGCCGGGGTCGCTTCGCGCGCGTGCCGGCCGAGCACCAGCAATGCCGCGTAATCCATGTCGAAGTGCGGCAGCACGATCCCGTCGATGATCTTGATCATCCGATCGGGGTGCTGGCGCAAGGTCGCCTGATGTCCCTGGATGGCGTTGGCAAGCTCGTCGGCGATCGACTGCACGATTTGCTGCGGGGTCTGCTGGGCCGCGGCGATCGACGGCACGGTCAACGCCATACCGAGGAACGCCGTCACCAGCAGCAATGGGAAACGTTTCAACATGTGCTTCTCCTCGACTCCATCTTCTCACCCCGTGGCGACGCCGCGGGGCAACGATATTTTCAGGGTTTGCCGGATGCCGGCGCGGCGCTGGACGCGGGCGCGGAACCGCCTGGCTTCGGACCGCCATTGACCAGGAACTTCCCGATCAGGTTCTCGATGCTCATCGCCGACTGGGTCAGGATCATTTCGTCGCCGTTCTTCAGGAAATCCGGTGACCCGCCGGGCTGGATGCCAACGTACTGGTCGCCCAGTAA
>DASTIS010000040.1:0-6574 GCA_035717365.1 Rhodanobacteraceae bacterium
GCGGGACTGGGCTGGATCGGCAAGCACACCCTGCTGCTGGACCGCGACGCGGGTTCGTGGTTCTTCCTCGGCGAGCTTTACACCGACCTGCCGCTGCCGGTCGACACACCTTCGACGGCGCACTGCGGCACCTGCACGCGCTGCATCGACATCTGCCCGACCCAGGCGATCACCGGCCCGTGCCAGCTCGATGCGCGCCGCTGCATCGCGTACCTCACGATCGAGTCGAAGGATGCCATTCCGGAAGACCTGCGCCCGCTGATCGGCAACCGCGTGTTCGGCTGCGACGATTGCCAACTGGTGTGTCCGTGGAACAAGTTCGCGCAGCCCACCCACGAAGAGGATTTCGCGCCGCGCCACGGTCTCGATGGCGCCAGGCTGGTCGAACTGTTCGCGTGGACCGAAGACGAGTTCCTGAAAAAAACCGAAGGCATGCCGATCCGCCGCGCGGGGTACGCGGGATTTTCACGCAACGTCGCGGTGGCATTGGGCAACGCGCCGCACTCGGCGAACGTCGTCTCGGCTCTGGAAGCGCGCGCCGACGATCCCTCGGCACTGGTGCGCGAACACGTGGCGTGGGCGCTGGCGCAACAAGCGCGCAAGCACGCAGCCACAGCACGTAGGTTGGGCTGACCCCGGGCTGCATCCGGGGGAAGCCCAACATGATTCCAGATGTTGGGCTTCGCATACGCTCAACCCAACCTGCGGATCTTTGGGTTCCACCCGCCGCCAAGGCGCGCGGTACTACGCCGCAACCACCTGCTTGGGAATCGACGTATTGGTCCGAACGATACGATTGTCGGCGTCCACGTAAACGAGTTGGGGCTGGTGCCGCTCGGCCTCGACCTGGCTCAGGGTCACGAACGCGGCGATGATCACGAGATCACCCGGCTGCGCGCGGTGCGCGGCACTGCCGTTCACCGAGATGATGCCGCTGCCACCCTCGGCACGCAGCGCGTAAGTGACGAAGCGTTCGCCGTTGTTGACGTTCCACGCGTGGATCTGCTCGAACTCCCGGATCCCGGCCGCGTCCAACAGGTTGCTGTCGATCGCGATCGAGCCTTCGTAGTGCAACTCCGCGTGGGTCACGGTCGCACGGTGGATTTTGGCTTTGAGCATATTCAATTGCATGGTGGTCTCCCGGCGTCCAGATTGCCGCCCCGCGCCATTATACCGGCTGAACGGCGCGGATGTTGCGACGCACAAGCAGTTCGGACGGCGTGCTCAGTCGAAAGCGAGGTTGTCGATCAGGCGTGTTTCGCCCAGCTTCGCTGCCACCAGCGCCATCAGCCCGGTTCGTTCGTCATCGGCCGGAATGCCGAGGTCCTCGGCGCGCCGCACCGCCGCATAATCCGGAACGAACCCCGCGCGCTCGAGCCGGCGCACCGCCGCCCCTTCGATCGCCGCGCGCACATGACCTTCCGTGAACGACTCGCGCATCCATTCGAGGGTGGCGTGCAGTTGCGGCGCGCGCGCGCGCTGGCCGGCATCGAGATACCGGTTGCGCGACGACATCGCCAAGCCATCCTCTTCACGCACGATCGGTCCGGCAATGATCTCCGCCGACAGCGCCAGCTCGCTCACCAGACGCCGCACCACCAGCAATTGCTGCCAGTCCTTCGCGCCGAACACCGCGAGATCGGGTTCGACCATCATCAACAATTTGGCAACCACCGTGGCGACGCCGTCGAAATGTCCCGGCCGGTGCTCGCCTTCAAGCGCGTCACCGATGTCCGGAACATGGATGCGCAACGGACGTTCGGGGCCGGACGGGTACATCGTCTCGACCGAAGGCGCGAACAACAGGTCGCACTGGTGTTCGACCAGGCCGACACTGTCCTCGGCCAGCGTGCGCGGGTATCGCGTGTAGTCCTCGTCCGGCCCGAACTGGGTGGGATTGACGAATACGCTAACGACCACGCGGTCGGCGTGCCGTCGTGCCAGTTCGACCAGCGAGTAATGTCCGGCATGGAGATTCCCCATGGTCGGCACGAACCCGACCCGCCGACCGTCCTTTTTCCAGGCTTCCACGCTGGCGCGCAGGGCGCGCAGGTCGGCGACGGTACGCATGGCCGGCCCCCAGGGCCTTACCCGGCAATCTGTTCGGGGCCGGGGAATCGCCCGGCGCGCACCTCGTCGGCATAGGCCGCGATGGCGTCCCGCACCGAGCCGCGCCCGGCCAGGAAATCCTTGCTGAACTTCGGCCTGCGTCCGGGCGTGATGCCCAGCATGTCGTAGCACACCAGCACCTGGCCGTCGCAATCCAGGCCCGCGCCGATACCGATCGTCGGAACCGGCAGGCCGCGGGTGATGTCCGCAGCGAGCGCGGCCGGCACCGATTCCAGCACCAGCAATTCCGCGCCGGCGTCGGTCACGGCGCGCGCCTGTTCACGCAGGCGGGCAGCGGCTTCGTCGGTCTTGCCCTGCATCCGGTAGCCGCCCATCTTGTGCACCGATTGCGGGGTGAGGCCGAGGTGTGCACACACCGGGATGTCGCGGGTGGTCAGCGCGGCGACGACCTCGCAGGTCCAGTCCGCGCCGCCTTCCAGCTTCACCATCGCCGCGCCGCCTTCGGCCATGAGCCGCGCGGAGGACGCCAGCGCCGTGGCCGGATCGCGGTATTGCATGAATGGCAGGTCGACGACCTGCAACGTGGCGGCAAGACCCCGCGCGACCAGCGAGGCGTGATACACCATCTGGTCCAGCGTCACCGGCA
This sequence comes from Rhodanobacteraceae bacterium, assembly GCA_035717365.1. Taxonomy (GTDB): domain Bacteria; phylum Pseudomonadota; class Gammaproteobacteria; order Xanthomonadales; family Rhodanobacteraceae; genus 66-474. Next base: position 2,717 of record DASTIS010000040.1, read on the forward strand.
CCGTGCTGGTTTGCCCCTGCACCACGTTGCCCAGTGAATCGCCCACCAGCACGACATCCACGCCCGCTGCTTCCATCTGCGCGGCAAAGCTGGCGTCGTAGCAGGTCAGCACCACGATCTTCTCGCCGCGCGCCTTCATGGTGCGCAGGCCGGGCACGGTCACGGGTTTGCGTTTGGGTGCGTCGGCAGGCTGGACGTACATGCGCGCGCTCCGAAGGGATCAAGCATTATCACTGCGCGGCGCCGTATGGCCAACTGTACAGCCACACTCCGCAGGTCGCGCATCCGAATTGGTGTCAGGGACAATTTTCGCCGAAAGTTCGCAGGGCTGAATCAATTGTCCCTGACACCACTTCGCGTCAAGTCCCCCGCAGGTCGCGCATCCGGAACCCCGTCGCATACAACGCCCCGACGTAAGCCGCGCCGCCCGCGCAGACCAGCGCCGCCAGTTTCCAGAGGCGCGTGATGATCCGTTCATGGGTCCATTGCTGCCAGGGCCAGAACCAAAGACCGAGCCCGACCACGACCACCAGCGCCGCGCAAGCCAGTCCAATCCGCAACCAGTGCCGCCCCCAGCCGGGCTGGCGCTGGTACACCCCGGCGCGTTTCAAATACCGCCACAGCAGCACGAATTGCAGATAATTGGAAACCGAACTCGCGATCGCCATGCCGAGGTGCAGGCCCGGCACCCGCGTGATCCCCTCCAGCCACGGCAGTTGCCGGATCGCGGGTGGCGCCCACAACTCGAACAGCAACGCGATCAGCACGAAATTGAAGACCATGTTGACGACCAGTGCGATCACGCCCGCGCGCACCGGCGTGCGGGTGTCCTGGCGCGAATAAAACGCCGGCAACAAGGTGCGGGTCAGCGCGATCGCCGGGACGCCGCACCCCATGCCCACGATCGCGATCGCGGTCATGTGGCTGTCGAACGCGCTGAACTGGCCGTTCTGGAAAAACGCCGCGACCATCGGTTCGGCCAGCAGCAACAGACCGCACATGGCCGGCATCGCGATCAGCAGCGTGGTGCGCAGCCCCCAGTCCAGCGAGCGCGAAAAGCCCTCGCGGTCGGCGGTCACGTGGTGGCGCGACAGCGCCGGGAGGATCACGGTGCCGAGCGCGACGCCGAACACGCCCAGCGGCAATTCCAGGAACCGCGTGGCCTGATACAGCCAGGTCTGCGACCCCGTGATCAGCAGCGACGCGACCACGGTGTCCAGCAACAAATTGATCTGCGCCACCGACGAACCGAACAGGGTCGGCACCATCAGACGCATGATTTTCTTTACCGGCGGATGGTTCCAGCCCCAGCGCGGCCAGGTCAGCAGGCCGAGCCGCCGCACCGACGGCAGCAGGAACAGCAATTGCAGGATGCCCGCCGCCAATACCGCCCAACCCAGCGCCTCGATCGGCACAACAAGGTACCGCGACAGCCACAACGCGCCGGCAATCAGGCACAGGTTGAGGATCACCGGCGCCAGCGCCGGCAGCGCAAACTTGCTGAAGCTGTTGAGGATGCCGCCGCACAACGCGGTCAGCGACACGAACAACAGGTACGGGAACGTCAACCGCAGCAGGTGCACGGTGAGATCGAACTTGTGCGGCTCGTTCAGGGCCCCCGGCGCGAACCCCGTGGCGACCTGCGGCGCGAAGATCAATCCCAGCGCCACGATCACCAGCAGCACGCCGCCCAGCGTGCCGGTCACCCGCGCGGTCAGTTCGCGCAGTTCCGCGCGCGGGCGGGTCTCCTTGACCTCGGTGAACACCGGCACGAACGCGGTGGAGAACGAACCTTCCGCAAACAGCCGGCGCATGAAGTTGGGGATGCGGAACGCGATCACGAACGCATCGGTCGCGGCGCTGACGCCGAACACGTGGGTGATCGAGATGTCGCGCGCCAGCCCCAGCACGCGCGAGATCATGGTCATGCTGCTGAAGGAAAACACCCCGCGCAGCAGGCTGGGCTGCTTCATGCCCGGGACCCGGGAGCGAGGACTCGCAAAAGCCGAGACTCGGGACCCGGAACTCGCAAAAGTCGGGATCCGGGACCCGGCACCCGGGACCCGCCTTCGATGCGGCGGACGCATGACGCGAAACAACCTCGCACTGTGGGGGGGAAGAAATGCCCAATCCTCGCAGGATGCTGCGTGGCACCCCGGTCCCGGGCCCCGGGTCCCCGGTCCCGACACGCGACTTCTCCGTTGACTGCGCTGGAATATCCCGCCACAATTACCGGCTTGCTTTCATTCTTTACGTCCGGAGTCACCCCGTGGCCAACATCCAGTCCGCCAAGAAGCGCGCCCGCCAGGCCGAAGTGCGCCGCATGCGCAATACCAGCCAGCGCTCGATGCTGCGTTCGTCGATCCGCAAAGTCCTGAAAGCCATCGAGGCCAAGGACAAGTCCGGCGCCGAAGCCGCGTACAAGGCGGTCGAGCCGGTGCTGGACCGCTACGCCAGCCGTGGCATGATCCACAAGAACAAGGCCGCGCGCCACAAGAGCCGCCTCGCCGCACACATCAAGGCGATTGGCTGAACCACGCGTCGCAGAGATCCCGAAAAAGCCGGCGCCAGCCGGCTTTTTTGTTTTGTACCTCGCGTCACTTGATTTCGTCATTCCGGGGCCGTCCGCGCTCTTCGCGGGCGGAACCCGGAATCCGGCTTTCGGTGGCGATATCAGGATTCGAAAAGCTGGATTCCGGACTCTGGCTGCGATGATGCCGCAGCCAACCCCGGAATGACGAAGACGGGGGGTTCCAATCACTCGATACCCTCCCCGGCCAGCGCCTTCTGCTCATCAAAAAACCGCTGCACGGCCTGGCAAACCTCACGCGTACCCAACCGCTCGGCCGCCGAGACCGCAAACCACGGCGCCGTCCATTCGAGCCGATCGACAATCTCTCGGGCTTTCGCATCGCGTTCGTCCGGCGCCCACAGATCGATCTTGTTGAGCAGCAGCCAGCGCGGGCGTTCGAGCAATTCGGGATCATGCCGGCGCAGCTCGCCCTCGATGATCCGCACCTGTTCGACGGGATCGCCGCCGTCGATGGGCTCGACGTCCACCAGATGCAGCAGCAGCCGCGTGCGCGAAACGTGCTTGAGGAACTGGATGCCCAGTCCCGCGCCTTCGGCCGCACCCTCGATCAGGCCGGGGATATCGGCGATCACGAAGCCCTGAGACGGTCCCACGCTGACCACGCCCAAGTGCGGTTGCAAGGTGGTGAACGGGTAGTCCGCCACACGCGGCGTCGCCGCGGAAACGGCGCGGATGAAGGTGCTTTTGCCGGCGTTGGGAAACCCGAGCAGGCCAACGTCCGCCAGCACCTTCAGTTCCAGCGTCAGCTCGCGCGCTTCGCCCGGCGTGCCATGGGTAAACCGGCGCGGCGCGCGATTGGTGGAACTCTTGAAGTGGATGTTGCCGAGGCCGCCCTTGCCGCCCTTCGCCACCAGCAATTTCTGCCCGTGCGTGGTCAGGTCGCCGATCAACTCGTCGGTGTCGAGGTTGATCACCGACGTGCCGACCGGCACCCGGATCGTGGTGTCTTCGCCGCCGCGGCCGTACATGTCGCTGCCCATGCCGTTCTGGCCGCGCTGCGCCTTGAACTGGCGCTGGTGGCGGAAATCGACCAAGGTGTTCAGGCCCTCGTCGGCGACCAGCCAGACGCTGCCGCCCGCGCCACCGTCGCCGCCGTTGGGGCCGCCGAACGGGATGAACTTCTCGCGCCGGAAACTGGCGCAACCGTCCCCGCCGTTGCCGGCCCGCACCTTGATGATGGCTTCGTCGACGAATTTCATGGAACGGGAGTCGGGAATGGAGAATCGGGAATCGGCGCAGCGGGCATGGTACGGGATTGCGGCCTC
>DASTIS010000041.1:0-4234 GCA_035717365.1 Rhodanobacteraceae bacterium
AAGATGTCACCGAGCTGCGCGTCGGCGTGCTCCAATTTGGTACCGTGGGCTGGGAAATGGACACCGTCCAGCGCATGGGGTTGGCGCGCAAGCACGGCATCCGGCTCCATGTGGTGCCGCTGGCTTCGAAGAACGCATTGAAGGTCGCGCTGTTGAGCGGTGAGGTCGACCTCATCGTTTCGGACTGGTTCTGGGTGGCCAGCCTGCGCGCCCATCACCAGAACTACCAGTTCGTGCCTTATTCCAACACGGTCGGCGCGGTCATGGTCAACCCGGCTGCGGGGATCAAGACCGTGGCCGACCTTGCGGGCAGGAAGATCGGCGTTGCCGGCGGCCCGGTCGACAAGAGCTGGTTGATTGCGCGGGCCTACGCCAGAAAGCAGTACGGAATCGACCTGAATGCCTCCGCGACGCCGCAATTCGCGGCACCCCCGTTGATCAACCACCTGATGCTCGACGGCCGGCTGCCGGCTGCGATCAACTTCTGGCAATACGACGCGCGTCTTGCCGCACAGGGGATGAAGCCGCTGATTACGGTCGAGCAGATGCTCAAGGGGCTGGGCGTCGAAACCGTACCGCCACTGCTGGGCTGGGTATTTTCGCAACGGTGGGCGGCAACCCATCGCCGCGCCCTGCTGGATTTCATCGCGGCCACGTACGATGCCAAGCACGCACTGGTCGCGTCGGATGCGGCCTGGCAGCCGCTCCGGGACAAGGTGAAGCCCGAAAACGACGCCGTGCTCGCTGCCCTGCGACAGGGCTACCGCGAGGGCATGGTCAAGCACTTCGGCGCGCCCCAGATCCGCGCGGCCAGGCAGTTGTTCGAGGTGGTCGCCGAGGAGAGCCACGGCAAGCTCACGGAGGGGGCCAGCGAGTTGCCGACGGGCGTGTTCTGGGACGGGTTCCGGTTGCCATGAGCCCTTCCAGCGCGCGTCGCGACCAGGACGACGCGTCACGAACGATCGCGTCGAAGAGCCCGGGCGCTGCAGCGCGCTCGCTGTGGGGGCAGCTCCAGCCGCCTTTCGGACCTGCCTGGTTGTGGCGGACCGGGTCGCTCGTCGGCCTTGCGGTGGTGTGGGAAATCGCCGCGCTGTTCGCGAACAGCAACATGTTGCCCACCCCGGTCGCGGTTCTGGCTGCCGTGTATCGCTACACCCGAACTGGCCAGCTTCCGCTGGAACTGGCGATCACGTTGGGTCGGGTTGCGGCCGCATTTGTGGTGGCGATGACCGTGGGTGCCGCGATCGGCTTCGTGATGGGTCGCTTCCGCAGGTTCAACCTGCTGCTGGACGGTGCGCTGGTGCTTGCACTGAACATTCCGGCGTTGGTGGTCATCATCTTGTGTTACCTGTGGCTCGGGCTCACGGAAGTGGCGGTCATCGTGGCCGTGGCCCTCAACAAGATCCCCGTCGTGGTGGTAACCACGCGCGAAGGGACGCGAGCGGTCGACGCGCGCTTGCTGGCGGTTGCGCAGGTGTATCGCGTCCCGCGCAGGGTCGCGTTTTTTCGGGTTTTCCTGCCGCAGCTCTATCCCTATCTGATGGCTTCCGCGCGCAACGGCCTTGCATTGATCTGGAAGATCGTGCTGGTTGCCGAACTGCTCGGGCGCAGCAACGGCGTCGGCTTCGAACTATCCGTGTTTTTCCAGTTTTTCGACATCACCAGCATCCTTGCCTACACGCTGGCATTTGCGGCGGTGGTCATGGCCATCGAAGCTGGCGTGATGCGACCGCTGGAACAACGTTTGATGCGGTGGCGTGGATGAACGGGCTGTCCATCCAGATCGACGAGAAGCGCTTCGATGGGCCGCCGGTGCTGGCGGGCATCGACGTCACCATCCCCGCTGGGGAATTCGTCGCCATCGTCGGGCCCTCCGGCGTGGGCAAGACCACATTGCTGGGCATGGTTGCCGGTCTGGACGCCGCTTATGCGGGTGCAATCCGCTACGACGGCGCACCCCTGGCCGAGCCCGGACAGTCGCCCGACGGCATGGGGATGGTGTTCCAGGAGCCGCGGCTGATGCCATGGCTCACCATTCGCGACAACGTGCGGCTGGCGGAGGCCGAGCACCTGGCGCGTGACCGCAGCTACGTTTCACGCGCGGACACCTTGCTGGAGGAGGTCGGATTGGGTACGTCCGGGAATGCATGGCCGAGCCAGCTTTCGGGCGGCATGCAGCGTCGCACTGCGCTGGCGCGGGCGTTCGTCGTCGACCCCTGGTTGCTGCTGATGGATGAGCCGTTCGTGTCGCTTGACATGCCGGCAGCCAACCAGCTGCGTGGGTTGCTGCGTCGGCTGTGCGCACGGGTGCGGCCACTGGTATTGTTCGTGACCCACGATGTGAATGAAGCACTGGTGCTCGCCGATCGCATATTGTTCCTGGGTGATACACCGGCACGCGTTGTCCTGGACTATCGTGTCGAGCAAGCGGGTAGCCACGATGTGAGCAGCCCCGAGATTGCTGCACTGAGGCGCCGCCTGCTGGCACGCCATCCACGGCTGTTGTCCGGAGCGCCCGAAGCCGGTGCGGACGAGATCTCGTACGGCAGGGAGGGTCTGTGAAGCCCAGGGCCTTTCCGGCGACATGCGTCGTGTGGACCGCATGCCGGGCGCATGGCGTACCGCAATGAACGCATCCGGCCACGCCGATACCGCTGCGCAGACGGGACAGGCGGGTTCCGTGCCCGAGTTCGCCCTCGCGGTTGACGGGGTGAGCAAATCGTACGGCTCGGTCAAGGCGTTGGATGGATTGTCCCTCAGCGTTGCGCGCGGCGAATTCGTGGCCCTGCTCGGACCCAACGGGGCCGGGAAAAGTACGCTGTTCCAGTTGCTCACCGGGTTGTTCGTACCCGATTCCGGGAATATCGAGGTTGCCGGTTTTGACATGCGCCGCCAGGCCCGTCAGGCCCTCGCGCGTCTCGGGGTGGTATTCCAGCAGCCGACGCTCGATCTGGATCTGAGCGTGGTGGCCAACCTCCGGTTCCACGCACGATTGCACGGCATGGGGCACGCAAGCCGCGCCCGCATCGAGGCGGAACTGCACCGCATCGGTCTGACCGGGAGGGCGAAGGACAGGGCCCGGACGCTTTCGGGCGGCAACCGCCGCAGAGTCGAATTGGCCCGGGCGCTGCTGCACGAGCCGGTGGTATTGCTCATGGACGAGCCCACGGTAGGGCTTGACCCCGCTTCGCGCGCGCACCTGGTGGAGTACGTCCACTCGCTGTGTACGCATCGCGGCGTGGGCGTGCTGTGGGCGACGCACCTCGTCGATGAGGCCGAATCTGCCGATCGGGTCATCATCCTGCACAAGGGCCGCTGGGTCGCTGCCGGCAAGCCGGCCGCTTTGCGCGAGCAAACCGGTTGTCATTCCCTGCGCGACGCCTTCCTCGAATTGACCGGTGAAGCGCCGGCAGAAAAGGAGGAGACCGTCTGATGTTGCCGCAGGGCGGACCGCTGCATGGCCTCACCGGGATGCCGTTGTCTCCGGGTGCGTGCGCTGGCAGCAACTCCGTCCAGTCCGGTCACCACGCGATGGTCCTGCCATGTCGACCGTGAGCCATGTCCTGCAGGCATTGACCGCGCTTTCCGCGCGCGAAACCGTCAAGTTCATGCACCAGCGTGGACGCCTGATTTCCGCGGTGGTGCGGCCGAGCCTGTGGCTGCTCATTTTCGCGGCCGGTTTCCGAAACGTCTTCGGCGTTTCCGTGATTCCGCCGTACCAAACCTATATCGAGTACCAGGTCTATGTCGTGCCGGGGCTGGTCGGCATCGTGCTGCTGTTCAACGGCATGCAGTCTTCGCTGGCGATGGTCTACGACCGCGAGATGGGACTGATGCGGCTGCTGCTGACAGCCCCGCTGCCTCGATGGGTGTTGCTCACGTGCAAGCTCTTCGCGGGCACCTTTCTGTCGATTCTGCAGGCGTATGCCTTTTTCGCGGTCTGCGCGATATTCAGACTCGATCTTCCATGGTGGCCCGGCCTGCTTTACGCGTTGCCGGCAATGTTCCTGACCGGCCTGATGCTGGGGGCGATGGGCCTGCTGGTGTCCGTTTACATCAAGCAGATCGAGAATTTCGCCGGAGCGATGAACTTCGTGATTTTCCCGATGTTCTTCCTGTCGCCGGCCTTGTATCCACTGTGGAAATTGCAGGAATCCGGGGCCGAAATCATCTACCAGTTGGCCCGCATCAATCCATTCACGTACGGCATCGACCTGATCCGCTACGCCATGTA
>DASTIS010000042.1:0-4212 GCA_035717365.1 Rhodanobacteraceae bacterium
CCACCTGGAGGTGTGCTGGTACACCCACCGGATTGCCCGCATTGACCTCACCCTGCACACTTCCACCCATGGGCGAAACCTGCCCTGACATGTCCACCATGTCTCCGAACAAAGTGTCAACCATGTCCCCGGTCCATACACTGCGGAAGGAGGTGAGGCTTCCCGCACCGCATGCGTCCGCGAAGGAGGCGAAGCAGCATCCAGCGACTTCGCGACGCCCATGACCATCGCCACGTGAACCGGCCTGCCGTGATCTGCGATGATTCCGGACTTTTCGGGGACGATTTTGCATGAGCAACGAATACGCGATCCGTCGCAACGTCGGCGCGTGGGCGCTGATGTTCACGGGCCTCGGGTCGATCATCGGATCGGGCTGGCTGTTCGGGGCGTGGCGCGCGGCGCAACTGGCCGGTCCGGGGGCGATCTGGGCATGGGTCATCGGCGCCGTGGTGATCCTGTTCATCGCGCTGAACTACGCCGAGCTCGGGGCGATGTTCCCCGAATCGGGCGGGATGGTGCGTTACGGCCAGTACTCGCACGGCACCCTGGTGGGATTCATCGCGGCGTGGGCCAACTGGATCGCGATCGTGTCGGTCATCCCGGTCGAAGCGGAAGCCTCGGTGCAATACATGTCCTCGTGGCCCTGGCAGTGGGCGCAGAACCTGTACCACCAGGCGCCGGGTGGATTGGGCGCACTCAGCACGACCGGACTGGCGATCGCGGCGCTGCTCGTGGTGGGCTACTTCCTGCTCAATTTCTGGAGCGTGAACCTGTTTGCCAGGACCAACTCGGGGATCACGATCTACAAATTGATCGTGCCCGCGCTGACGGCGATCGCGCTGATGGCGACCGCATTCCACCCGGAAAATTTCCATATCGGCGTGCATGGCGGCAGCCATGTCTACAGCGTGTCGGCAATCCTGACGGCGGTGGCAATCAGCGGCATCGTGTTCAGCTTCAACGGCTTCCAGAGCCCGGTGAACCTCGCGGGCGAAGCGCGCGATCCCGGCCGCAGCGTGCCGTTCGGGGTGATCGGTTCGATCGTGCTGGCGACGATCGTGTACCTGCTGCTGCAGGTCGCGTTCCTCGGCGCGATGGATCCCGCGGATCTCGCGAAGGGCGGCTGGTACGCGCTGGATTTCTCGTCACCGTTCGCGCAACTGGCGCTGGCGTTGAACCTCAACTGGCTGGCGCTGCTGCTGTATTCGGACGCCTTCATCAGCCCCAGCGGTACCGGCGCGACCTACACCGCGACCACCGCGCGCATGATCTACGGCATGCAGCGCAACGGCACGCTGCCGGCGGTCCTCGGCAAGGTGCATCCACGCTTTGGCATCCCGCGTCCGGCGATGTGGCTGAACCTGGTGGTCGCGTTCATCTTCATGTTCTTCTTCCGCGGTTGGGCGACGCTCGCGGAAGTGATTTCGGTCGCGACCATCATCTCGTACCTGACCGGTCCGGTCAGCGTCAGCGTGTTGCGCCGCACCGCACCGGAACTGAATCGCCCGTTGCGGATCCCGTTGCTGTGGGTCGTCGCGGGTCTCGCTTTCGTGTTCGCGACCGAACTGCTGTACTGGGCGCGCTGGCCGCGCACCGGCGAGATCATCCTGCTGATGGTCGTCGCGCTGCCGATCTGGCTGTGGTACGCGGTGCACAAGGGAACCGCCGACCTCATGCGCCAGGTACGCGGCGCGCTGTGGTTGATCTTCTACCTCCCCGCGGTTGCCGCGCTGTCGTGGGCCGGAAGCGCGAAGTTCGGCGGCCATGGTTACCTCCCCTACGGATGGGATCTGCTGATCGTCGCCGTGGTCGCGGTCGGATTCTTCTCATGGGGGCTGGCCTGCGGCTGGCGTACGCCCGAAATCGAGGCGATCCGCATGGAAGCGCGCGCGCATCCCCACGCGATCATGGTGCCGCCCGACGAGGAGACGGCCGAGCGCATGACGGGGGCGTAACGCCCGTCGATCGGCGGGTCAGGATGCCGCCCGGCAACGACTGCTCGATGAAATCGGCCTGCGGGCCGCGGACAGCGTGTGCCAACTGCGTCGGCGACCCGTGCGGTCACGACCCCGGCGCATCCGTGGCGAAAATTGTCGATTTCACGGCCCGCCGTCCGTCATCAAGTCGAACATTCCGCGAAATCCACGGAGACACCATGATGAAACTCTACTGGTCCGACGTCCTGTCCCCACGCAAAGCCTGCGCGGTCGCAAAGTACCTGGAATCACCGGTCGATTACGAGTATGTCGATCTCGGTCGCGGCGAACACAAGACACCCGAATACCTCGCCATGAACCCCAACGGCAAGGTGCCGACACTGGTCGACGGCGACCGCTTGCTGTGGGAAGCCGACGCCATCATGTGCCACCTGGCCGCGCGTTGCGATTCGGACTTGTGGCCGACCGACGCACGCCAGATCGAAGTGGTGCGCTGGTTCAGTTGGGACCTGCAACACTTCGCCCCGCATGCCGGCGCGCTGTACTTCGAACACATCATCAAGCGGCGCTTCGGCCTGGGTGATCCGGACCCCGAGGCGACGAAGCGCGCGACCACGGAGTTCCGCCGCTATGCGACGGTACTCGACAACCATCTGCGCGACCACCGCTGGCTGGTCGGCGATACACTCACGCTCGCCGACTTCGCGGTGGGGGTCACGCTGCCGTATGCCGAACGCGCGCGCATCCCGGTGGACGAGTTTCCCGCCATCAAGCGCTGGCACGAACAACTGAACGAACTGGAAGCCTGGCGCGAGCCGTTCCCCGCGCTTGTCGAAGCGGCGGCCTGAGCACGATCGTCGCAAACGCTTGTCGAATCTCCCCCGCGCCATTCGTCGTCAAATCGAACCCGCCGCAACCCGCACCGGGTCGTCCGGGGCCCAAACTCATTCCCCCACCAAGGAAACCACCATGCAACTCGCCAATTACCTGTTCTTCGAAAACCAGGCCGCGGAAGCGTTCGATTTCTACGCGAAGTGTCTCGGCGGCAAGATCGCCATGAAGGTGACCTTCGGCGAAATGCCCGGCCCCTCGAACCTGCCACCGGAGGCGAAGAGCCTGATCGCCCACGTGCGGCTCGAGGCCGGCGATGCCGTGCTGATGGGCTCGGACTGGATCACGCCGTCCGGCGACGACGCGTACCCCGGCATCCACGGCAACGCCGTGTCGCTCGGCGTCGACGACCCGGCCGAGGCCGAGCGCCTGTTCGCGGCGCTCGGCAAAGGCGGCAAGGTGACGATGCCGATCGGCGAAACCTCGTGGGCATTGCGCTTCGGGATGCTGACCGACCGTTACGGTGCGATGTGGATGGTCAACTGCAATCGCCCGGAGTCCGGCCATGCATAGGTACGTCTGCGCAGGCCTGTCGCTCGCCCTGCTTGCCGCCGCGAGCATCGCGGAGGCACAGCCGGTCACCTACACCATCGATCCCGATCACACCTACCCGAGCTTCGCCGCCGACCACATGGGGCTTTCGATCTGGCGCGGCAAGTTCGACCACACCAGCGGCACCATCACCCTCGATCGCGCCGCACACACGGGCACCGTGCATATCGTGACCCAGGTGTCCAGCATCAACTTCGGCAACCCGCCGTTGACGAAAATGGTGTTGCGCGACCAGCTGCCGGCTTCGCTGTGCCAGTCGCAATGCGCCTTCTTCGACGCCGCGCAATATCCGCAGGCGGTTTACGATGGCAAGCTCGCGGATTTCGTCGACGGTGCGCCCACGCGCGTGGTCGGCACCCTCACGCTGCGCGGCATCACGCGCCCCCTCGACCTGAAGATCGAGCAGTTCAAATGCGTCCCCGACCCGATGTTGAAGCCGCGCGAACGCTGCGGCGCGGAAGCATCGGCGACGTTCGATCGCGCCGCATTCGGGATCGATGCCGGGAAATCATTCGGCCTGGACATGACGGTATCCATGCAGATCCAGGTCGAAGCGGTGGAGGACAAGTGACATGAGTCTGATGACATGAGCCTGACGCTCCATTTCCACCCGCTGGCCTCGTACTGCCACAAGGTGCTGATTGCCTTGTACGAGAACGGCACGCCGTTCGAGCCGCATATCGTATACCTGGAGCAGCAAGCATCGCGCGAAGCTTTCAGCCAGGTCTGGCCGATGTTGCGTTTTCCGGTACTTCGCGACGACACGCGCGACGCGACCATCCCGGAGTCCAGCATCATCATCGAATACCTTGCGCTGCATTGTCCCGGGCCG
>DASTIS010000043.1:0-16784 GCA_035717365.1 Rhodanobacteraceae bacterium
CATCGCGGTCAGGATGCCGACGTCCTCGGCGGCGCGCGCGGGCGTGGTGTCCTCGATGTAGCCCGCGCTGAAGGCGCTGCCCCAGCGATTGGCAAGTTGCGCGCCGCGTTCCTCGCCCAGTCCGCCCACCAGCGCATCGCGCAATTCGTCGTGCCAGCTGCGCACGATCGGCGTGAGCCTGGCCTCGAGCCTGGCCATGTCCAGGTTCACCTGCTCACCCGTGCGCGGACGCACCAGCACGTGCATGCGCGCCAGCGGCGAATCGCCGATCTGCACCGTGACGTCGGCGTGTGTGCCGTGCAGTTCCTCGCGCAGCATTTCCTTGACGCGCTCACCGACTTCCGGGTTGTAGTGGTCGCGGGGGATGAACACCAGGCACGAGAAAAAGCGGCCGTATGCGTCGCGGCGCACGAACAATCTTGCGCGGCGGCGTTTGTCGAGTTCGAAGATGCCGGATGTCAGCGCGAACAATTCGTCTGTCGATGCCTGCAACAACTCGTCGCGCGGCAGCGTCTCCAGGATCGTCAGGAACGCCTTGCCGGAATGCGATTGCGGGCGCAGTCCGGAGCGCGCCTCGACGGACTCGCACTTCTTGCGCACCAGCGGTATGTCCTGGGGCCGGCACATGTACGCGGTGGAGGTATACAGGCCCAGGAAACGCGACTCCCCGGCAGGTTTGCCGTTCTCATCGAAGCGCAACACGCCGATGTAATCCATGTAGCCCGACCGGTGCACGCGCGAGCGTGCATTGGTCTTGGTCAGGATGATGGCGTCCATCGAACCCGATTGCGGCAAGCGGCTCGCGATCAGGCTCTTGGTGGAGCGCGGCGCCGTGGCAAGGTCGGGGTTGCGCAGGATACCCAGGCCCGAGCCGACGCGCGCCTTCAGCAACTCGTCGCCGTGCTCGGCCACCACGTCGTACTCGCGATAGCCGAGGAAGACAAAGTGGTCGTCGACCGCCCAGCGCAGAAACGCCTGGCCCTCGGTGATTTCATCCGCATCGAGCGGGGTCTTTTCATCCGGCAACGCGTCCGAGATCGCCAACATCCTGTCGTGCATGGCCTGCCAGTCCGCAACGGCGGCGCGGACATCCCTGAACGCCGCTTCGGCCACTGCCTGCAGCTGCTGCAGCGCCGCGTCATCGATCCGGTCGATTTCAGCATGCATCACCGATTCCGTCGAACCCCCGTCGCGGCTGCCCGAAATCGCCTCGACATCGCCGCGCGCATTGCGCTTCACGTCCAGCACCGGATGCAACATGCGGTGGAGGCGCACACCCGCACCGGCGATCGCCATTTCCAGCGAATCGACCAGGAACGGCATGTCGTCGGTCACGACCTCGATCACCGAATGCGGACAGGTCCATCCATTGCGCTCGCGGTCCGGGTTGAACGCGCGCACGCTCGCATGCCCCGCGGACCGGTTGCGAAACCAGCGAAAAAGATCGACGCACAATTCCGCCCAGGTTTCGCTGCCCCGACGAGCCAGCTCCTCGGGCCCCAGCTCGACGCACGTCAGCGTCGCGAAAGCCTCCGCTGCCTCGGCATCCGCCTTTGCTGCCTTGCCACGGACCTCGGCCGCGATGGCGGCGACTTCAGCGTCCCCGGCAGGGACACGCAGTGCGTTCATGTTGAATTTCGATGGAGGAAGAGGAAACGCTAGGATACCGCCGTACGCCGGTGGCGTTCCAGCTTCAAGGCGCCTTGAAGCGGCGCACCGCGGAAGGCGTGACCCTTGGCCTAGGGACGATTTCAGCCGTTCCCGTCATAATCGCAGACTGCTGAACTGCACGGTAGAGAAATTTCGATGACAACCTGGTTGCTGCGCGGTGCGAGCGCGGCACTGCTGGCACTCGCCCTCGGCGCATGCAGCCGCTCGGCTCCGCCGGAGCCGGCGCCCCCTGAAGTCGGGGTGGTGACGGCCCGTGCAACCGACATCCCGGTGACGCGCAATTATCCCGGACGTCTCGCGGCAACGCTCACCGCGCAGGTGCGCGCACGCGTGACCGGCATCGTGCTGAAGCGCGTGTACAAGGAAGGCAGCGACGTCAAAGCTGGCGATGTGCTGTTCCAGATCGACCCCGCGCCACTCGAGGCCAGCCTGCGCGCGGCGCGGGGACAGTTGGCGCAAGCCGAAGCCTCGGCGCAGAACGCCGGGTTGCAGGCCGCGCGCAGCAAGGAGCTCGGCGGCAAGGGGCTGCTCGCAAAGCAGGACGTCGACAACGCCGTGGCCGCCGCCGCGCAAGCCACGGCCGAGGTCAAGACAGCGCGCGCCAACGTCGAGAACGCCAGGATCAACCTCGGCTACGCCACGGTCGAGGCACCGATCAGCGGCCGCGCCGGGCGCGCCAACGTCACGCAGGGCGCACTGGTTTCGCCCACCGACACCGGGCCGCTGACCACGGTGCAGGTGATCGATCCGATCTACGCCAACTTCAGCGAGCCGATGGCGGAAGTGGAACGGCTGCGCCAGGCGGAAAGGTCCGGAAACCTGAAACTGGTCGCGCCGGACCAGGCGCAAGTCCAGATCGTGTTGCCCGATGGCAGCACATACGCGCACATGGGCACCCTGGACTTCACCGATCTGGCGGTCGATCCGCAGACCGGCGCGGTCGACCTGCGCGCGCTGGTGCCCAACCCGGACCACGTCCTGCTGCCCGGCATGTTCGTGAAGATCCGGCTGACGCTCGGCACCCTGCACGACGCATTCCTGCTTCCGCAAAGCGCGATCCAGCGCGACAGCGACAGTGCGTACGTGCTGGTCGTCGGCGCCGACGACCAGGTTGCCCGCAAACCGGTCCGGCTCGGCGAGCAGCGCGGCGCCGATTGGGTCGTGCTGGGCGGCATCGCCGACGGCGCCAGGATCATCGTGTCAGGCGTCCAGGAAGCCCGGCCCGGCGAGAAGGTCAAGCCGGTTGCATGGAAACAGCCGTCGGCGACCAAGTCATCGTCGAGCGCGGACTGACGGCCGGCATCCGCCATGTCACGCTTCTTCATCGACCGCCCGATTTTTGCATGGGTCATCGCCATCCTGATCACCCTCGGTGGCACGATCGCGATCCTGAACCTGCCGATCGAGGCCTATCCGACGATCGCGCCCCCGAGCGTGCAGGTGCGTGCCAGCTATCCCGGTGCCAACGCCGACGTGGTACAGAGCACCGTCACCCAGGTGATCGAACAGAACCTGACGGGGATCGACCACCTGCTGTACTTCAGCTCGTCGTCAAGTTCCACCGGACGTGCCAGCATCACGCTGTATTTCGATCCGGGGACCGATCTCGACACCGCGGCCGTCCAGACCCAGAACGCGGTCAACGCCGCCGAACCGCGGCTGCCGCAGGCGGTCAAGAACCTCGGCATCACGGTCAGGAAATCCAACACGGGTTTCCTGATGGGTATTTCGCTGCTGGACCCGACGGGCCACCTCGACCAGGCCGCGCTCAACAACGTGATCGCGGCGCAGCTCATCGACCCGATCTCGAGGGTTGAGGGGGTCGGCGACGTCAACCAGTTCGGAGCCCCCTACGCGATGCGGATCTGGCTGAACCCGCTGGAACTGCGGGGCTATGGACTGACCGCCACCGATGCGCTCGACGCGGTGCGCGCGCAGAACGTGATGTTCGCGGCCGGCTCGGTCGGCGCCGAACCCGCGACCCCGGGCCAGGGGATCACCGCCACCGTCTCGGCCGAGTCCAGCTTCGCCACCCCGGAGCAGTTCCGCCAGATCATCCTGCGCACCAACCCGGACGGCAGCACCGTCACCCTGGGCGACGTCGCGCGGGTCGAGCTCGGCTCGGACAACTACGGCAACTTCTCGCGCCTCGACGGCAAGCCCGTCGCATCGTTCGGCATCTCGATGTCGCCGGGCGCCAACGCGCTCGCGGTCGCCGACGCCGTGCAGGCCAGGATGGAGGACCTGGCCAAGAACCTCCCGCCGGGTGTCACCTGGACCATCCCGTTCGAAAGCTACACCTTCGTTCGGGTGTCGATCGTCGAGGTCGTGAAGACCCTCGGCGAGGCGATCGTGCTGGTGTTCCTGGTGATGCTGCTGTTCCTGCAGAACCTGCGGGCGACGCTGATCCCGACGCTGGTGGTCCCGGTCGCGCTCACCGGCGCCTTCATCGGCATGTACGCGTTCGGCTTCTCGATCAACGTGCTGACGTTGTTCGGACTGGTGCTCGCCATCGGGATCGTGGTTGACGACGCGATCGTGGTGGTGGAAAACGTCGAGCGCCTGATGCGCGAGGAAGGGTTGTCACCCAAGGAAGCCACGCGCAAGGGCATGACCCAGATCACCGGCGCGATCGTCGCGGTCACGACGGTGCTGGCCTCGGTGTTCGTGCCGGCGGCGCTCATGCCCGGCAGCGTCGGTGCGATCTATCGCCAGTTCTCGGTCACGATCGCGGTATCGATGGCGTTGTCGGCGCTGATGGCCCTGACCTTTACCCCCGCCCTGTGCGCCAGTCTGTTGCGCCCGGAGCACGAACACGCCAACCGCTTCCTGCGGGGCTTCAACAACGCCTACGAGGGCCTGGCGCGGCACTACCTCGCGCGTCTCGGCAAGGCCGCGCGGCACACGCCGCGCTGGATGATCGGTTACGCGTTGGCGATCGTGGTCGCGGTGGTGTTGCTCATGCAGTTGCCCTCGAGCTTCGTGCCATCGGAGGACCAGGGGTCGATCATCGCGACGGTACAGTTGCCGCCCGGCGCCACGATCGGGCGCACCCGCGCCGTGACCGAGGAGGTCGAGGGCATCCTCAATAAGGATCCCGCCATCTCCAACGCGTTCACGATCGGCGGCTTCAGCTTCGTCGGTCGCGGCGAAAACGTCGGCATGGCGTTCATCCACCTGAAGGACTGGAGCGATCGTTCACGCAGCGCCGAGGAGGTGGTGAACGATCTCAATCAGAAGTTCGCACGTATCCGCGACGCCCAGGTGTTCGCGGTCAACCCGGCGGTGATCCGTGGCCTGGGCCGCTTCGGCGGCTTCGATTTCGAGTTGCAGGACCAGGGTGGCCTTGGCCATGACGCGCTGGTCGCGGCCAAGGACAAACTGCTCGCGGCGGCCACGAAGGACAAGCGGCTGCAGAACGTGCGCGTCAACGGTTTGGAGGACGCACCGACCGTCGACATGCACGTCGACCGCATCCAGGCGGAATCGATGGGTGTTTCGGTCACCGACGTCTACAACGCGATCCGGTTGATGCTCTCGCAGGTCTACGCCAACGATTTCTATTACCACGGTCGCGTGCTGCGCGTGGAAATGCAGGCGGACGCACCCTTCCGGATGAGTCCATCCGACATCGGCGACTTTTATACGCGCGCATCGACGGGCGCGATGGTGCCGCTGTCGAGCGTGGTCGACACGCAATGGTCCATGGCGGCTCCGGAGCTCGACCGCTACGACGGCGTCGGCTCCATCGGCATCACCGGCACCGCGGCCCCCGGCTACAGTTCGGGCGACGCCATCGCCGCGATGCAGGAACTGGTGGCGAAGTACCTGCCCGCGAGCTTCGGCTACGAATGGTCCGGCCAGTCGCTGCAGGAAATCCTCTCGGGCGCACAGGCCCCGATGTTGTTCGGGCTCTCGATCCTGGTGGTATTCCTGTGCCTGGCCGCGCTCTACGAAAGCTGGTCGATTCCGCTGGCGGTGATGCTGGTGATCCCGCTCGGGGTATTGGGGTCGGTGCTGCTGACCAGCATCCGCGGTCTCGAAAACGATGTGTATTTCAAGATCGGCCTGATCGCGATCATCGGATTGTCGGTCAAGAACGCGATCCTGATCGTGGAGTTCGCGGTCAGCCTCCAGAAGGAAGGCAAGAGCCTGATCGCGGCTACCCTGGAAGCCTGCCGGATCCGCCTGCGCCCGATCCTGATGACCTCGATCGCCTTCATCCTCGGGGTGCTGCCGCTCGCGATCTCGAGCGGCGCCGGCGCCAACAGCCGGCATGCAATCGGCACCGGCGTGATCGGCGGCATGCTGGGGGCCACGGCACTCGGCATCATGCTGGTGCCCGTGTTCTACGTGGTGGTGCGGCGCTTGCTCGGCGACAAGAGCGACGGCACCGAGGCCCCCGCAAGTACCGGGGACAAGACAACCCTCCCGGCCGATCCCCTATAGCCTCCGTAGGTTGGGTTGAGCGGGCTTCATCCGCGAAGCCCAACACCCATCGGGGGGACGCTGGGCTTCCGCCGGAATGAATCCGGCGTCAACCCAACCTACGACACCGCAATGTTGCTGAGCGCCTCGAACTCGTCGTCCGACAATTCGATGCCGGCGGCAGCTACATTTTCCTCGAGGTGTGCGCGCTTCGAGGTGCCCGGAATCGGCAACATCACGGGGCTGCGTTTCAGCAGCCACGCGATCGCGACCTGTGCCGCGCTGGCCTGGTGGCGGCGTGCAATTTCCGCAATCGGCGAATCCGGCTTCGCCAACGTACCACCGGACAACGGATACCACGGAATGAACCCGATCCCGCGCGATTCGCAATAATCCAGCACGTCGTCATAACGCCGGAATGTCGCGCTGTAACGGTTCTGGACCGTGGCGACCGGAAACACCTTCTCGGCGGCCTGGATTTCTTCGACCGTGACTTCGCTCAATCCCGCGAACCGGATCAGCCCCTGGTCGAGCATCGATTTGATCGCGCCGAATTGCTCGTCGCGCGGCACGTCGGGATCGATCCGGTGCAATTGCCACAACACGATCCGGTCCACGCCCAGATGGCGCAAGCTCATTTTCACCTGCTGCTCGAGGTATGCGGGATGCCCGACCGGCACCCACTCGTCCGGGCCTGGTCGGACCTGGCCGCCCTTGGTCGCGACGATCACGTTGCGATAGGGATGCAACGATTCGCGGATCATCAATTCCGAAACGTCCGGACCGTAGGAGTCCGCCGTGTCGATGAAATCCACGCCCAACTCCGGCACGCGCCGCAGGGTGCGCAGGCACTCGACGCGGTCAGCCGGCTCGCCCCAGATGCCCGCACCCGTGACGCGCATCGCG
Organism: Rhodanobacteraceae bacterium; assembly: GCA_035717365.1. Lineage (GTDB taxonomy): Bacteria > Pseudomonadota > Gammaproteobacteria > Xanthomonadales > Rhodanobacteraceae > 66-474. The sequence goes on from DASTIS010000043.1 coordinate 7,006, forward strand.
CCGTAACCGAGACGATGGATGGCCAGTTCGCCGCCAAGCAGGAACTCGCCGGAACGGGCAGCGTCCGCAACCGCCATATCGCGCACCTCCTTCAACAACACATCCTCGCAAGGATACGCCGACCGCGCGGCGTCAATCCTTGACCAGGCCGCCATCCACGACCAGGTTCTGGCCGGTCACGGCGCGGGCCCATGGCGACGCGAAGAACAGCACCGCATCGGCGAACTCCGCCGGGGTCGTCACGCGCCGCAGCGGCGTGCTGGCGGCAATCATGTCGAAAATCGCGTCCGGCGTCGCCGCACTGGCATCGGTGGTACGCAGCAAGCCGCCCGAGACCATGTTGACCGTGATGCCGTCGGGTCCGAGGTCGGCGGCAAGCGTCCGGGTCAGCGCCAGCAACGCTGCCTTGCCGGCGGTGTAGTCGTGGTACGGGACCACGGGGTTCTGGAACAGGTTGCTGCCGATGTTGATGACGCGGCCGAATCCGCCCTCGCGCATGCCCGCCAACGCTGCCTGCACGGTGTTCAACGCACCGCGCACGCTGCCTTCGAACTGGGCCGAGAACGCATCCCAACCAATCCCGGCCGCCTTCGCCCGCGCGTCGCCGTTGAAGGAAAAATCCGCCAATGCATTGTTGACGACCGTGGTCACGCCTGCGTCGAAATGCTTGCGCGCCGCAGCCAGCATCATCGAAACCTGTTGCTCATCCGTGACATCCGCCTGGACCGCCAATGCCTGCGCATCGCCGAGTTCGGCAACCAGCGCTTCCGCCGCCTCGCGGCTGCGCCGATAATTGACGACCACCCGCGCGCCCGCGCCGGCGAAGGCCCGCGCAATGGCGCTGCCGAGTCCACGGCCGGCACCCGTGACCAATACGATCTGTTCGGCAATTTCCATTCAACATCCCGATCAACGCGAGTATTGCGACCGCATGCGCCACTCTAACAACCCAGGCGACGCGGATGCCTGCGTTGGGTCAAATCCACGGCCGGCGGGCAGCACGAGCGACGGATCCGAACCCATTGCACATCCCACCACCGCGAACGGCGAAGTGATCCGGCCGCCCGATTGATCGGCGTTGCACAAAAAAAGAGGGCGCGGTATCCGCGCCCTCGTTCCCTGTACATCACGGCAGCGACACGGGTTACTTGACCGAGAAGTCCTTGCTTGCGACCTGCTTGCCGTCCAACGAGATCTTGACATGGTAGTCGCCGACCGGCCAACCGTCCGGCTTGCTGATCGAGAACGCCGTGGTGGCAGGCCCGGTCGGTGCGATGGACTTGGTATCGTCCTTCACGCTCTGGCCATCCTGGTATGTCCACTTGGCCTCGAGCGTCGCGTTGCCGCTACCCAGGGTGGACACCGAAGCGTAGATGGTGTCCTGGGGCGTGAAGGTCGTGGTGGGGGAGGTGACCTCCTGGTTGGCACCCACCGCGGTGCCGAGGTCGACCGACGCAACGCTCACCGGCACCGGCGATTCCGGCGCGGCGGGTGGTGTGGCGACAGGCGGCGATGCCGGCGCGCTGGTCGCAGGCATCGGGGCCGATCCGGATGCCGTGTCGTTGTTGCTGCAGGCGCTCAGGGCGAGTGTCGTCGCGAGGGCCAGGGCAATGGCAAGGGAAGTGCGTTGCAGCATCATGCGGCGTTCTCCTTTCAAGCCTTGGGGGGAATTTTCAGTACCTGACCCGGCTTGATCAGGTCGGGGTTGCTGAGTTGATCGCGGTTGGCATCGAAAATCCGGTGCCAGTCATTGGCATTGCCATAGACGTGTTTGGCAATCTTCGAAAGGCTGTCTCCGGACACGACGGTATAAGTCTGCGGGTCGGCCGCCGGCGCATCCGGGGCGGTCGACTGCACGTTGCTCTGGACATTTCCGAAGTCGGCCTTGGCCGGTGCATCCGGCGCCGTAGACGCTGCCCTGCTGCTCACATTGGAAAAATCCGGTTTCCCGGGCTGGTTGCCCATCGCGCGGTCCTCCTTCTGGTCGGAAGCGAGGCCAAACTGTTGCGCAGCCGGCGTGAACGACACGTTACGCCGGGATCGCGACGTTCAGCGTGAGGCAGGCGCAAACAACCAAGCCACGCGGAGCGACCCGCGTGGCTTCGCACGAGAGGCGCCCGCCCGGGCGCGTTGGGTTACTTGACGCGGCTGGCGTCGGACTTGCCGCGTGCGGCAATGTCTTCCTTGATACGCGCGGCCTTGCCTTCCAGCCCGCGCAGGAAATACAGCTTGGCGCCGCGCACCTTGCCCTTGCGCTTCACCTGGATCGAGTCGATCGCCGGGCTGTGCGCCTGGAACACGCGCTCCACACCGGTGCCGTGCGACATCTTGCGCACGGTGAAGGCCGAATGCAGGCCGCGGTTGCGGCGTGCAATGACCACGCCCTCGAAAGCCTGCACGCGCTCGCGGCTGCCCTCGGTGACCTTGACGTTGACGACCACGGTGTCGCCGGCGGCGAACGGCGGCAGCTCGCGGCCCATCTGTGCCGCCTCGAATTGTTCAATGATCTTGTTCATGGAGTCGGCCCTTGTGCTCTCGTTTGAATTCTTCCAGCAATCGTTGGTCTTCGGCATCCAGCGTCAACACTTCCAGCAGCTCCGGTCGACGCAACCAGGTGCGGCCCAGCGACTGCAGGCGGCGCCAGCGCGTGATCGCCGCATGGTCGCCCGACAACAACACCGGTGGCACGTCGCCGAACTCGTGGTTCACCGGTCGCGTGTAGTGGGGGCAATCCAGCAGGCCGTCCGAAAACGAATCCTGCTCGGCGGATTGCGCATCACCCAGCGCGCCTTCCTGCAACCTGCCGATCGCATCGACCAGCACCGCCGCGGCGAGCTCGCCGCCCGACAGCACATAATCGCCGATCGACAGTTCCTCGTCGACCTCGTGTTCGACCACGCGCTCGTCGATTCCTTCGTAGCGCCCGCACAGCAAAATCATCCGCGGCAAACTCACCAACTGCCGCACCTTGTCCTGCGTGAGCCGCTTCCCTTGCGGACTCAAATAAATCACCGGCGCCGGTTCGCCCGATGCCTGCCTCGCCGCCGCCAACGTCCGGCGGAGCGGCTCGACCATCATCACCATCCCCGGGCCGCCACCACACGCGGTGTCGTCGACCCGACGGTAACCGCCTTCGGCGTGGTCGCGTGGATTCCACGCTTCCAGTTGCAACAGGCCACGCTCGACTGCGCGTCCCGTTACCCCGAAACCAGCACACTGGTGCACGAACTCGGGAAACAAGGTAATGACATCGACACGCATCATCGTGCTCAGTCGTCCTTGTTCCAGTCGACCACGATGCGTCCCGCATCCAGATCGACCGACTTCACGTACCTGTCCGCCACATACGGAACCAGGCGTTCCCGGCCCGCTTCGTCGCGCAACACCAATATGTCGTGGGCGCCATTGTCGAACAGATGGCTGACCGTGCCCAGCAGCTCGCCCACCGTGTTCAACACCTGCAATCCTTCCAGATCCGTCTGGTAACACTCGCCGGCTTCCGGCTCCGGCAAGGCGTCGCGCGGTATCCAGATGCGCGCGCCGACCCATGTCGCGGCCATGTCGCGATCGCCCACACCCGCCAGCGTCGCAACCATGCCCTTGCCTTGCGCGTGTCCATGCGCCTCGGCGATTTCCTCGAACCGTCCCGGTTCGCGTTCCAGCAACCACGGCCGGTAATTGAAGATCGCCAGCCGCGGTTCGGTGAACGATTCCAGCTTCACCGCGCCATGCACGCCGTGCACACCCACGATGCGTCCGAGCAGCACGTACCCGCTGCGCGTTCCTTCGTCAAAAATCTCCATCAACCTGATCGATCGCGCACCTGGGCAACATCTTCATGCCTCCACAACCCCCATCAAACCTTTTCAAGGTTTGACCGCCCCCTTGACTCAAGGGGGCTGAAAACCAAGGATCATGACGCGTCCGCAAATTTCAGGCAGCTTGGGGCTGCTTCGCCGCTTCCTTCGCCAGCGCCGCGACCTTGTTCGAGCATTGCGCGCCCTTGGCGACCCACGCGTTCAGCTTTTCGACATCCAGCACCAGGCGCTGGTCGTGCTCACCCGCGGCGCCCGGGTTGAAGTAACCCAAGCGTTCGATGTTGCGGCCGTCGCGGGCGCTGCGCTGGTCGGTCACCACCACGTGGTAGAACGGCCTGCCCTTGGCGCCGGCGCGCGAAAGACGAATCCTCACCATGATCTATCGACTCCGAATGAAACGGCCACGGACCAGTCGCGGGCGACCCCGGGGCTCGGGAAACGGGCAATTGTACGGGCAAAACCCGCGAAATGCGAGCGGTTTGCGTAGGTTGGGTTGACGCCGGCTTGATCGGCGGAAGCCCAACAGGGCGCGTCACGTTGGGCTTCGCGGATGAAACCCGCCCAGCCCAACCTGCAAAACTCAGCGCCCCGGGAAGCCCCTTCCGCCCATGCCTTTCATGGCGCCACCCATCTGCCGCATCAGGCCCTTCATGCCGCCGCGGGCGAACTTGCCCATCATCTTTTCCATCTGGGTGTACTGCTTGATCAGGCGGTTGACGTCCGCCGGCTGGGCGCCGGAGCCGCGGGCCACCCGGGCCCGCCGCGAGCCGTTCAGCAACTTGGGATGACGGCGTTCCTTCTTCGTCATCGAATCGATGATCGCCATCATCTTCTTCACTTCCTTGTCGTTGACCTGCGACTTCACCTTGTCGGGCAGGCCGGACACGCCCGGAAGCTTTTCCATCAGCCCGGCCAGGCCGCCCATGTTGAGCATCTGGTCAAGCTGGTCCTTCATGTCGTTCAGATCGAAGCGCTTGCCCTTGGCCACCTTCTTTGCGAGCTTGGCGGCCTTGTCCGCATCGGTCTTGCGCTGCACGTCCTCGACCAGCGAGAGCACGTCGCCCATGCCGAGGATGCGGGTCGCCATGCGATCGGGATGGAATGGTTCCAGCGCATCAGGCTTTTCACCCGCGCCCAGGAACTTGATCGGCCGCCCGGTGATGTAGCGCACCGACAGCGCCGCGCCGCCGCGCGCATCGCCATCGACCTTGGTCAGGATCACGCCGGTCAGCGGCAGCGCGTCGGCAAACGCCTTGGCGGTGTTGGCGGCGTCCTGGCCGGTCATCGAATCGACCACGAACAATGTTTCGACCGGATCCAGCGCGTCGTGCAGCGCCTTGATCTCGGCCATCATCTTCTCGTCGATGCTGGTGCGGCCGGCGGTGTCGACGATCAGCACGTCGGCGACTTCGCGGCGGGCCGCATCGATCGCGGCTTTCACGATGGCGACCGGCTGCTGTCCGGTCAGTGACGGCACGAACCCCGCGCCGACCTGGCCTGCGAGCGTCTGCAACTGTTCGATCGCGGCCGGACGATACACGTCGGCGCTCACGACCATCACTTTTTTCTTGTGCTCGATGAGATGACGCGCGAGTTTCGCGACGGTGGTGGTCTTGCCCGCGCCCTGCAGGCCCGCCATCAGCACCACCGCCGGCGGCGTCGCGGCGAGGTTGAGCTGTGCGTTCGCGGTGCCCATCACCGCGGTCAGCTCGTCGCGCACGACCTTGACCAGCGCCTGCCCCGGCGTCAGCGACTTCAGCACTTCCTGCCCGACCGCGCGCACCTTGATGCGCTCGATCAGGGCCTGCACCACCGGCAACGCAACGTCGGCTTCCAGCAATGCCACCCGCACCTCGCGCAGGGCCTCGCGGATGTTTTCCTCGGTCAGCCGCCCGCGTCCGGTCAGGCGCTGGACGGTGGTGGAGAGACGTTCGGTCAGGTTGTCGAACATGGCAGGAATCTTGAATCCGGAAACGTCAATTGTAGCGGTTCGGTCGGTCCAGCCGCGTCGTATCGAAGCCCCCCCTGGAATGGGGAGCAGTGACGCCGCAGCCCTTCGCCTCCCCGCGGCGCCCCCACCGGGCACCTGCCGCTGGAACCGCTGGTCGACGGCATGCGACACTTCGCGCATGCCGATCCACTCGACCACGATGGAATTGCTGGCGGTCCTCGCGATCGCCCTGTACCTCGCGGCGGCCGCCGCGCTTGCGCGCCCGCTGCTGAACGCAGGCGGCACGGTTCCGCGGCGCGCGGCACTGGTGACCGGCGCCATCGCGGTGATCCTCCACTTCGTGGTGCTGTTCGGCATCCACCGCGGCGCGGTGGACCTGCATTTCTACGCCGCGCTGTCGCTGGTTGCCGCGGTGATCGCGGCATTGACCCTGATCGTGAACGTGGCTCGCCCGGTCGCGGCGCTCGGCATCATCCTGTTCCCGCTTGCAGGACTGTTCCTCGCGATCGACGAATTCCTGGCACCGGCCACCGCGCCGTTCCCATTGGACTGGCAAATCAAGTTGCACGTCACGGTCGCGCTGCTTGCCTACAGCCTGCTCGCCATCGCCGCAGTGCTCGCATTGCTGCTGGCTACCCAGGAAAGGGCCCTGCGCAGCCGTCAGTTCAGCGCCTGGGCACGCACTCTGCCGCCACTCACCCAGACCGAGTCGCTGATGTTCCGCCTGATTGCCGCAGGCTTCGCGTTGCTGACACTCACGCTCCTGTCGGGAGCGCTGTTCATCCACAACCTGCAGGCCCAGCACCAGGCGCACACTGCAATCCTGTCGCTGGTCGCATGGATCGTCTTCGGCGTGCTGCTGTTCGGACGCTGGCGTTGGGGCTGGCGCGGGCGCCGCGCGGTGAACCTGACGCTGGTCGGCATGGTGATCCTGCTGCTGGCGTTTTTCGGCTCGAAGTTCGTGCTGGAGGAAATCCTGCACCGCCGCGGGATGTAGCGGCACTTCGAACGCGTGCAAGCGCCGCGGGGTTGTGCAAACATCCGCACGGTTTGCACCAATGCTCAGCTCGGGAATCTCCATGACGTCATCGATCACTTCCGCCTGTCCGACGGACAGACAGCCGCACCGGTTCGCCCGCATCCCGATCTGGTGGCTGCTCGCCGCGTGCATCGCGTGGGCGACGATCGGCACGGCCCGTGCAGACTCCACGCTCGATCCGTCGCTGCTGCCCGGGATCCAGACAGCAACCTTCGAAGTGGTGGCGGCCAAACCGAAGGACACCCTGACGTACGAAAAACCGCTGCCGATGGAGCTGCTCCCGTACCAGGAACGCACCGACAAGTACTACTCGGTCGGCACCGCGTTCGCGATCGGCCCCAACCGGTTCGTCACCGCCGGACACGTCCTGATGATCGGCTACCAGAGCCTGTGGGGTCCGCCTGAATTGCGCGACGCGTCGGGCAAGGTGTACGCCATCGACAAGATCGAGAAGTTCGCGCTGCGCCGTGACTTCGTGGTGTTCTCGCTGAAGGATCCCCCAAAGATCACACCGCTTGCGATCGACGCCAAGCCGGCACTGAACCAGGTCGTGTATTCGGTCGGCAACGCGCTCGGTACCGGCGTGGTGATCCGCAACGGTCTGTACACCTCCAACACCCCGGAGGCCCAGGACGGCAAGTGGAAATGGATCCGTTTTTCGGCCGCGGCGTCACCCGGCAACAGCGGCGGCCCGCTGCTCGACCAGAGCGGCAAGGTCATCGGCGTGGTGTTGATGAAATCGCCGAACGAGAACCTGAATTACGCGCTGCCGATGAGCGAAGTGCTCGGCGCGCCGAAGGACCTTGCGCGTTTCGACAAGCGCATGGCCTACCAGTTCGACGTGTTCGATTCCACGATCACCGGCACCTTCAAGGGCGAGTTCAAGCTGCCGCTGTCGGTTGCGGACTTCTTCACGGACTACGCCAAGGCTTTCCATCCGTACCTCGACTCGCAGCTCAAGGAACTACTGGACAAGCAGTCGGCCAACCTGTTCCCCAACGGCAACGGTGCACACAAGCTCCTTTACAGCGGTCCGTCGATGGACAACTTCCCGAAACTCGTCGTCCGCAACAGCGACGGGGTGTGGGGGCGGGGTGGCCGCGCGACGACCCGGATCACCCTGCCCGCGAACGGATACGTCTCGGGCGGCGTGGCCAACCACAACATCCTGTTCCACCTGCGCAAACCCGACAACGTTCCCGACGCCACATTCCACCACGACCCCAAGGGCGTGATGGACATGCTGCTCAGGACCGGTTTCCTGAAACGCACGATGGGTCCGGACAAGATTCTCGTCACCTCGCTCGGAGAACCCGGCAAGACGGGAACATGGACCGATCGCTGGGGCCGCCACTGGCAAAACTGGACATGGCCGGTGCCGTACGCCAACGGCTTCATCGACGTGTTCGCGCTGCCGACTCCGGACGGTTACAGCATCCTGATGCGGACCCAGCCCGCCACGTCTCGCTACGACACCGCGATCAACATGCAGGCACTTACCGATTTCGTGAGCCTGCCCTACGACGGCACGCTGGCGCAGTGGAAGGCATTTCTCGGGGATCCGGAACTGCTGCCGGACGCGTTCAGGAGCATCCATATCGCCTTCGATTACGGCAAGCGTTTCAGCTACGACTCACCGCGCCTCGCCTTTTCTTTCACGCCGGACCTGCAACAGATCGACGCCGACAGCATGCTGACACTGGGCTTCTCGTTCTTCCCCGGTCACGACGGCAAGGCGGTGTGGGACGTGGGCCAGGTGTGGCTGGCCGCAAAGGAGCATGACCACCACTGGGTCAGCCTGCGACGCCACCAGGCACCTCCCGTCGATCTCGACGACAGTTACCAGAGTTCCTGGGACAAGATCGTGGACCGCCGCCATCCCTTCGACGCGATGGCCTACAGTGCCAACGACATCACCAAGATCAACGCCGTAGTACCGCAGCCCCACGATGACGACAAACCGTCGGTGCTGTACACGGCGTACGTCGATCAGCCCGGCACCCAGCCGCAGGCCGGGATGAAGCAGAAGCTCGACTTGTTGTTGAAGAACGTGCAGGTGAAAGAGTAGGAGTGAGCCTGCTCGCGACCGGCGTGCAGGGCGGAACCGGCAGCACGCAGGGCGGAACCCGCATCGCGGTTTCCGCCGCATGCCGTGCGCAGCTGCGCAGGTTGGGCTGACGCCGGATTCATCGGCGGAAGCCCAACGTCATCGAAGCATCACGTTGGGCTTCACTACGTTCAACCCAACCTACGTCAATCGGATTCAGGCGCTGCCCATCAACGCCTTCGCCTGCACGATCACGTTGTCGACGGTGAAGCCGTATTTTTCGAGCACCGTCCCGCCCGGCGCCGAGGCTCCGTAGCGATTCACGCCGATACCGGAGCCGTGATCGCCGACCCAGCGTTCCCAACCCTGGCGAACACCCGCCTCGACGGCGAGCCGCTTTTTCACCTGCGGCGGCAGCACCGAATCGCGGTAAGCCTGGTCCTGCTGCTCGAACAACTCCCAGCTCGGCATCGATACCGCGCGCGCCTTGATGCCCTCGGCCTGGAGTTTCTGCACGGCCTCGGCGACCAGCCCGGTTTCGGCGCCGGTGCCGATCACGATCAGGTCGGGCGTGGCGCCGTCCACATCCAGCAGGACGTAGGCGCCGCGACGCAAACCCTCGGGGTTGGCGAACACGGTTCGATCGAGCGTCGGCACGTTCTGGCGCGACAGCACCAGCACGGTCGGACGGTCGCTGGTTTCAACTGCGACCTTCCACGCGACCGCGGTTTCGTTGGCGTCGCCGGGGCGGATCACGTTCAGGTTCGGAACCGAACGCAAGCCCGCGAGTTGCTCGACCGGCTCGTGGGTCGGGCCATCCTCGCCCACCGCGATCGAGTCGTGGGTGAACACGTTGACGACGTGCAGCCCCATGATCGCGGCGAGCCGCATCGGCGGGCGCATGTAATCGGAAAACACCATGAA
>DASTIS010000044.1:0-11867 GCA_035717365.1 Rhodanobacteraceae bacterium
CCCGTCCGCACTCGCGCACGGCATCGGCCGCTCGCGATCGACGATGCGCGCGCCCGTCAGCTCGCAGAACGTTTCCACATAGCCGATGAAATTGGTGAGCAGGATGTACTGGCCGAAATTTTCCAGCCGCTCGCCGGTGTAACGCGGCAACCAGTCACGCACGATGTCGAGCTTGTCCTGCATGGCGTGCAGTGTGCCACGTACGACGCGATTCAGTTCGCCGGTTTGCCCGCAAGCGCCATCGCGACGGCCTCGCGCCGATACACCACCACCCGGTTGCGGCCTTCCGCCTTGGCGCGGTACTGCGCGGTGTCGGCGCATTCCACCAGGGTTTCCACATCAGCCATCGACGCGTCGCGCAAGGCAACGCCGATGCTCACAGTGAGCGCGATCAGGTGCTCGCCGATGGGTACCCGCAATGCGGCGGCCCGTGCGACGATGCGTGCGGCCACTTGCGGCGCCACGGCCGCGCTCATCCCGTTCAACACGATCAGGAATTCTTCGCCGCCGTACCGTCCCATGCGGTCGGCGCGACCGAGTTCCGCGCGGATCGCCTCGGTCACCGCGCACAGGCACGCATCGCCCGCCGCGTGCCCGCGGCTGTCGTTGATCTGCTTGAAGCGGTCGATGTCCAGGAACAATACCGCCAGCGGTCTCGACCCTGCCGCGGCCGCCTGCCAGTCGTCGTGCAACCGGTCCAGGATTGCACGGCGGTTGTAAATGCCGGTGAGCGGATCGAACTGCGCCATGTGGGTGGCGTGGTCGCGCTCGTGCCGCACCTGCAGGGTATGGTCGGCGAGTCCCACCGTGATGATCACAGCCGCATACGCCATGCTTGCCGGAAACCCGAATTCGAGCCACGCCGGCAACGGCCAGCCGGCCACCAGTTGCAAGACGCGCGACACCGTCAGCGCGAGCAGCGGCACCCACGACAACAGGAAAAAACCGGCCTGCCGACTGCCGCGGCGCCACGCCAGCCAGCCGGCCGCCAGCGCGATCACCGTGGTCACGATCAACACCACATTGACGGTATTCGGCAGCCACGCATCCGGACGCAACCACGGCATCCAGATGATCGCGGCGAACGCAAACAACGGCCAGCGCAATACGCCGAGCGCGGTGGCGAGCCGCGGTGTGTAGCGATTCAGATCCGCGAACTCGAGGATGAACCAGAGCGAGAATCCCGCAGCGAGCGCCGCCATCGACTGGCCGGTGTGGAAGCCAAAGGGCGTCAGCAGCCCCGCACCCGGCATGGCGAACAACTCGCCCGACACCGTCATCGCGTACACGATCTGCGCTGCAACGTAGACCATGAAGTACAGGAACATCCGGTCGCGTAGGACCACCCAGAAGCATCCGATCACCAGCACCATCGCAAGCTGCACGCTGGTAAACAGGGTGCTCGTGCGCACGAACCACAGGTCGCGTGCGCGGTAGCTGTCCAAATCGGCCACCCGCACCTGGATCGGCTGGGTCTGGCCCGGATCGCCGAGTGCCAGGTAGATCGGCTGGTCGGAGCGCAGATCCGGCGGCAGCGGCCAGACCACCGCGTGATGCGAAAAGCGCGGATCGAGGTTGGCGTCGTACACGGTCTCTGTGCGCGGTCGGTAATCGGGGGGCAGGTAAACGGTCAGGCCGGCCCGCGTGTTGCGGCCGATCGCGAGCACGGGCCGGCTGGTGCGGTGCCAGTCGTCGGCAAGCCGCAGTTCGTACCACGCAGTGCGCGAACTCGGCGCGCGCAACCAGACGGATGTTCTGGAAGCGCCAGGGGCCGCGGGTCCGAGCTCTGGCGCGTGACCGGCCGCGAGCGTCGGCGCGGTCGGCAGCGCCACGACGCGTACTGCCACATCGCCCGCCACGGCGGCAACAGGCCAGCACAACAGCAACAGTCCCCAGCGCAACGAACGTAAGCGCATGCGTTCGCACCCGTACCCGCCCATGGCGATTATCGGCCCGACTGTACCCCGTTTTCGCGGGCGCGGCACAGGGTATCACCGCAGCAGCGGTGTTAAGATGAAAGGTCCGAATCGCGCGGCATCCCGGTCGACATGTCCAACCTGCCCGAAGAACTCAAGGAAGCTGCACTCGAGTACCATCGGTGCCCGCCCGCCGGCAAGATTCGCGTCGTCCCCACCAAGTCGCTGCTGAATGCGCGCGAACTGTCGCTGGCTTATTCACCCGGCGTCGCCGCGGCCTGCGACGAGATCGTCCGCGACCCGACCCAGGCCCACGCGCTGACTGCCCGCGGCAATCTGGTCGGCGTGATCACCAACGGCACCGCGGTTCTGGGGCTGGGCAACATTGGCGCACTCGCGGGCAAGCCGGTGATGGAAGGCAAGGCGATGCTGTTTCGCAAGTTCGCCGGCATCGACGTGTTCGACATCGAAATCGACGAACGCGATCCCGACAAGCTGGTCGAGATCATCGCGTCGCTGGAGCCGACCTTCGGCGGCATCAACCTCGAAGACATCAAGGCGCCGGAGTGTTTCCACGTCGAGCGCAAGCTGCGCGAGCGGATGAACATCCCGGTGTTCCACGACGACCAGCACGGCACCGCGATCATCGTCGGCGCGGCACTGATCAACGCATTGATCGTGGTCGGCAAGAAGATCGGCGACGTGCGCGTCGCGGCGTCCGGTGCGGGTGCGGCCGGCATCGCCTGCCTCGACATGATGGTGCAGCTCGGCGTCAAGCCGAAGAACATCATGGTCAGCGACCGTGACGGCGTGTTGTACCAGGGCCGCCCGGGACTCGATCCCAGCCTCGAACGTTACGCACGCAGGACCAGCGCGCGCACCCTGGCCGAGATCGTCAAGGGCACGGACGTATTCCTTGGCGTGTCTGCCGGCGGCGTGATGACGCGCACCATGGTCGCGACCATGTCGGATCGCCCGGTCATCCTCGCGCTCGCCAATCCCACTCCGGAAATCACGCCCGAGGAAGCGCGCGCGGCCAAGCCCGACTGCGTGATCGCGACCGGCCGCTCGGACTATCCGAACCAGGTCAACAACGCGTTGTGCTTCCCGTACATCTTCCGCGGCGCGCTGGACGTCGGCGCCACCGGCATCAACGGCGCGATGACGGTCGCGTGCGTCCACGCGATCGCGAAACTTGCGCGGCGCGAGGCGTCCGATGTCGCCCAGCGTGCCTACGGCGGGAGGGTGCCGCACTTCGGGCCGGATTACCTGATCCCGCGCCCGTTCGACCCGCGCCTGCTGGTGCAGGTCGCGCCGGCGGTGGCCAGGGCCGCGATGGAATCCGGGGTCGCCACCCATCCGCTCGCCGACCTGAACGCGTACACCGAAAAACTCACCCAGTTCGTGTTCCGCACCGGGCTCGCGATGAAGCCGGTGTTCGAGCGGGCACGCGCCAAACCGATGCGCGTGGCTTATGCCGAAGGCGAAGAAGAGATCGTGCTGCGCGCCGTGCAGACACTCGTCGACGAAGACCTGGTGAAACCGATCCTGATCGGCCGCCCGGAGGTCATTGAGCGCCGCATCGAGCGCATCGGACTTCGCCTGCAGGAAGGCCGCGACTTCGAGTTGTGCAACATCCACTCCGACCCCCGCTTCGACGCGTACTGGCAGCATTACTACGAATTGATGCAGCGCCGGGGCGTGACACCGTCTTCCGCGAAATCGGTGGTGCGTTCGCGCTCGACCGTCATCGCCGCCCTGATGGTGGCACGCGGCGACGCCGATGCTCTGATCTGCGGCACCGTCGGCCGCTACCAGCGCAAGGCCGGCTACATCCGCGACATCATCGGCCTCGACCGCGGCGTCGTGGCGTTGTCGTCGATGGCTGCCGTCGCCAACGACAAGGGCCTGACCTTCTTCCTCGACACCCACATGCAACACGATCCGACGCCCGAGCAGGTCGCCGAAGCGACCCTGCAGGCGACCTTGCGGCTGAAGCTGCTGGGCGTGGTGCCGCACGTGGCGCTGGTCGCGGCATCCAACTTCGGCACCCGCAACACCCCGACTGCGCGCAAGATGCAGGAAACCCTGCGGCTGCTGCGCGAACGCGACCCCGATCTCGAGGTCGAAGGCGAGATGCAGGCCGATGTCGCACTCGATCCCGACCTGCGCGCCCGGGTATTTCCCAATTCACGCCTGACCGGTCGTGCCAACGTGTTCGTGTTCCCCAACCTCGCGGCGGCCAACGCCGCCTTCAACATCACCCGCTCGATGTCCGACGGCGTGGTGATCGGCCCCATCCTGATGGGCGTAGCCAAGCCCGCCCACGTGCTGACCCCGCAAGCCACCGTGCGACGGGTGGTGAACATGAGCGCGATTGCGTGCGTCGAGGCGCAGATACGCGCGCCGCACATGCGTGCCGTGAAACGCAAGGCCCGCGCGAAGGCGTTGCGCAGCGGCGGCATCAAGAAGGCCAAGACATCCAAAACCGTCAAGAAGGTGGCGCGGACGTCCGCGCACAGGAGCAAACGATGAGCGCAGTGACGCAGGATTTCCTGGAGCAGGACCCCGACCCGCGCGAAACCCGCGAATGGATCGAGTCCATCGAAGCCGTCATCGACGCCGGCGGGACCGAGCGCGCGCACCAGCTTCTGGAAAAACTGGTCGATGAAACCCGTCGCGCCGGCGGTTACCTGCCGTTCTCGACCACCACCGAATACGTCAACACCATCCCGCCGCAACTGGAGGCGAAATCGCCCGGCGACGCCGCGATGGAATGGCGCATCCGTTGCCTCATCCGCTGGAACGCGATGGCAATGGTGGTGCGCGCCAACCGCAAGCCCGGCGGACTCGGCGGCCACATCGCAAGCTTCGCCTCCTCGGCCACCCTTTACGACGTCGGCTTCAACCATTTCTGGCGCACGCCATCCGGGGACCACCCCGGCGACCTGATCGGCTACCAGGGCCACTCGAGCCCCGGCCTGTACGCGCGCTCGTTCCTCGAGGGGCGGCTGAGCGCGGAACAGCTCGACAACTACCGCATGGAAACCGTCAACCCGCGCGGCGCGGCACTGCCTTCATACCCGCACCCCTGGCTGATGCCGGATTATTGGCAGGTGCCGACGGTGTCGATGGGCCTCGGTCCCATCCAGGCGATCTACCAGGCGCAATTCATGAAATACCTGGAAGCGCGCGGCCTGATGCCGAAGACCGACCGCAAGGTGTGGTGCTTCGTCGGCGACGGCGAATGCGACGAACCGGAATCGCTGGGCGCGATTTCGGTCGCGGGGCGCGAAAAACTCGACAACCTGATCTTCGTGATCAACTGCAACCTGCAGCGCCTCGACGGGCCCGTGCGCGGCAACGGCAAGATCATCCAGGAACTCGAAGGCGTGTTCCGCGGCGCCGGCTGGAATGTCATCAAGTTGGTCTGGGGCAGCTACTGGGATCCGCTCCTCGCACGCGACACCAAGGGCGTGCTGCGCAAGCTCATGATGGAAACCCTGGACGGTGAGTACCAGGCGTGCAAGGCCTTCGGTGGTGCCTACACGCGCGAACATTTCTTCGGCAAGTATCCCGAAACCGCGGCGATGGTCGCCAACCTGTCCGATGAAGACATCTGGCGCCTCAACCGCGGCGGCCACGATCCGCACAAGGTGTACGCCGCCTACCACGCGGCGGTGCACACCGAGGGCATGCCGACCGTGATCCTGGCCAAGACGGTCAAGGGCTACGGCATGGGCGCGGCCGGTGAATCGATGAACATCGCGCACCAGGCCAAGAAGATGCACCAGGACGCGGTCAGGATCTTCCGCGACCGATTCCAGATTCCGATCGAGGACAAGCAGCTCGAAGGCGACGGCATCGAATCGGTGCCCTATTACCACCCCGGCAAGGATTCGCCGGAAGTGCAGTACATGCTCGAGCGCCGCAAGGAACTGGGTGGCTCCAATCCCTACCGACGGGAGAAGTCCACGCAGTCGCTGACGGCGCCCGATCTGAAGTATTTCGAGCAGATCACCAAGGGCACCGGCGACCGGGAAATTTCCAACACCATGGCGCTGGTGCGCGGCATGAACCTGCTGCTGCGCGACAAGCAACTGGCTCCACACGTGGTGCCGATCGTGGTGGACGAGGCGCGCACCTTCGGCATGGAAAGCATGTTCAGGCAGATCGGCATCTACGCGCCGGGCGGCCAGAAGTACAAGCCGCAGGACGCCGACCAGTTGCTGTACTACCGCGAGGCCGAAGACGGGCAGGTGCTGCAGGAAGGCATCTCCGAAGCGGGCGGCGTGTCGGCATGGATCGCGGCGGGCACCAGCTACTCGGTGTCCGACCAGCCGATGCTGCCGTTCTTCATCTTCTATTCGTTCTTCGGCTTCCGCCGCGTCGGCGACCTGATCCTGGCCGGTGCCGACCAGCGCGCGCGTGGCTTCATCATCGGCGCGACCGCGGGACGCGCATTCGCCGGCGAGGGCCTGCAGCATTCCGACGGTTCATCGCACCTGATGGCCAGCGTGATCCCCAACTGCAAGGCCTACGATCCCGCGTACTCGTACGAAGTGGCGGTGATCCTGCGCGAAGGCATCAAGGAGATGTACGAAGACCAGCGGGACGTCTTCTATTACATCACCGTCACCAACCACAACTACGTCCATCCGGACATGCCCGAGGATTGCGAGGAAGGCATCATCAAGGGGATGTACTTGTTCCGGGACTCGGGAAAGGCCAAAGCCAAGGAAAAAGGCAAAAGCAAGGCGCTGCGCGTGCAACTGTTCGGTTCGGGTGCGCTGATGCCGGACGTCGTCAAGGCGGCGGAACTGCTCGACGACGAATTCGGCGTCAAGGCCGACGTGTGGTCGTGCACCAGCTTCAACGAACTTGCCCGCGACGGCTTCGATTGCGAACGCTGGAACCGCCTGCACCCGAACCCGAAGGATCGGCGCACATCCTATGTAGCGCAATGCCTGGAAGGCCACGATGGCCCGGTGATCGCCGCCAGCGAATACGTGCGCAACGTGGTCGACCCGCTGCGCACCGCCATCCCGGAGGGGCGACGCTTCATCCCGCTGGGCGCCGACGGTTTCGGTCGCAGCGACGCCGCCGAATCCCTGCGCGCGTTCTTTGAGGTGGACGCCCACTGGATCGCGCACGCCGCGATCGCGGCGCTGGCGGAAGACGGCGTGATGAACGCCCAGGACGTCGAGCGCGCCATGAAGACATGGAGCATCGATCCGGACAAGCCGAACCCGATCACGGTGTAACGATCGCCGACCTTCCTGATTCACCTCCCGGCGGATCAGGGCTCAAGCACCAGCCTGCGCGAGAGTTTCGAGACGCCGCGTTCATCGAACGCCTCGACCGCGACGACGTAGCGTACGCCCTTGTTGAGCGCGGTCAGCGTCAGTCGGGTCGGCTGATCGGCGAAACGTTGGTGGGTTTCGTACAGGCGGTCGGGCGCGAGTCCCCAGCGCACGTTGTAGCCGACCGCGCCCGGTACCGGCTTCCATACGATCTCGGCATCGCGCGCATCGGGCAGGCGGGCGGCCGACACCAGTTCCGGCGCGGGCGGCGGCGGGCCATCGGCATTGCCGAACACCCGCAGGTCCGCGATCGCCAGATGACGGGCGCCGACGTGCACGTGCACGTAGCGCACGTAGCGGATGCGCGCCGGCCGGTCGAGTTCGACATAGGCGTTGGCGCGATCGCGATCGGAGTGCGAAAGATCGGCAATCGTCGTCCAGTGCTTGCCGTCGATTGAACCTTCGAGGCGAAACTGCGTGACGATGTCCGGCGCGTCGCCGTAGCGCCCGGACTGGTAGTCGGCGTAGTTGACCTGCACGGCGCGCACGGTGCGCGGCCCGCCGAGGTCGAGCGTCAGCGTCTGTCCGGGTTTGGCGTTGGCCGCGACCCAGAAGGTGCGCGGATTCTCGTCGGCCGCGTTCGAAGCCGGATAACCCGGCAATTGCGAGGTCGCCGTGGCGGCCTTGTGGTACGACAGCAGCATCCAGCCGGTGAAGGTGCTTTCACCGGGCTTGAGCTTGTGGTCCGGCATCCGCTGCGGGAAATCGCCGAAACGGGTATCGACCCACATCTGCCCGTCCCGGGTGAATCCGGCGGGAAACAGATCGACGCGCCGCTCGAAGCGCCAGTTGACACCCACCCACATCGTGCCACTGTTCCACCAGTTGCCGTATGCATCCTGGAAGGTGGAGCCGTGGCCCGCGCCCACCACGAAGCCCCCCGGCTTGTAGCCGACCGGGTTGTACGGTGCATAAGTGAACGGGCCGAGCGGCGCCTTGCCGACGTACACGCCGGTGGCGTAGACGTTGTATTCGGTTCCCGGCGCCGCGTACTGCAGGTAATAACGCCCGTCGTGCTTGTTCATCCACGCGCCCTCGATGTACGGCGCGATGCTGGTGTCACCATGATCCTTGCCGAAGCGTTCCCAGCCATGCAGCGCGGGATCCGCGCGCAACAGCGCCAGCGGTTTGGTGCTGAACCGGACGCGCTTGCCTTCGCCTTTGGCCGCCTTGTCGAACGCGAAATCGAGTTGCGCGCCGTAGATCGGGAACACGTTGGACGAGTCCCAGTACAGATAGATTTTGCCGTCGTCGTCCTGGAACAGGCCCGGATCCCAGGGGCCCGGCGGCAGGTCGCCCGGTTTCATTTCTTTTTCGTGTCCGGCCCATGTTGCACCCGGTACCTTCGGCAACTGGCGGGTCCAGAAATTCCAGTGGCCGTGTGCCGGATCGGTGGAATACAGCAACGGCCGCGGGCCCATCGCGGACTCCATCAGGAATAGCTTGTCGTCGGCGACCAACGTCGCTGGCGCGACCGGCCCGTGGAACGGCCAACGGTCCGGCTCCACGAAGGACCAATGCACCAGATCGCTCGAACGCCAGTAACCGTCGGCCAGGGTCAGGAACAGGTAATACGCGCCGTCGTAGCGGACGATCGCGGGATCCGCACCGGTGCGGTACGAGATGCCCTGGTTCATCTGCTCGTAGTTGTAGCGGTAGTCGAGGTCGAGCGGATTGATCCAGGTGCGGCCGGACGCTGCCGCGGCAAGTGGCGTCGCGAGCGCGCAGGCCAGCGCCAGCGCGCAAGCGAACGCGGGGCGTGCACGCTGTGGACTTGTCGACATGCGGGCAGCATGTGGCGACATCCGCGCCGATGCAAGCGCGGATTCGATGTCGCCGGATCCGGTGGGCGACGCAACTGCCATGATTGTCCGGACCAGCAACCGCACGCACATGTGCGCTTCGTAACGGACGCGCGCATGGCAGTCGTCATGCACGCGCGTTGCGACGGACGGACACCTGCGCCAACGTGGCATCGGCGTTACACTCGGCGACTCATCGTCGAGAGGATGTCGCCATGCGTCGCAACGTTTCGTTCGCACTGACTGCCGGGCTTTGCATCGCCATTGCCGCCTGCAGTTCGCCCACGGATACCGGCAACCCCGGGTCCGCTCCGGTCGCAACGGGCAGCGTCGCGTCCCCACCCGCGGCAGCGGGCAGTGCGGCAGGCGCAACTTCCGTGGGCCAGCCATTCTCGGCCGCGATCACGGCGCAAGGCTTCCGTGCCTACGACAAGGCCATTTCCTCCGACGAAATGGACGGTCGCAAGCCCGGCACGCCCGGAGGCGAGCGTGCCAAGAACTGGATCGTCGAGCAATTCAAGCAATTGGGCCTCGAACCCGGTAATCACGGTTCGTGGTTCCAGAAGGTGCCGACGGTTTCGACCACACTGGAAAATTCCGACAAAGTCAAGCTCCGTGTCGGCGAAGGCGGTGGCACGCAGACCTTCGATTTCGGCAAGGACATGGTCGCGCTGACCCTGCAGGCCAAACCCCACGTGGCGATCAGGGATTCCGACATCGTGTTCGTCGGCTACGGCGTCAACGCGCCCGAATCGAACTGGAACGACTACAAGGGTCTCGACGTCAAGGGCAAGACCGTGGTGGTGCTGGTCAACGATCCTGGTTTCGGGGACCAAGATGCGAGCCTGTTCAAGGGCAAGGCCATGACCTACTACGGGCGTTGGACCTACAAGTACGAGGAGGCCGCGCGTCAGGGCGCGGCGATGTGTCTGATCGTGCACACCTCCAACGAAGCGGCGGGCTATCCGTGGTCGGTGGTCAAGAACAGTTGGGGTGGTCCGCAACTGGCGCTGCCGCAGAGCGAGGATCCCGGTCCCCGCCTGCCGGTCGCCGGCTGGCTCACGCGTGACGCGGCACAACGCCTGTTCGCGAAAGCCGGCCTCGATTTCGACAAGCTCGCGGCCGAGGCCGACCATCGCGGCTTCAAGCCCGTCGACCTGAAGGCGACTGCTTCGATTGCCCTGGACAGCAAGATCGCCCATGGCA
Organism: Rhodanobacteraceae bacterium; assembly: GCA_035717365.1. Taxonomy (GTDB): domain Bacteria; phylum Pseudomonadota; class Gammaproteobacteria; order Xanthomonadales; family Rhodanobacteraceae; genus 66-474. The sequence goes on from DASTIS010000044.1 coordinate 10,288, forward strand.
GCGCCGACAACGTGCTCGCCATGATCAAGGGCACCGGGAAGCCGGACGAGGTCGTCGTGTATTCCGCGCATTGGGATCACCTGGGCGAGGACGACAGCCTGAAGGGCGACAAGATCTACAACGGGGCGGTGGACAACGGCACGGGCATTTCGGCGCTGCTGGAAATCGCCAAGGCATTCAAGGCGCAGGCCCCCGCGCCGAAGCGCAGCGTCCTGTTCGCGGCCGTGACCCTGGAGGAATCCGGCCTGCTCGGTTCGCTGTATTACACCAAGCACCCGGTGTTCCCGATGGACAAGACCGTCGCCGACATCAACATGGACGCCATGGACGTGATCGGTCCAACGAAAAACCTGCAGATCATCGGCAACGGCCAGTCGCAACTGGAAGACATGCTGAAAGCCGCCCTGAAGCAGCAAGGCCGCTACGCCAGCCCCGATGCTACCCCCGAGAATGGCTTCTACTACCGCTCCGACCACTTCAGTTTTGCGAAAGCCGGGGTACCGGCGCTGATGACCCAGACCGGTGACGACATGGTGAACGGCGGCACCAAGGCCGGTCGCGCGGCGCTCGACGACTACACCGCCCACCGCTACCACACGCCACTCGACAACTTCAATCCGGACTGGGATTTCTCCGGCCTCGCCGAAGACACCCAGGCGCTGTACGAGGTCGGACGTGAACTCGCCGGGAGCGACCAGTGGCCGCAGTGGAACCAGGACAGCGAGTTTCGGGCGCGGCGCGAGAAGATGATGGCGAACTGACATGCACCATTCGCGACTTTGCTCCATGGAGATCGATTGCAACGTCGCCGATATCGATGCGGCGGCCCGCTTCTGGGCCGCCGCATTCGGACGGCCGGTGGACATGGATCATCCCGGCAGCCGCGGGAACTACCGGCAGCTGGCAACGCTGCCGGACGAGCCGATGGTGCAACTCCAGCGCGTGGAACACGAAAGCCGCGTGCATCTCGACATCGAAACCGACGACATCGAGGCCGAAGTCGCGCGCCTGACCAAACTCGGTGCCAGTGTTTTCAAACGGCTGGAGCGCTGGACCATCATGCAGGCACCCAGCGGGCAACGCTTCTGCGTCGTGCGCGTACAACGGCCCGGCTTCGCGGGAAACGCCAATCGATGGGAGTAGGTTGGGCTGACGCCGGTTTCATCGACGGAAGCCCAACTTGTGCGCAAGGGATATCGGGGCTCGCACAAGCCGCCGAGGCCAGGCTTCACCCGGGAAGTCCAACGCCAAATTCTGCTGGCTTGCCGACGCGCAACCCGCTACACTGAGCGCAGTTTGACGCGCCGTAGGCCGAACTTCCCTGGTGGATCACCGCCGCCGCAGAGCTGAGAAGCCTGCGCCGCCCGGCCCCTCGCCACTCGTTTCCGTCGCGCATACACGGGCTCCGCAGCTGCGGAGCGCGCACATTGCTTTATCTGCCTGCAGCGCGGTTATTGGGAACGCTCCGGGTTACACAGGAGTTTTTCCGATGACGTTCGAATCGCTCGGGCTTGCGCCCGCGTTGCTGCGTGCCCTTGCCGAACAAGGCTACGCCACCCCCACCCCGATCCAGGCTGCGG